>JBCCDG010000077.1:0-19298 GCA_039030915.1 Pseudomonadota bacterium | reverse complement strand
GGGGGCCGAACCTGCCGGGCTTCTGAGCGGGCGGGGGGGCGCGGCGCGCCACGAGCGTCGCGGCGGCCCCCCCGCCGGCCGCCGCCCGACTGATCACGATCATATCGATCTCCCTGTCTTTCCGGCTCCGGTACTGCCGGCTGTGCGTCCCTGCGCCGCTTGGGCGCTGCTCGCCGAACTGTCGGACATCGCCTCTCACCTGTCGAGATCGAAGATGAAATGCCCCGCGTTACCGAGCGTGTAGCTTATCGCTTGATCGCCGGAACCCGAAAAATGCCTTCGCGATAGGCAGACCGGATCATTCGAGGCGGGCCGGGAACCCCTCGGCGCGAAGCGGGTGGTTCGCCGCTTCCTCGAGGAGGCCGGCGATGCGGGGGGATTGCGCCTCGCGGCCGTAACGCGCGCCCGCCGCCTCGAAGACGGCGCGGGTACGCTCCAGCAGCGCGAGATCGATGCCGAACTCCTCCGCAAAGCCCGTGGCGAAGCCGAGATCCTTGAGCGCGAGATCCATCGTGAAGTCGATCTGATGGCTGCCGTTGAGGATGAGCTGGCCCTCCGTCTCGTGCACGAAGCTGGTGCCGGAGCTCGCGGCGATGGCCTCCCACGCGGTCTTGAGGTCGAGCCCGCCCTTGGCCGCGAGCATCAGCCCCTCCGCGCAGGACTGTAGGTGGATGAAGGCCATCATGTTGGTGATGACCTTGATGATGGAGGCCTGGCCCAGCGGGCCCATGTGGAAGATGCGGTTGCCCATCGCCTCGAAGGCCGGGCGGTGCGTCTCGAAGAGCGCGGCGTCGCCGCCGACGAGCACCGTGATCTCGCCCCGCGCCGCGAGATGGACGCCGCCGGTGACGGGAGCCTCGAGCGTCTCCACCCCCAGGCCGCGGGCCTTCTCGGCGAGGCGGAGGACATCGTCACGGCTGACCGTGGACATCTCGATCCAGTGCCGGGCGCCTCGGTCACGCATGGCGGGAAGCATGGCGTCGAGCACGCGTTCGGAGATGCCGGGCGAGGGCAGGCAGGTGATGACGGCGTCCGTGCCGGCAGCCACCGTCTCCGGGCTTTCGCCCCAGACGGCGCCGTCCCTGATGGCGGGGGCCGCGCGGGCGGCATCCAGGTCGTTCACCGTCACGTCGAAGCCCGCGCGCGCGAGGCTGCCGGCGAGGTTGGCGCCGAGGCTGCCGAGGCCGATCAATCCGTAGCGCATGGGTCCCTCCCCGACCGTTGAGGCATCCATCCCTGACCCTCCCGCCCGCGCCGTCAAGGTCGCATCGGGGCCCTGCGATTGGCGGGCTGCATTGCCCGGCGCAGATGCCGGCCGGCATCGTCGCGACGGGCCGGCCGGACGGGCCAAGGGCCGTCTCCGCGCCGGGCGGCTCGGTGCCCGGTCACTGCGGGCGGAGGCGGCGGAAGATCTCGACCATCTCCGGCATCATACGCTCCCCTTCGCCGAGATTGCTGCCGAGCGTCAGGGTTTGCAGGACGCCGGAGGAGACGAGCGTGGGCGCGTGATGCGCCTGAGCGAGGCGGGTGTAGTAGGTCAGATCCTTGAGGCAGTTGCTGAGCGCGAACTTGTGTGCATTCGGGTCGCCCTCGAGGATGTACTTGGAATAGTTCTGGAAGTTGCCGCAGTTGAGGCCCGAGTTCGTGACGATCTCATGCAGCACAGAGGGGGCGATGCCGGTCTGCTCGGCCGTGGAGTAGGCTTCCGACCAGATCGCCGCGTAGCCGATGCCGATGAGATTGTTGATGAGCTTCACGGCATGGGCCGAGCCGACAGGCCCGCCGGTAGGGATGATGACGCTGGCCCAGGTCTCGAGGAGCGGGCGGATACGCTCGAGAAGCGCTGCGTCCCCGCCCACATAGGTGGTGAGCTCGCCGTCCCACGCATGCGCCGGCGTGCGAGAGAGGGGGGCATCGACCAGCGCGATCTCCCGCTCCGCCAGCGAGGCGGCGAGGCGCACGGTGGAGGCGGGATCGGCGGTGGTGCTGTCTACGATGGTGAGGCCGGGGCGCGCGGTCGACAGGATCTCGGCGATGTTGGCCTCGACCTGCGGCGAGCCGGTGACGCACATGGCGATCATGTCGCACTGGCCCGCAAGCTCGGCCACGCTGTCGCATTCGACCGCGCCGCGGGAGACGAGATCCTCCACCGCCTCGCGCTTGCGATGCGCCACGACGCGGAGGGGGAAGCCCTTCTCCACCGCATTCTTGGCCATGCCCCAGCCCATGAGGCCCACACCGATGAAGCCGACGACCGGTTTCTCGCTCATTCCGCTCTCCTGTTGTCCGCAGCTTTTCAATCGATCTAAGCTCGGGGGGCGCGGGCAGAAAGCCCGGATCGGCGACAGCTTCCGGAGATCAGGGGATGCGGCGCGTCAGGACGACACTCCTTGCCTGCTTGCTGGCCGCACTGACCGGCGGCCCCGCCCTAGCGATCTGCGAGGAGGCGGAGGCGAACGTCGCGTACAAGGACTGCGTGCGTGAGCGGGCGGACGCGGCGGCGGCCGAGCTCGATGCCATCCTGCCCCTGGTCTATCGCGAGATCTTCGGCCGCGACTACATGAGCGTCGAGCTCCGCCAGCTCTGGGCCAGCCGGATGCGGGCGGGACAACGGTCGTTCGAGGCGTTTCGGGAGATAGACTGCCTCGAGGCGACGAGTTTCGAGTGGTGGGGCGGCTCGGGCGCGGGCAGTGCGGCATCGCTCTGCCGCTACGAGAAGACCGTGGCGCGGACGCGCGATCTGATCGGGCGGTTCGATATCGACGCGGCCAGGGCGCCGATCGCGGCGGGAGCGCCTTGAGCGCGCCGCGGATGACGGGTGGCCGGACATGAAGGGGCGGCCGACGCAGAAGCAGATCGCGGAGCGTCTGGGCCTCTCCACCGCGACGGTCTCGCTCGCGCTCAAGGACAGCCCGATGATCGCGGCGCAGACGCGGCGACTGGTGCGCGAGGCGATGCGCGAGGCGGGCTATGTGCCGAACATCGCGGCGGCGTCGTTGAGGACGGGACGCACGCGGATCGTCGGCGTCAGCTTCCACAACATCGCGCATCAGTTCTTCGCCGAGATGCTGATCGCGATCGAGGAGACGCTGGGCGCCGCCGGAGGCGCCGTCTTTCTAAACAATCACGGGGAAGATGCGGCGAGCCTCGCGCGCTTTGTCGAGAGCCTGGCGGCCTACGGGGCGGACGGGCTCCTGGTCTCGCCCCCGCCCGATACGGGTATCGCCGTGCTGGCCCCGCTCCGCGATCGTGGCGTGCCGGTGGTCTATGTCTCCCGGCATATCGCGGCGGATGCGGGCGCGGACCGGGTGGTGAACGCGGACCGGCGGGCGATGGCGACGGCGACGCGGCGGCTCCTCGATCTCGGCCATCGACGGATCGCGCTCATCGGCGGACAACCGGGGACGAGCGTGGCGACGGAGCGGATTGCGGGGTTCCGGGCGGAGCTCGAGGGGGCCGGCATCGCCTATGAACCCCGTCTCTGGCGCCAGTGCCGGCCGCGGCTGGTGGAGGGCGCGGCCGCGACGCGGGAGACGCTGGCCTGGGCCGCACGGCCGACGGGCTATGTCTGCTTCAACGACCTCGTGGCCTTCGGTGCGATGAACGCGCTCCGCGCCGCGGGCCTGCAGCCGGGGCGGGATGCGGGTGTCGTCGGCATCGGCGGGACCGAGGAGGCGGCGGCGTTCTCTCCCTCGCTGACCACGGTGCTCGACAATCCCGCCAAGATCGGCCGCATGGCCGCCGAGCTGCTGCTCGCCCGCCTCGAGGAGCCGAGCGGCCCGCCCCGCCGGATCACGCTCGACCCCAAGCTGATGATCCGGGAGAGCTGTGGCGGACCGTTGGGGCACGAGCGGTAGCGCGGGAGGGTCGGGGAGGCGGTTCGTCGACGCCTGGCGGATCAGCTGTCGCGCACCTTGCGCCCGCCAAGATGCTCATAGAACCGCGTCGCCTGGCTGTCGTCATGCCCGCCGAAGCCCACGCCCGAGGCGCCGAGGAAGACCTGCAACGCCGCCGAGGAGACGGGCACCGGAAAGCGGGCGGCGCGGGCCGCATCGAGGACGATGCCGAGATCCTTCACGAAGATATCGACGGCGGACATCGCATCCGTCCCCTCCGTCATCATCCGGGGCCCGCGATTGGCGATCATCCAGGAGCCGCCGGCCGAGACGTTCAGCACATCGAGCACCTGCACGGGCGACAGACCGAGATGGGCGCCGAAGCTCATCACCTCCGCCGCGACCGCGAGATTGCAGCCGGCGGCGAGCTGGTGGACCATCTTCATGGTCGAGCCCGGCCCTGCCCTGTCGCCCATGCGGAAGACATGAAGCGCCATGGCATCGAGGAGCGGCGCCGCCGCCTCCATCGCGGCATCCGCACCCGACGCCATGAAAGTGAGCGCGCCCTTCTCGGCACCCACCGTGCCACCCGAGACCGGCGCATCGAGGAAGAGCCGGTCCGCCGCGAGCACCCGTGCCTCTATCGCCTCCGCCGCCGCTGCGGGCATGGTGACGGCGGAGAGGACGAGGGCGCCCTCGGGCAGCGCCTCGAGCGCGCCGGCCTCGAAGAGCACGGCCTCCGCCTGGGCGGCATTGACCACCATGAGGACGAGCGCCTCCGCCCCCTCGCAGGCCTCCGCCACGCTCCCTGCCCGCTTGCCGCCCGCCGCCTCCAGCGCCGCGAGCGCCCGTTCGGAAAGATCGAAGCCCGTCACGTCGTGACCTGCGCGCAGGAGCGCGCCCGCCATCCGGCCGCCCATTGCCCCGAGGCCGACGAAGGCCGTCTTCATTGCTCTTTCACCATCTCGTTGATCTCCAGAAGGTTCATGGACGGGTCGTACAGATAGACATGGCGCATGCCCGGGATGGCGAAGGGCGGGGCGTAGGTGAAGGGAATGCCCTCGGCCTTCAGCCGCTCCATCACCGCGTCGAGATCGTCCACCTGGATCGCGACATGCCCGCCGATTGTCGGGTTGTGATCGAAGCCGTTCTTGCGCGCGAAGGCAGGCTCGGGACGGATCAGGTGGAGCCCGCTGTTGGCGCCGCGCGCGCCGGTCGCGCAGGCCAGGAGCGTGAGTTCGGCAGGGTCGGCCGAGATATGGCCGACCTGATCGGGCGACGGAAAGGTCCAGGCAGCCTCGGTAAGGCCCAGCACCTCCGTATAGAAGCGGGCCGAGGCGCGGACGTCCGTCGCCGGCAGGTTCACGTGGTGGATCTTCCAGCTCATGATGCGGACCTTCCGCTGGCGCGCGGCCGCTCGCTGGCCGCAGGGCGGACGGCGAGGGCGACCGTCTCCTCGACGATCCCGCCGTCCCGCCCCGCGAGCCAGGCGAGGGCGAGATCGAACATGTCATCGCCCCAGAAGACCCGACCGCCGACCGCGAGGCTCGGCACGCCGTAGACACCGGCGGCAATGGCAGCCTCGCCATTGGCACGGAGCGCCACCTTGGCATCCGGCCGGCCGACGAGGGCTGCGAGATCCCCCACCCCGAGTTTCGCGGCGAGGCGGGCGAGGCTTTCGGAATCCTCGCCGTCCTGCCCTTCGGCCCAGACATGCTCGAAGATCGTGGCCGCCGCCTCACGCGTCGCACCGAGGGCAAGGTGGAGGCGAAGGAGCGCGAGCGGGTTGAAGGGATGGCGCGGCGGCGGGCGAAACGGGAGCCCGCGCGCCTCCGCCCGCCAGCGCGTGACCATGCCGGTATGGACGCGCTTGAGCGGGATCTCCGCCGGGCCGAGCTGACCCCAGTGATTGAGGAGCCCCGCGAAGAGCACCGGGCGTAGGAAAAGGGCGATGTCGTCCGGCAGCTCATGGAGCCGGGCGAATTGCAGATACGCATAGGGTGAGATGAAATCGAAGTACCAGTCGGCCCGCCGCGCTGCCGTGCCGTTCCCCGCCATCCCCGCGCCCTCAGCCGCGCCGGCGGGCTTCGGCGGCGGCATCGCCAGCCGTGCGGAAGGGGCCGGCCTTCATCGAGCCGCCCTCCCAGAGCTGGTAGAGGACCGAAGGCTCCCCGCCCGCTCCCGACGGTCCGCCCCGTGTGGCCACGATCTCCCAGCGCTTGCCCGCGCCCTCGATCCGCTCCACCACTTCGCGCGTCGCCATGCCTGCCTCCCGCCGCCGGCCCGGCGCGTGCCGGGCGACTGCCCGCTTGCCTTCGCCTGCCGAGCTTTCTAATTCGATTTAGCTCTCCCACAAAGCCCAGCGTCAGCAACCCTCAGCCCGGAGGTCGCCCAGTGAAGCCCGAGATCATCCAGATCGCGCCGATGATGCCCCATGTGGAGGCAGCACTTGCCGAGGCCTACACCGTCCACCGGCTGTGGGAGGCGTCGGACAGGGCCGCGCTCCTCGCCGAGAAGGGCGGCGCCGTGCGCGGGGTGGCGACGGACGGGCATCATGGCTGTCCTGCCGACGTGTGGGAGGCGTGCGCAAAGCTCGAGATCATCGCGAGCTATGGCGTGGGCTATGACGCCATCGACATCCCCGCCTGCAAGGCGCGGGGCGTGCGCGTCTCGAACACGCCGGACGTGCTGAACGATGCGATGGCGGAGATCACGCTGGGGCTCATCGTGGCGCTCTGCCGGCGCATCCCGCAGGCGGACGCCTATGTGCGCGCCGGCCGCTGGGCCGCGGAGGGCGGCTTCGGGCTGACCGGGGAGCTCACGGGCAAGCGGCTCGGCATTCTCGGGCTGGGGCGCATCGGCAAGGAGATCGCGCGGCGGGCGCAGGCCTTCAAGATGGAGGTCGTCTATCACGGGCGGAGCCGGCAGGCGGACCAGCCCTATCCCTACTACCCCTCGCTCGAGGACATGGCGCGGGACGTCGACTGGCTGGTGGTGATCGCGCCCGGCACGGCGGAGACGACGGGCATCGTAAGCCGCGAGGTGCTGGAGGCGCTGGGCCCCGAGGGGCATCTCGTCAACGTGGCGCGCGGCGGGCTGGTGGACCAAGAGGCGCTGGTGGAGATGCTGGCCTCGAAGGCCATTGCGGGCGCGGCCCTCGACGTCTTCGCCGATGAGCCGAATGTGCCCGAGGCGCTCTTCAGCCTCGACAACGTCGTGCTCTCGCCCCATCAGGGCAGCGCGACGCAGAAGACGCGAACGGCGATGGGCGACCTGGTGGTCCGGAACCTGGTGGCGCATTTCGACGGCGACCCGCTGCTGACCCCCGTCGCCTGAGGGCGGCGAAGGGGTCGCCGCAGCAACAGCCGCGGTGGCGCTTGTGGCCGCGAGGTTGCGCGCCCCAGGATCGTAGAGCGCAACGTGGCGGAGGGGCACCTTCGCTTGGCGCCCCCCTCGATGTGGCAGGCGACTGCGGCGTGCGTCAGTCCCTCGCGATGGCCTCGAGCTCGATGATCACCGTCACGTCGTCGCCAACGATGCCGCCGAGCGCATAGTCCATTCCGAACTCGGAGCGGGTCACGACCGCCTCGGCCGAGACGCCGACGGTGCGCTTCTCATGGCCGAAGGGGTAAGGCGCGTCCTTGTTGAGCGTCACCTTGACCTCGATCGGCCGCGTCTCGCCGAGCAGCGTCAGCTCACCCGGGATCATGCCCGTCGTCTCGCCCGTGACCTCCCCGCCATCGGCGGTGAAGACGACGGTGGCGTGGTTCTCCACGTCGAGGAAATCCGAGTTCCGGACATGCTCGTCGCGCCGCTCGTCATTGGTGAAGACCGAGGCGGGGTTCACCTCGACCCGGATGTCGCTGACCGTCTGCTCCTTGGCGTTGTAGACGAAGGAGCCAGAGACCTCGGTGAACCAGCCGAGGGTGCGCGCATAGCCGATATGGTCGACGAAGAAGGCGATGGTCGTATGCGTCGGATCGAGATCGAAGGTCACAGGCTCGGCCGACGCGGCACGCGGCACCAGGAGGGCGGCGAGGAGCGGAGCAGCGACGAGCCCGGAGGCGATTCGGGTGCGGAGGTGGGTAGCGCGGATGGTCATTACGATCTCCCTGAGGGTCGAGCCTTGCAGGGGAGATAGTCGCGGCGCGCTGCGCTGCCATCCGCTCACGATAGCTTGAAGAGCGCGGCCGGGCGGCAAGCAGCGATCAAGGGGCTGCGATCAGCCGGTTCGAAAGTCCACATGGATGTGGGTGCCGTCCGGATCGTGAAGGTTGAGCTGCAGGATATCGGTGCCGGGCACGCGCCTTTCCTCCGCCGTCACGCCGGCGGCCGCGAGACGGGCTCGAAAGGCCTCCAGCTCCGCCCCGCCGCCCGCGGCCAGGGCGAAATGCTCGAGCGCGATGTCTCCGCCCGCCTGCGGGCTTCCGTCGACGCCGATGAGGTGCAGCACCGCGTCGTCGCCCGCATAGAGCCAGGCGCCCGGGAAAGGGAAAGGGGGGCGCCAGCCTTCGCTGAGCCCCACGACATCCGCGTACCAACGCACCATCTCGGCAAGCCGGCCGGTGCGAACGTTCACATGGTCGAGACGCATGGCAGTCATCCTGTCGCCCTCCCGTCAAGGCGCCAAGGATGGCCCCGGTTTAGGCGCAGGCGTCAAGCTGCCGTCCGGTTTCCCGAACGCTCTCGCCGCGATCACAACATCTTGCTGCCATTTTCTCGCCATAATTAACCGTCCCTTGTCGAATTTTCGCCACAATCTACCTATCTTCACACGGGCAGGTTGTGCGCCTGCCTCTCCAGATCGCCGCCGGTCCATGCGGGCGGCGGAGCTTCAGAAGGTAGGTGCCGATCGTGTTCATCTCAGCCCTCGCCACGCGCCTCCGCCGGATCCCGGTGCGGTTTCACTGGTCGCTCGCGCTCTTTCCGCTGCTCCTGCTCGGCCTCGATGCCATTGGGGCGCGGGATGCGCGGGGGCCGGGGCATGAGATGATCTATGCCGCCTTTATCTTCGCCTCGATCCTCTTGCACGAGCTCGGCCATGCTGTGGCGGCACATTCGGTCGGCATCAGGACGCGGGAGGTCACGCTGCACCTCGTCGGCGGCCATGCCAGGCTGGAGCGTCATCCCGGCAGCGGGCGGGAGGAGCTGCTGATCGCGCTGGCCGGGCCCGCCGTGAACGTGGCGATCGCGGTCGTGCTGCTGGGCCTGCGCTTCACCGGGGCGATCCCGGCGAGCTCGCTGGCCAACGAGCTTGCGATCCTCAACCTCGCGCTCGCGCTCTTCAACATGCTGCCGCTCTTTCCGCTCGATGGCGGACGGGCGCTCCGGGCCGTGCTGTCCTTCGTGATGAGCCATGCGGGAGCGACGACCGTCGCGGCGTCCTGCGGGGTCGTCGCCGGGGCGCTGATGATCCTTCTCAGCATGGAGTACGGCGCCCCGGTGGTGGGGCTCGTCGCCTTCTTCCTCGCCTTCGGCTCCTATGTGGAGGGCAAGGCGGTCATGCAGGCGCTCGCGATGGCCGAGGCCAGGGAGAAGCGCTCGCCCGTGGGCGCGCCACGGCGCGCCTAGGCCCCGGCGATATGGCGCGGGCCCGATGGGCGGCAGGGACGGACAGGACCCTTGCCCCGGCCCGGCGGTCCGACCGCCTCAGCCGCGCCCGACAAACGGCATCGTCGTCGACATGATCGTCTGGAAGAGGACGTTGGCGTCGAGCGGCAGCTCGGCCATGCGCACCACCGCATCGGCGACATGGCGGACATCCATCGTGGGCTCCGCCTTCAGCGTGCCGTCCGCCTGGGGCACGCCGCCGGACATGCGCGCCGTCATCGCCGAGGCGGCGTTGCCGATATCGATCTGCCCGCAGGCGATGTTGAAGGCCCGGCCATCGAGCGCGATGGACTTGGTGAGGCCCGTGATCGCGTGCTTGGAGGCGGTGTAGGGGGCGGAGCCGTAGCGCGGCGCATGCGCCGAGATCGAGCCGTTGTTGATGATGCGCCCGCCCTGCGGATCCTGATCGCGCATCATCCGGAAGGCGCCGCTGGCGATCAGGAAGGCACCGTCGAGATTGACCGAGACGACCTTGCGCCAGCCCTCCCAGTCCACGTCGCCGAAGAGCGTCGCGCCGATATTGGTGCCGGCATTGTTGAAGACCGCGTCCAGCCGCCCGCGCTCTGCCCCGATGGTCGCGAAGAGCGCCTCGACGGAGGCCGGATCGCCCACATCCGTCGGCACGGGCAAGGCGTCGCTGCCGAGATCGGCCGCGACCTTTTCGAGCCCCTCGCGGCTTCGCGCCGCCAGGACCACACGGTGCCCGGCCGCGGCGAAGGCCCGCGCCGTCGCCTCGCCGATACCCTGGCTCGCGCCCGTAACCAGCACCACCTGCCGCTCAGCCATCGCCGTCTCCCTTTCGATTTCTCCGCCGCTCAGCGCGGCGCGCCCCGGGCCGGGGCCCGCGGACGCGCAATGCGGCAGGGTCGCCCCACTTGCCCGCCTGACGTTCAGCCTCTCTGGACGTCGTCCTCGAGGAAGTAGCGGATGTTGTCCTCGAAGCCGTCATCCGCGCGGAATCCGAGTGCCAGCGCCTTCTCAGGCGCGAAACGGCCCTTCCAGCCAAGCACAATCGCCTCAATCACCGGATCACGCTCCCAGCGGATGCGCTCGCACGGCGCGTCGCCCGCGATGCGGCGCATCGCCTCCACCATGTCCCCGATGCGGTGGGTGTTGCCCGGGATGGCGAAGCAGCGCTGCATGCCGAGATCCGCCTCCGCCACCTCCGCACCGTGGATGATGCTCTCCACGACGCGGCGGGGCGAGAGGAACCAGTGCTCATAGTCCGGGCCGACAGGGCAGACGGCCTCCTGGCCCTGCAGGGGCTCACGGAAGATCGAGGACATGAAGGCGGAAGCGGCCCTGTTGGGCTTGCCCGGCCGGATCGAGATCGTCGGCAGGCGCAGGCCCCGCCCGTCGATGAAGCCCTTGCGCGCACAGTCGTTGAGGATGAGCTCGGTCGCCGCTTTCTGGCTGCCGTAGGAGGTCTGCGGGTTGAGCGCCGTCCAGTCCGTGATCGGCGTCGGCGTGTCCCCGCCATAGACGGCGATGGAGGAGGTGTAGACCAGCACGGGTCGCTTGCCCGATGCCGCCTCGGCCTGGCGCGCCGCCTCGAGCACCGAGAGCGTGCCCGCAAGGTTGGCGTGCATGCCGAGGTCGAAATCCGCCTCGCACTCCCCCGAGACGGCGGCGGCGAGGTGGAAGATGACGTCATGGCCCGCCACGACACGCGCCGCGGCTTCACGGTCGGCGATGTCAAGCGCCTCGAGGCCCACCTCGTAGGGCGCCTGCAGCGGCCAGGGCGCGCGGATATCGGCCAGTGTCATGCCGGTGATCTCCGTGCCGCGCAGCTCCCCACGCCGCACGAGCGCTTCGGCGAGCTTGCGCCCGATGAAGCCGCCGCCGCCGAGGACGAGTACCTTCATCGCCTCGCCCTCAGCCCGGGAACTCGACGACGCTCTGGCGCTGCTCGCCGAGCTTGTCGATCCCGAGGATCACCTCGTCGCCCGGCACGAGCCAGCCGGGCGGCTTCATGCCCATTGCCACGCCTTCGGGCGTGCCGGTCGCGATCAGGTCGCCGGGCATGAGCCGCATGAAGCGGGACATGTAGCTGACGATCTCGGCCACGCTGAAGATCATGTCATCGGTGTTCGAGTTCTGCCGCATCTCCCCGTTCACCTTGAGCCAGCAGGCGAGCGTCTGTGGATCGCCCACCTCGTCGGCGGTCACGAGCCAGGGGCCGGTCGGCCCGAAGCTGGGCGCGGACTTGCCCTTGACCCACTGGCCGAGCCGCTCGGCCTGGAATTCCCGCTCGCTCACGTCATTGATCACGCAGTAGCCGGCGACCTTGGAGAGCGCGTCGGCCTCGGACACATGCTCGACCACGTCGCCGATGACGATGCCGAGCTCGACCTCGTAGTCGAGCTTCTGCGAGGTCTTGGGCCGGACGATCGGGTCGTAGGGACCCGAGAGCGCGCTGGCCGCCTTGTTGAAGAGGATGGGCTCGGACGGCACGTCCATGCCGGATTCCTTGGCGTGCTGGACATAGTTGAGCCCGACGCAGTGGAAGGTGGGGGTCGAGGCGACGCAGGATCCGATGCGCGGCGCGTCGTCGACCAGCGGCAGGCTCTCGGGCTCGATGCCGCGAAGCGCGTCGATCGCGGCGAGCGACACGGTCTCGCCCGCGAAATCCTCCACATGGGCCGAGAGATCGCGGATCTTGCCAGCCGCATCCAGCATGCCGGGCTTTTCGGCGCCCTTCGGGCCGAACCTCAAGAGCTTCATGGGCGGTCTCCGTCTCTCCCAGGGGGAGCGGCCCGCTTGCGTCTGCCGGAGCCGCTTCGTTTAATCGATTTAGAGACAGAGGGCCCCCAGCGGGTCAAGGACCGAGGGAGCCACGCCATGAACGAGATCGACCTCAAGGGCCGCCGCGCTGTCGTCACCGGAGGGGCACAGGGCATCGGCCGGGCGGTGGCGGAGCGCTTCCGCGCGAGCGGGGCACGCGTGATGCTCTGGGACGTGGACCGCGCGCTCGGCCAGGAGACGGCGCAGGCCATCGGGGCGGAGATGGTCGAGGTGGACCTGACGGACTGGGACGCCGTGCGCTCCGCCGCGGCGCGGACAGCGGCCGAGATGGGCGGGATCGACATCCTGGTGAACAACGCCGGCATCGCCGGGCTCAACACCACCGTGGCGGAGTATCCGGTGGAGGAGTGGCGCCGCGTGCTGGCCATCGATCTCGACAGCGTCTTTCACTGCTGCAAGGCGGTGGTGCCGAGGATGGTCGAGGCGGGCTACGGCCGCATCGTCAACGTCGCCTCCATCGCGGGCAAGGAGGGCAATCCGAACGCCTGCGCCTACTCCGCCGCCAAGGCCGGGGTGATCGCGCTTACCAAGTCGCTGGGCAAGGAGCTGGCGGACCAGAACATCTCGGTCAACTGCGTGACACCCGCGGCCGCGCGCACGGCGATCTTCGACCAGATGACCGAGGAGCATATCGGCTACATGCTCTCCAAGATCCCGCGTGCGCGGTTCGTGGAGGTGGGCGAGGTGGCGGCCATGATCGCCTGGCTTGCCTCGGCCGAGAACAGCTTCACCACGGGCGGGGTCTTCGACCTCTCGGGTGGGCGCGCGACCTATTGATGTAGACGGGCCGGCGTCGGTCTTCACGCCACCTTCATCCCGCCCGGCCAAGATGGTCGCCCGGTGCCTGTTGAAGATGGCCATATGGACGAAGAGCTCGATAGGCTGTGCGAAGACCGCGAGGCACTGGCGCGTCTCGTCGAGCAGCATCGCATTCTCAAGGAGGCGGTGGAGCAGAGCCCGGTTCACTTCGCGGTCTATGACAGCGCGGATTGCCTGATCGCCTGGAACGCGCCCTATGAGGAAAACTATCCGACGGCGTTCGAGCGGTTGCGAGAGCGGGCAGTGGCAGGCCGGATGACCTATGCGGACCTGATCGCGACGGAGCTTGCGCAGAGGCTCGAGCCCGAGGCGGTGGAGGCGGAGGTGCGATCCCGCGTCCGCCTCCAGGCGCAGGCGAACGGCGAGCCGGTGCTGCGGGAATACGACGGGCATACGTTGCGGGTCTACAAGTACCGCCTGCCATCCGGTGCGGTGGCCGGCTTCGCGGTCGATATCACCGACCTCGTGGAGCGAGAGGCGCAGCTTGTCGAGGCGCGGCGGGGCGCGGAGCAGGCCGCGCGGGCCAAGGCGGCGTTCCTGGCGAATATGAGCCACGAGATCCGCACGCCCATGAACGGCGTGATCGGCGTCGCCTCGCTTCTGTCGCAGACGCCGCTCTCCGAGGAACAGCGCGACCACCTCTCGCTCATCGAGCAAAGCGCCGAGACGCTCCTGGAGACGATCAACAGTATTCTGGACTTCTCCAAGATCGAGGCAGGCAGGCTCTCCATCGCGAGCGAGCCCTTCGATCTGCGCAAGCTGTGCGCCGAGACGGTGAGCCTGATGCGCCCGATGGCCGAGAGCAAGGGGCTGGCCCTGCGGCTGAGCTTTCCTGACGCGACCCTTTCCTGGTTCGTCGGTGACGCGCTGCGCCTGCGCCAATGCCTCCTCAACCTCGTCGGCAACGCGATCAAGTTCACGCGTTCGGGCCATGTGGAGATGCGGGTGGACCAGGGGTCACCGGGCGAGGTTTCCATCGCGGTCGAGGATACTGGTATCGGTATTCCGCCCGAGAAACTCAGCCATATCTTCAACGCCTTCGAGCAGGTGGAGAGCCACGAGACGCGGGAGTTCGAGGGGACGGGACTGGGGCTCAGCATCACCCGGCGCATCGTCGAGCTGCTGGGCGGCAGCATCGAGGCGCGGTCCGGGCTCAACGGCGGCTCGACCTTCACGATCGCGCTCTCGATGCCGCCTGCACCTCCCGGCGCGACAGTCGAGGAACCCGAGATCGAAGCCGACGAGATGCCGGATCTCAGCGGTCGGCGCATCCTGCTGGCCGATGACAGCAGGACGAACCAGTTCGTCTTCCGCCGGCTGCTGGAGGAGAGCGGCGCCGAGATCGAGAGCTGCTTCAACGGGCAGGAGGCGGTCGAGGCGTTTCGCGGGGGCGGGCCGGACGTCATCTTCATGGATGTGTCCATGCCCGTGATGAGCGGGATCGAGGCGACGCGCGAGATCAGGGCGCTGGAGCACGAGCGGGATCTCGCGCCGGTGCCGATCGTCGCCCTCACCGCCTATGCGATGGAGGAGGATCGGGAGCGCTGTGTCGCGGTGGGGATGTCGGACTTCGTCTCCAAACCCTTCCGCCGCCACGATCTCATCGCCGCCATCCACCGGACGCTGCCGCAATGCTCGGAAATGCCGCTCGCGGGCGCCGTCGAGAAGTCTCGCGCGGGATAGGGGGTTCTGCGCCCGTCGCCGTGGACGGGTCGTCGCGCCGTTGCCAAGGCGCGAGGTGGCGGAGCGTGCGCAGACATCCGGGCAGAAGGGGCTTCCGATCCTGCAGGCCATCCGCATCGCCCGCGGAGCGCAACCGGCAGGGCACTGCCACGATGCCTGTCGCCCCGGATTGCCGGAGACATCCCGGCGATGACGTAGGGGAAGGGGAGGCGATTGGCGCCGGTCCTAGACCGCGATGTGGCGCCCCTCCGCCGCGCTGCGGTAGATGGCCTCCTCGATTTCCTGGTTGCGGATGTAGGCCTTCGCCTCCATCGGACCCGCCCGACCGGCGAGCCAGTCCTCGAGAATTGCGCGGTTGCACCGGTAGACGCAGTCCCCGCCGAAGAGGTGATCGCGCCAGTCGAAGCGCCTCTCCTCCTCGACGTTCTCACCAAAGGCGCGATGCCAGAGCCGCCCCTCGCCATCAAGCCGGAGCGTGCCGCGCGGCCCTTCGATCAGCATCTCCCCGAGCGTGCGCCGGCGGTTAGCGGCGATGTGGTCCGAGAGGCGGTTGCCGTCGAAGAGACCTCGGCGCCCGTCCCCGAAATCGAAGAGGATAATGCCGGCATCCTCGCCCGCGATGGCGGGGTTGAGGCGGGTGAGGCGGGCGAAGACGCCGGTGACCTCGCCCATCAGAAAGCGGAAGGTGTCGATCCAGTGAACTGCCGTCTCGTGCACCAGAAATCGGGGCATCCGCTGGAAGTAAGGCTGGCGGTCGAGATAGGCGTCCGGCCCCTGCCCGTCCCCGGGACGCAGGCGGAAGGCGATCTGCCAGGGCGCACCGATGGCGCCGGCATCGAGCAGCCGCTTGATCTCGCCGTTCCAGGGTTGGAAGCGGATGTTCTCATGCACGGCGATGTGTGTGCCATGCCGCGTCGCCAGCCGCACCGCCTCGCAAGCCTGTTGGAAACCTCCGCAAAAGGGCTTCTGGCAGATGATATGGCCGACATCGGGGATGAGTGCGCGGAGAAGCGGAATATGGGCCGCGGGTGGTGCGGTGATGTCGACAAGGTCCGGCCGCGTCGCCTCGACCATCGCACGCGCATCCTCGAAGACGGGCAACGGGCGGCCAGGGGCACCATATTCCACGGCGACGGCGCGGGCCCTTTCGGCGTCGCGCTCGCAGATGCCGACAAGTGTGACCTCCGGCATACGGCTCCACGCATCGTAGTGGAACCGCCCGAAATAGCCGGCGCCGATGACGGCGACGCGGACGGGCGGGGCGAGCTCAGGCATCGTGCTGTCCGAGTGCCGCCGTCACTGCATCGAAGACCGCATGCGTGCCGGCGTCGCCGCCAAGCTCGCAGGTGACGAGGGCGCCCGGTGCAAATGCCGCATCGACCGCCCGGCGGATGAGCCCGCCTGCCGCCACCGCCTCGGCCGAGGCGTGCCGCTCGCCCAGCCATTCGAGCATCATGGCCGCCGAGAGGATCATCGCGGTCGGATTGGCGAGACCCTGCCCCGCGATATCGGGCGCCGAGCCGTGGCAGGGCTGGAAGACTGCGTGCTCATCGCCAATATCGGCCGAGGGCGCGTAGCCCATGCCGCCCATGAGCGCTGCGCCGAGATCGGAGAGGATGTCGCCGAACATGTTCTCCGTCACCGCCACGTCGATGACCCAGGGCTTTTGCACCATGGTCATCGCGAAGGCGTCGACATAGGCGTAGTCTGCGGTCACCCCCGGATTGCGCGCCGCCTCCTCGGCAAAAACCTCCCGCCACAGGGTGAAGGCCTGGAAGACGTTGGCCTTGTCCACGGAGGTGACCTTACGCTGCTGGCCCCGTGCCCCGGCCAGACGGAAGGCAAAGGCGAAGAGCTTCTCGCAGGTGGCGCGCGTGATCACCATCGTCTCCCGCGCCTCGCGATCTCCGTCCCGCGTGCCCGGCGCCTGGGGGGCGAAGAGCCCTTCGGTCGACTCGCGGATGATGACGTAATCGATCTCGTGCGCGCGGGCGTCGGCGAGGATCGGGCGCACGCCCGGAACCGGTTTCACCGGGCGAACGCCGGCATAGAGGCCGAGCTCCATGCGCAGGTCGATCTGCGGCGTGATCTCCCGCCCGTCCGCATAGCGCACGCTGGGCAGGCCCATGGCGGCGAGGAGGATGGCATCGGCCCCTCGCGCAGTGGCGAGTGCCTCCTTTGGCAGCGCATCGCCGTGATCGCGATAATGCGCTGCACCGGCCGCGCAGGGCGTGAAGCGGAAACCGAGGCCACCAACGCGGGCGGCCGCCTGCTCGAGGAGGCTGAGCGTCGGCCCGGTGATCTCCGTGCCGATGCCATCGCCGGGGAAGACGGCGACGTGGAAATCGGATCGATTGGTCATGAACGCTCCTCGAGATAACGGGTCAGAGGGCCGAGATCGGCGCGCCAGTGCGGCAGAGCCCGGCCGGCAAAGGGCATGGGCAGGGTCGCGAGCCGATCTCCGAGCAGGCAGCCGAGGCAGGCCGTACGCAGATCGGGCCCCATGAAGGCGAGATTGGAGACGTTGCGCAGGACGCGGGAGCGCACGCCGTCGAGATGCGGCCGGCCCATCTGTCCGCGCTGGAACGCACCCTCGACCCAAGCGACATGGTCCGCTTCCGCGTCCTCGAGCAGCGTCTCCACACCGCCGTCAGGGCTGACGCGGAGGAGCGCGTTGGAGACGATGGAGGTGACGACGAGGCTGCCATCGGCGACGGGCGCGAGGCCGTCCGGGAACTGGCCTGCGCCGAAGCGGGCAAGGACGCGGGGGCGGGTAAGCGCATCACCCTCGATATCGTATGCGGTGAGACGGCGGGCGAAGGTCTCGTTCACGAAGAGCGTGCGCTCATCCTCCGACAACAAGCACTCATTGGTGTAGCCGAGGCCGCTCGCGACACTGCGGGTACGCCCCTCGGCATGGAGCGCCACAACGCCGCTGGCGGCGTCGGGCCGATAGTCGAGCGCGCGGGGTACGCGGGTTGTCGAAACAGTGATCCAGAGGCGTCCCCGGCTATCCGGCAGCACGAAGTTGGCGGGCGGCATCGGCGCGCCGTCGATCTCGTCGGTGACAAGGTCGCAGCGGCCATCGGCGTGGAGACGAAAGATACCCCCCCGCTCCTCCCCGAGATGGGCGAGCAGGATTGTACCGCCCGGCTCGAGCGCGATGCCGTTGGGACGGACGGGCGTCTCGACGCCGGGCCCGGCTGCGGTTGCGAGCAGGCGGTGCGTGCGCCCCGATGGCGCGATGACGCTGATCCCGCCGGGCGGCGTCCAGTCCGGCACGAGCACCAGCCCGCTCTCATGCGCGACGGCGCATTCGGGACGGCGGAGGCCGTCACCGATGAAACGGATGGCGTCGAGATCGAGGGTCATCGGCAGCGGACTTTCCGGGATCTAAATCGATTTAGATCCATAAAAGAGGCCCACGCCTTGATCAAGACGGCGATTTCAGCTGGGGAAGCGGATCCGGAGATCGGCGACCTGCTCTTGCGTGAGGAAGCGCGTCGGCGCGCCGCGGAGCATGAGGTAGAGCTTCGCGGTTTCCTCCAGCTCCTCGGCGGCATGAACCGCGGAGGTGAGGGTCTTGCCGGCCACGACGGGCCCGTGATTGGCCAGCAGCATCGCGTGGCTGTGCCTCGCCACGTCCCGCACCGCGCCGGCCAGCGCCTCATCGCCCGGCGGAAAATACGGGACCAGCGGCAGGCGGCCGATGCGCATCACATAATACGCGGTGATGGGGGGCAGCACGTCCTCGGGGTCGATATCCGCGAGGCAGGAGACGGCGACGGAATGCGTCGAATGGAGATGCACGATCGAGCGCATCTCGGGCCGCTCCGCATACATCGAGAGATGGAGGAACGCCTCCTTCGACGGCGGGTCCCCATCGAGATGCGTGCCGTCGAGCGCGAGGCGGGAGAGGCGGGCGGGATCGAGCCGGCCCATGCTGGAATTGGTCGGCGAGATCAGGATGCCGTCATCCGTCACCACCGAGATGTTGCCCGAGGAGCCGCAGCCATAGCCGCGCTCGAAGAGCGAGCGCGCGAGGAGACAGATCTCCTCGCGCGGATCGGCGGTCATGGTGCGCGCTCCAGCGCGTCGGCGAAGAATGTCACGGCGCCGAAATTGCCGGATTTGAGGGCGAGGGCGATGGGGCGTCCCTCGAGGCTCGCGCACCACGGCACGCCGGGCGCGATGGAGGGGCCGACGGCGAGGCGCGCGATGCCGAGGGCGGAAGCGACCGCGCCCGAGGTCTCCCCGCCCGCCACGACGAAGCGGCGGACGCCGGCCTCGCGCGCGGCCACGGCGGCGGTGGCGAGCGCGTCCTCCATGATCGCCGCGGCACGGTCCCGGCCGAGTTCGGCCTGGGCTTCCTTTACCCGGCCCGGCGGCGCGGTGGAGCTGATGAGGAGCGGCTTGTCGCCGATCTTCGCCGCGGCGTCGGCCGCTGCCTGTGTCTGCTCCAGCGGGCCGAGCGGGTCGAGCTGCAGGATCTCGCCGCCGTCGCTCTTCCAGCGGTTGACCTGGGCGTTGGTCGCCTCGCTGCAG
>JBCCDG010000076.1:0-19793 GCA_039030915.1 Pseudomonadota bacterium | reverse complement strand
GCGATCTCGCGCCCGACGATCAGGTTCACGACGACCGCGCGCCCGCTGCCTCGCGCCGCCCCGATCAGGTTGCGGTAGCCGGGGGTGAAGAAGAAGTCGTCGAGCGGCTCGGCGAGCGCGATCCGGCGGCGGGCGAAGAGGCCCTCCGACGACGCTATCGCTTCCACCATGCCCGCCTCGTGGCTGTGGACGAGACCCTCGTAGACCGGGGGCGCGTCGGGGTCGGTCGCGATCTCCCAGATCTCGGCGACGTCCTTTAACGCAAGGACGAAGCTGTCGCGGTCCGGCGCCTGATAGACGGCGGAGACGCGCGACGGCGTGCCCTCCCGGTCCGCCACCTCGAAGATCCGCGCGACGGAGAGGTCGGCGGTGTCGAGGATCGTGAGCGTGCGCGGCAGATAGTTGGCGACCGCGAGCCAGCGCCCGTCGCGGCTGATCGCGATGTTGCGGCTGCTGATCGCGGCGCGGACGCGGGCGACCTCGGCCAGCGACCAGAGGTCGATCTTCTGCACCCAGCCGTCACGGGACATGACGAAGGCGAAGCGCCCGTCCGGAGTGAACTTCGGCCCGCCATGGACCGAGAACGGCGTCGGCAGGCGGGCGAGCACGGTGAAGCGGTCGCCGTCGAGCACGCTGAGATGGTGATCTCCCTTTTCGACGACGAGGAAGAGGTTCATCGGATCGGCATCGTGGACCGGTGCCGTGGCCGCCTCGTAGCCCGGCGCTGGCGCAAAGCTGGCGGCGATCTCGGCCTCGCTCCACGCGGGCACCGCCTCGAGCGGTGTCGCGAGGTGGGCGGCGAGTGCGTCGATCTCGCTCCGGTCGAGGATGTCGGCGAAGGCTGGCATCTGGGTCGCCGTGCGCCCCTCAGCGATCACCGCCGCCACATCGGGCCCGCGCATCCGGCCGAGCGTCTCGGGGATCAGCGCGGGGCCCGCCGCCCCGAGCCGGTCCGTCCCGTGGCAGGCGGCGCAGTGCGCGGCATAGAGCGCGGGCGTGTCCGCCGCCGCGGCGGCAGGCAGCATGAAGAGGGCGGCAAGGAGGCTAGTCGAACGCATGGGCTGGGTCCCGGCTCTTGCCACGGAAGGGCGCGACGGCGAGGCGCGGTCCGGCGCCGCTCACGCCGATCTCCGCGTCGTCCAGATAGCAGGCCGGGTCCTCGGCCCAGGGGTCGCCTGTGAGCTGGAGCGCACGGATGCGGGTGTTGCCGCCGCAGACGTCGTGGTAGGCGCATGCCCCGCAGCGGCCCTTGAGAGGGCGGGGCCGCGTGCGGAGCTTCTTCAGCATCGGGTCGTCGCCCGTCCAGATCTGCGAGAAGCGCCGCCGCTTGACGCTGTCGATGGTGTAGTCGGCCCAGTAGGTGTCCGGGTGCACGTCGCCGCGCGGGTCGATGTTGGCGACGCCGACGCCCGAGCTGTTGCCGCCCCAGGCCGCGAGATGGGCGCGCAGATGCGCGACCTCCCGAGCGGAGAACCGGGCCTCCGCCCAGCGCAGGAAATGCACCGCGTCGGTGTCGTTGTTGCCCGTTACGATCTCGAGCGGCCGGCCCGCGACGGCCGCGTCCCAAGCGTGCTCGATCAGCAGGTCCATCGCGCGGCGGGAGCGGTCGTGGCTCGCGTCCTCCGCCCGGTGCTTGTCGCCGCGGCCCGTGTAGACGAGGTGCGAGAGGTAGAACTTGTCGATCCCCTCCGCCTCGGCGAGGGCCAGCATGTCCGGCAGCTCGGCGGCGTTGTCGTCGGTGATCGTGAACCGCAGGCCGACCTTCACGCCCCGGGCCTTGAGGGCGCGCACGCCGGCCAGCCCCATGGCGAAGGCGCCCTCCCTGCCGCGGAACCAGTCGTTGGTGGCCCGCCCGCCGTCGAGGCTGATGCCCACGTAGTCGAACCCGATCGCCGCCACCCGGTCCGCGGTCTCGCCGATGATGGCCGTGCCGTTGGTCGAGAGCGCCAGATAGAGCCTGTGCCGCCGTGCGCGGTCGGCGATCTCGAAGAGATCGGGACGCGAGAGCGGCTCGCCGCCAGAGAGGATCAGCGCCGGGATGCGGAAGGCCGCGAGATCCTCCACCACACCGAACGCCTGCTCGGTGGTCAGCTCGCCCGGAAAGTTGAAATCCGCCGACACCGTGTAGCAGTGCCGGCAGCGCAGGTTGCACCGCCGGGTGAGGTTCCAGATCACCACCGGCTTCGGCGGCCCCCTTCGCGCGCGCACCGGCGTCGGGCGGATGAGCTGGTGCATGTATTGCGAGAGGCGGAACATCAGGGCCTGCCTTTCCCGGCCGCGCGGAAGCCGGTCTTCTTGAGGATGCGGGTGGAGTAGAGGATGTCGCTCGCGCGGCACGCCGGGCCGAGGAGGCCGGCGATGACCGACCGCTTGGCCTCGACCTCGGCCCGGTCGCGCCCGTGGACCATGGCGAAGAGGGTGTAGGGCCAGTCCGGCAGCGCGCGCGGGCGGAGATAGGCGTGGCTCACGAAGTCGAGCGCACCGACGCGGCGCCCGAGCGCGGAGGCGTGGGCGTCGTCGACGTCCCACACCGTCATGCCATTGGCCGCAAGGCCGAGCGCGTAGTGGTTGGGGGCGAGGGCGATCCGTCGCACCACGCCGCGGGCCTTGAGTGCGGCCAACCGGTCGATCAGCATCGCCTCGCCGATGCCCAGCCGCCCGGCGATCTCAGCATAGGGTTCGGGCACCAGGGGCAACCCCGGGGCGGTGGCCTCGACGATCCGGCGGTCGAGCGCATCGAGGCTCATGCCGCCACCCGGAAGCCGATGAAGAACTCCTCGAGCTTGGGGAAGCGGAAGACCCAAAGCCCGGTCTCCGCGTCGATGGCGTCCGCCGCGGCGTCGATCCCGTCCGGCGTCTCTGTGGCGAGCACAAACCACATGTTGAGCCGGTGGTCGCGCTGGTAGTTGTGGGCAACCTCCGGATGCGCGTTCACGGCATCGGCGACGGTCTCGAACCGGTCTTGCGGCACCGCCATCGCGCAGAGGCAGAAGGCGCCGCCCATCGCGGCTGCGTCGATGAAAGGGCCGAAGCGGGTGACGATCCGGCGCCTCTTGAGCCGCGTGAGCCGGTCGAGCAGCTCGCCCTCGGTGATCCCGAGCCCCTCCGCGACCGTCGCGAAGGGATGGGGCGCGAGGGGGAAGCCCTCCTGCAGCGCGTTCAGGATCGCGCGGTCCGTCGTGTCGAGGCGGCGGTCGTCCGTCATGCTCTCTCCTCTCCCCGGGCGACCATCGCGCCGGTCTGCTTGAAGCAACGCACACTGAAGAGCGCCCGCCGGGGTGTCTGCCCGAGGCCGACCGCACGGGCGGCCCTGTCGAGGATGGCCAGCGCGTCGGTTCGCGAGCGGGCATGGACCATGCAGTAGAGCGTGTAGGGCCAGACATCCGGCACCGGGCGGCGTTGGTAGCAGAGCGTAATGCCGGGCTGGCGGGCGAGGGCCGGCCCGATGCGCGCCGCGTCTGCGGGCGCGATCTGCCAGACCGTCATGGCGTTGGAGCGCCAGCCGAGCGCCCTGTGGCGCACGATGACGCCGAGACGCGAGACGATCCCGGCGTCCAGAAGCCTGCGGAGCCGTGCGAGGATGGCCCGTTCTGTCCGCCCGAGCCGCTCCGCCAGCACTCCAAAAGGACTGGCCGAGAGCGGCAGCCCTGCCGTCAGCGCCGCAAGGATCGGCCGGTCCCCTGCCTCGAGCGCGCCTGGATCCTGCCGGCAAGGCGGCGGAACCGGTCGGGACGCCTCCATCAGCGGGAACCCCAGATCCACGTTGAACGGCCGCACGAGCGGGCAGTCGAGCACCCTGAGGCCCGTCCTCCGACGGATCTCCGTCAGCCCCGCGGCGACATGGACGCGGTCGGGACCGGTCGCGACGAACCAGATGTTCCAGTCGTCCTCCCGCAGATAGGAATGATTGACGCCGGCAATGGCACCGATCGCCGCCGCCACCTCCTCGATCCGCGATCCCGGAGCGGCGACGGCGGCCAGCGTGCTGGCGCCCACCGCGTTGGGCCGGCAGGTGCCCCCCACCCGCGAGATGGCTCCGGCCTCGTGAAGGCGGGCGAGGCGGTCCAGCACCTCGGCCTCGCCGATCCCGAGCGCGTCGCCGATGCCGGCAAAGGGCCTCGGCACCAGCGGCAGATCGCGCTGCCATCCGTCGAGGAGGCGCCGGTCGATCTCGTCGAGGCTGGTCCACATCCCTCAGAGCCCCGTTCGATGGGCGCGCGCGGTGAAGAAGATGCCCGACGGCGTCTCAGCCGGGATCTCCGCCAGCTTCTCGAGGCTGCGCGCGTCGTAGACATCGACGCGGTTCGCGTCCCGCACCGAAACCCACACCTCGTGCCCGCGCGACGTGAACTCGAGATGCAGCACGGCAGGGCCGGGTGCTAAGGTCTCGACCACCTCGCCGGACGGCGTGTCGATCACCTGCACGACGCCGTTGAGCGGGTGCGCGAAGGTGACCCAGACCTGCCGTCCGCCGGGCCGCGCGACGGCGAAGACCGGCTGACCGTGGACCGCCGTGCGGCCGGTCTGCTCGAGGCTCCGCACATCGACCCAGAGCACCTCGTGCCGACCGACCGCCGGCAGCGCGAACCGGTCGCCGGCCAGCGCCCAGCCTTCGAGATGGGGCATCTTGTAGACCGGCAGCGGAGCCTCTCCGCGCCCATACCCGGCGAGGATGCGGCGCGGGCTCGGCGCCTCCTCCCAGAGGTCGATGGCGGTCAGTCCGTCCTCGCCGAAGAGCCCGGCGATGTAGCGCCGACCGTCTCCGGTGATGAGCCCGTCATAGGGGTTCTCGCCCACGTCCTCGATCCGGATGACCTCGGGAGCGGGGCCCGAGAGATCGGCGATCCAGATCTCGCCGGCCTCCCAGAGCGAGAACACGAACCGCCGCCCTGGCGCATCGACGAGACCCACCGTCTTCGCGCCCGTGGGGATGTCGGCGACCGGTGCGAGCGTCCCGGCGTCGAACACACGTACCCCGCCGGGCTCGTAGTTGGAGACCGCGACGAGGCGCCCGTCGTCCGAGATCGCGCCGCCAATGGCGTTGCCGGACTGGACGACCCGGGCCGCGATCTCAGCCGTCAGGAGATCGACCTTCGTCAGGCCGCCGTCGCGCCCGAACACATAAGCGAACCGCTGGTCGGGGGAGAACACCACCGAGGCATGGGAGAGGTCGCCCAGCCCCTCGACGCGACCGACCGCCGCCCGCGCCGTCTGATCGACGATCAGCACCGACCCGCTCGCCCGCTCGATGACGACGCCGAGATCGCCGGTGCCGCGCAGACCGTCCGCCGGCGCCTGGTTGATCGCGACGGTCAAGCCGAGCACGGCGGCCAGAAGCCAGAGCGCGACCCGCCGGGTCAACGCGCCGTGGCGGCTAGTAGATACCGGGCGATCCATTGAGCGTCCTCCTCGGAAATCAGCGGGCGCCAGGGGGGCATTGCGGTCCCGGGCAGGCCGTCGAGTATGATCGTCGCGAGCGCGTCCGCGGCCGTTCCGGCCAGCGCGTCCGGTCGGATGTCGGGGCCCAGCCCGCCGGCGAGCGTCAGGCCGTGACAGGCGCCGCAGTCCTGCAGCACCAGCCGCTCGAGGGCGGCCGACTGGTCCTCGCCGGAAGCGCCCGCCGGCGCCACCGCCGGCAGCAGCGCCGCGATGAGCAACAGGCTACGCATGGGCCACGCTCGCCGGGGACGTAGCCTTGAGCCAGGCGCGGATGTCCTGCGGACAGGTCCGCCGGATCGCGACCACGCGGCCGATGATAAAGAGAACCGGTCCCGACAGCGGCCCCGATGCCATCTCGGCCGCCAGACGTCCGAGCCGCGAGACCCGCCGACGCTCCAGCGGCGTCGTCGCCGAGGCCACCGCCATCGCGGGCATCTCCGGGTCAAGCCCGTGGGCGATCAGCGCGGCCGCGATCTCGGCGATGTTGGCCATGCCCATATAGAGGACAAGCGTGGTGTCCGGGTCGGCGAGGCCCTGCCAGTCGAGATCGAGCCGCCCGTCGCCCTGCCTGTGGCCGGTCACGTAGCGCACCCCGGTCGCGAGCCCGCGATGGGTGAGCGGCACCCCGCTGGAGGCGGCCGCGCCCTGCGCCGCGGTGATCCCGGGCACTACCTCGACGGGGATCCCCGCCGCGCGCAGCTCCGCCGCCTCTTCCGAGCCGCGGCCAAAGATGAAGGGATCGCCGCCCTTCAGCCGCACCACCCGCAAGCCCGAGCGGGAAAGGTCGATCAGAGTCTGGTTGATGCGGGACTGACTCATCGTGTGGCATCCCGGCGCCTTGCCGACCGCGACCATCCGGGCCGTCGGCGCGCGGAGCGCCAGGATCTCCGGCGACACGAGGCGGTCGTAGACCAGCGCCTCGGCCTCGGCGATCCGCCGAAGGGCCTTCACGGTCAGCAGATCCGGATCGCCCGGCCCCGCCCCGACGAGACAGACACGCCCCTGCATCCTCATGGCCGGTCCTCCCTATGACTGGGGCCGGAGCCGCATGACCCCGGCCCGTTGCGGGCTTGGGTCAATAGACGTCGGCGCGGGTGTTGTAGACGTTGAACTTGCCTGTGGGCGTGACAATCTCGTCGCCCTTGATCACGTGCTTCAGCCCCAGCGTCTTGTCGTCGACGATGACGATGGCCGACTGCTCGTCCTTGCCCGACCAGACGGAGAACCAGACCTCCGTGCCGGCCTGGTTGAACTCGGGCTGCACGACACGCGGCTGCGCGGCTTCGATCTCGGCCCACGCCGCGATGGGCAGCACGGTCTCGAACGGCACCGGATCGTCGCCTGCCGCGCCGAGCTGGTCGAGCCGCCAGACGGCGACCGAGCCGGAGATCTCCGACTCCGGGTTGAGCGGCGTGTCGACATAGAGGTGGTTCGACTCAGGGTGCGTCTTGATGAAGAGCGAGCCGCCCCCTTGCCCCTCGAGCTGCTGCACGACCTTCCAGGCATGGTCGGGGTGGCCCTCGGGGTCCGTGCCGATCAGCGTCACCAGCTCGTCGCCGAGGTGGCTCGTCGACCAGACCGGCCCGTAGACGGGATGCTCGAAGTTCGCGCCACGCCCCGGATGCGGGGTGGTGCCATCGCTCTCGATAATGGTCTCGAGCTCGCCATCCTTGGTGTCGATCACCGCGAGGCGGTTGCGCGCGTTGGCGGCGACGATGAAGTACCGGCCTGTCGAATCGAACCCGCCGTCATGCAGGAACCGCTCCGTCTTGATGTCGGTAACCACGAGGTTCTCGAGGTCCTCGTAGTTGACCAGCAGCGTGTGCCCGGTCTCTTTCACGTTGACGATGAACTCGGGCCGGTGGTGCGACGCGACGATGGACGCAACGCGGGGCTCGGGATGGAACTCCTGGGTGTCGTAGGTCATGCCGCGGGTCGAGACGATGCGCAGCGGCTCCAGCGTCTCGCTGTCCATCAGTACGTATTGCGGCGGCCAGTAAGCGCCGGCGATGGCGTACTTGTCCTCCCAACCCTTGTATTTCGACGTCTCGACCGAGCGGGCCTCGATGCCCATCTTGATCTCGGCGACGTTGGTCGGCGGATCCATCCAGAGGTCGATCAGGTTGATCTTCGCGTCGCGCCCGATGGTGAACATGTAGCGACCCGACGCCGAGGGCCGGCTGATGTGCACGGCGTAGCCGGTCTCGACGATGGTGACGATCTCGTAGGTGTCGCCGTCGATGATCGCCACCTGCCCGGCATCGCGCAGCGTGACCGAGAAGAGGTTGTCGACGTTCCGGTTGTGCTGCGGTTCGGTGGGACGCTTCTCCGGCGGCACATGGACGCGCCAGGTGGCCTCCATCTCGGCGAGGCCGAACTCCGGCGGCGCGGGCGGCTCGATCAGCAGGTAGCGCGCCATCAGGTCGATCTCGTCTTCGGTAAGCTCGCCCGAGGTGCCCCAGTTCGGCATGCCGCCGGGCGAGCCGTAGGTGATGAAGGCGTGCAGGCTCTCGTAGCCCCGGTCGCGCGTGATGTCGGTGGTGAGCGGCTTGCCGGTCGCGCCCTTGCGCAGCACGCCGTGGCAGCCGGCGCAGCGCTCGAAATAGAGGGTCGCGGCCTTCTGGAACTCCGGCGGCGTGATGACCGGATCGCCGGGCTTGCGGCCGGGGATCTCGACGTTGATCTGGCCCAGCGTCGTCATGCTCGGCACGTAGGCGGCGGACGCATCGTCGCCATGGGCCTCCGTGGCCTCCTGGCCCGGCGCGAGGGTGGCGAGCGGGAGCGCGACACTGGCGAGAAGCGTGGCTTGGCGGAGGGCACGAAGGTGGGCTGTCATGGCAATCATCTCCAACGGGCTGGCTTGCCCCGTCAGCCTCGTCCGATGTCACGCTGTCAGTCCTTGACTTTCGTTAAGGCGGGTTGACAGCGGATCGAACACCTTGCGGGACGACGTGCGGCAAAGCCCGGCAGACTGCCTGCGAGCGAACCCCCAATGACCTCACTCTTCCGCATTCTCACCGGCGACGGTTTCCGGATCTTTTTTCTCGCAGGCGCCCTTTTCGCGCTTTTCAGCATGATTGCGTGGGCGACCTGGCTCGGCGTGCATGCAGCCGGGGGGATGGTGATCCGGACGCCATTCGCGGCGGCCCCCCATCACTGGCACGCGCACGAGATGATCTTCGGCTATGCCGGCGCGGTGCTCGGCGGGTTCTTCCTGACCGCGGTGCCGAGCTGGACCGGCGCGCCGGCGGCGCGGCGCGGTTATCTGTCGCTCGCAGCGGCGGTATGGCTGGCCGGGCGGCTGGCCGTCTTGTGGTCGAACGCGCTCGATCCGTGGCTGGTCGCGGCGGTCGATCTGGCGTTTCTGCCGTTTCTCGCAGCGAAGATCGCCGCCCAGCTCGCGCGGCGCCCGAAGCCGCAGAACCTCATGCTGGCGGGGCTGCTGGCGCTGGTCTGGTCCGGCAATCTCCTGGTGCATCTCGATTGGACGGGGGTGATCCGGGACGGCGTCGCGCCGGGCCTGCGCACCGGGCTCTTGGGCGTCGCAGCGATCATCGCGGTGATCGGCGGGCGGATCGTGCCGGCCTTCACGCGCAACGCCATGGCCCGGAGCGGGCGGGAAACCGGGCTCCCGCTGAGCCGCCGGCCGCTGGACATCGCCGGCATCGCCAGTGCCATCCTGCTGCCGGTCGCCATCCTCGCCGACGCGCCGGAGCCGCTCGTCGGGCTGCTCGCCCTGGCGGCGGGACTGGCGCAGACCGCGCGCCTCGCCGGGTGGCGGAGCGGCTGGACGGTGGGCCAGCCGCTCCTCTGGAGCCTGCATCTGGGCTTCGCGATGCTCGGCGCCGGCTACCTAGCGCTCGCCGCCAGCGCCTTCGGGGCCTTCAGCGAAGTGGCCGCGCTCCACATCCTCGGGATCGGCGCCGTCGGCGGCATGACGCTCGCGGTGATGAGCCGCGCCATGCTCGGCCATCTCGGCCGCCCGCTCGTCGCCCCGCGCGGGATGGCCGCGGCCTATGCCGCGATCGCCGCCGCCGCGCTGCTCCGTGCCGCCGGGTCGCTCGGCGGGATCGCCGGATACCACGGTGCCGTGCTCGGCTCCGCCGCGCTCTGGATCGCCGGCTTCGCAATCTTCCTGTGGCTCTATGGGCCGCTCTTCCTCGCGCCGCGCGGGCCGCATCCCGCCTAACCAAAGTCAAGGCGGCCGGCGCGGCGCGGCGTCATTCTCGATGGAGATCGGGATAGCAGATCGGGCGCAGTCCACGACGCCCGACGCCGGCAGCAGAGACCAGTGAGGGAGACCGACGATGACCTGCTTCAGATCCGCCGCGCTCGTGCTCGTGATCGTGGGCCTCGCTGCGCCCGCCGCCGCGGAGGGCGACGCCGAGAAGGGCAAGAAGGTTTTCCGCAAGTGCCAGTCCTGCCACATGGTCGGCGACGGCGCGAGCAACCGCGTCGGCCCGCCGCTCAACGGCATCGTCGGCGGCGAGATCGCGTCCGCCGAGGGCTTCGGCTACTCGGACGTGTTCCTCGAGAAGAAGGCCGAGGGCTTCACCTGGACCGAGGAGAACCTCCACGCCTACCTCGAGAAGCCCAATGATTTCCTCAAGCGCAACAAGATGAGCTTCGCCGGCCTGCGCAAGGAGCAGGACCGGGCGGATGTCATCGCCTACCTCGCCACATTCGAGTGATCCCCTTGAGGCCAGGAGCGAGCGGAAAGGAGACGGCGCCATGCGTGAGGTCATGACCAAGGCGATGGCTCG
Organism: Pseudomonadota bacterium; assembly: GCA_039030915.1. Taxonomy (GTDB): domain Bacteria; phylum Pseudomonadota; class Alphaproteobacteria; order Rhodobacterales; family Rhodobacteraceae; genus Thermohalobaculum. The sequence continues at coordinate 9,591 of JBCCDG010000076.1, read as the reverse complement.
CAACATCTTCTACGGCGGGTCGATCTTCTTCATCCTCATCTTCATCGGCCTGTCGGTGCACAGCCACTACTACATCGTGACCGTGTCGACCGCCGCGGCTCCGCTCACGGAGAGCGTCGCCCGCGGCAAGCACGTCTGGGAGAAGCACGCCTGCATCAACTGCCACACGATCCTCGGCGAGGGCGCCTACTTCGCCCCCGAGGTCGGCAACGTGATGGCGCGCTGGGGCGTGGCGGACGACCCGGAGTGGGCTTTCGGCACGCTAAAGGGCTGGATGGACGCGCAGCCCTCGGGTGTCGAGGGGCGCCGGCAGATGCCGAAGTTCGACCTGACCGACGACGAGGTCCGCGATCTTGCCGAGTTCCTGCTCTGGACGAACAAGATCCGCACGCAGGACTGGCCGCCCAACGACGCCGGCTGAGGAGCTAGACCCATGAAATACCAGTCCCAGTCCATCGCCCAGGCCTACTTCGTCGTGGCCATGGTGCTCTTCGCGGTGCAGGTCTCGGGCGGGCTGCTCGCCGGCTGGATCTATGTGGCGCCGAACACGCTGTCGGAGACGCTGCCGTTCAACATCATCCGGATGCTGCACACCAACTCGCTGATCGTCTGGCTGCTGCTGGGCTTTTTTGGCGCGGCCTATTTCCTGATCCCCGAGGAGGCGGAGCGCGAGATCCACTCGCCGATGCTCGCCTGGGTGCAGCTCGCGATCCTGGTGCTCGGGACCGCGGGCGTGGTCGTGACCTATGTGTTCGACCTCTTCCACGGCGACTGGCTGCTCGGCAAGGAGGGGCGCGAGTTCATCGAGCAGCCGAAATGGGTGAAGGCGGGCATCGTCATCGCCGCTCTGATCTTTCTCTACAACGTCACTATGACTGTGCTGAAGGGCAAGAAGACAGCGATTGGGAACGTGCTGCTGCTTGGCCTCTGGGGCCTTGCGCTGCTGTTCCTGTTCTCCTTCTACAATCCCTCGAACCTCAGCCTCGACAAGCAATACTGGTGGTACATCGTACATCTCTGGGTCGAGGGGGTATGGGAGCTGATCATGGCCTCCATCCTCGCCTACCTGATGCTCAAGCTCACGGGCGTCGACCGTGAGGTGGTGGAGAAGTGGCTGTATCTCATCGTCGCGACGGCGCTCTTCTCCGGCATTCTCGGGACCGGGCACCACTATTACTGGATAGGGACGCCGGGCTACTGGCAGTGGATCGGGTCGATCTTCTCCTCACTCGAGGTGATCCCCTTCTTCGCGATGATGTCCTTCGCCTTCGTGATGGTCTGGAAGGGACGGCGCGACCACCCCAACAAGGCGGCGCTGCTCTGGTCGCTCGGCTGTGCGACGCTGGCCTTCTTCGGGGCGGGCGTCTGGGGGTTCCTGCACACGCTCCACGGGGTGAACTACTACACGCATGGGACCCAGATCACCGCGGCGCACGGGCACCTCGCGTTCTTTGGCGCCTATGTGTCGCTCAACCTCGCGATGTTCACCTATACATTCCCGATCCTAAAGAACCGCGACCCCTACAACCAGGTGCTCAACATGGGCAGCTTCTGGCTGATGGCCGGCGGCATGTGCTTCATGACCTTCACGCTCACCTTCGCGGGCACGGTGCAGACGCATCTGCAGCGGGTCATGGGCGAGGACTTCATGAGCGTGCAGGACCAGCTCGCGGTGTTCTACTGGATGCGGTTCGGCTCCGGCGTGGCAGTGGTGCTGGGCGCGTTCCTCTTCATCTACGCGGTGCTGAGGCCGCGGGCCGAGGTGCTGAGCTCCGACGCCACCGTGCCGGCGGAGTAGGGCCATGGACGGAGCCGCGGCCGGGACGCCGTTCTACCTCGCGCAAGGCGAGGAATGCGCGCTCTTCGAAGCGGCCTTCGCGAGCCGCCTGCCGCTCCTCCTGAAAGGCCCGACCGGCTGCGGCAAGACCCGGTTCGTCAGCCACATGGCGGCCCGGCTCGGGCGCCCACTCCACACGGTGGCCTGCCATGACGACCTCTCGGCGGCGGACCTGATCGGGCGCTATCTGCTGAAGGGCGGGGAGACGGTCTGGACCGACGGACCGCTGACCCGCGCCGTGCGTGAGGGCGCGATCTGCTATCTCGACGAGGTGGTGGAGGCGCGCAAGGACGTGACCGTGGTGCTCCATCCGCTGACCGACGACCGGCGCATCCTGCCCATCGACCGCACGGGCGAGGAGCTTGCGGCAGCCGACGGCTTCATGTTGGTCGCCTCCTACAACCCGGGCTACCAGAGCATCCTCAAGACGCTGAAGCCGTCCACCCGCCAGAGATTCCTCTCGATCGAGCTGGGCTTTCCGCCACCCGCGCTCGAGGCGGAGGTGGTGGCCGCCGAGACCGGCATCGCGCCCGATCGGGCCCAGCGGCTGGTGCGGCTCGCAGGCAAGCTCCGCGCGCTTGCGGGCCAGGACATCGAGGAGGGCGTCTCCACCCGTCTCGTCGTCTACGCCGCGACGCTGATCGCCGGCGGCATGGGCGTCGACCGCGCCGTCCGCGCAGCGATGATCGAGCCGCTGACTGACGACCCGGATGTTTGCAGCGGCCTGCTCGACACGGTCGCGGCAGTGCTCGGGTGAGCCGCAATGGCCGCGATCCCCGAGTTCTGGGAGCCGGAAGAGACGGTCGGCAAGCTCTGGCATGGCTGGGCGTCGCGGCTCGGCGCGGGCACGCATCATGCCGGTGCGGCGGTCCGGCTTGAGGAGATCGCGCCCCGGCTCGCCGTCCTGTTCCGCGCGCTCGGGGGTCATGGCTCGGTGTCGATCCGGCCTGCAGTGGCGGAGACCGCGGAGCACCGGCGCAGCATCACCCGCCGCCTCGGCACCGGCGAGGAGCGGCTGCCGGTCGCCTCGTTCGACGGCAAAACCCTGCGTCTGCCGGACGAGATCGCTGCCTTCCCGGCGCCCGAGGCCAACGCCGCCCTCTATGTCTGGCTTGCGGCCCTTGCCGCGCACGCCTCTTCCAATCCGGCGCCCGAGCCGGATCCGCTCAGGGCTGATGTCCGAAGCATCGCGGCGGCCCGCGCCGCCACAGCCGCCACCCTTGCGGACTGTCCCGGCCTCGCCGATCTCCACGCAGGACTGGCGGAGGCCCATCTAGCCGGGCGGCGGGCCGCGCCCGGTTCGGCGACCGAAACCGCAGTGGAGGCGGCCATCCGGGCCGTGCTCACCGACTCGTCGCCGGAGGAGGGGCTTGCCAATGATCTCCTGGCGGCTGCGGAGTGCGGCGACCTCGGCACGCTCGCTGCCCCTAGGGGCTATCGCCCCCATCTGCCCGTGCCGCTCTGGCTCGGCGTGCCGGACAGCGCCCGATCATACGGCCGGGACCCGTCGGACGAGCCGGTGGCCGGCGCACGCGAGGCCGAGACGGAGGCGCGCACCCGCCGCGCGCGGCAGCGGCGCTCCGACCGGGCGGAGCGGCGGGACAGCCTAATCCTGCACAAGTTCGAAGCGATCCTCTCCTTCGCCCAGTTCCTCAACCTTAACCGCCGCGTGGACGACGACGACCCCGAAGGCGCGCGCAAGGCCCTCGACGACACGGAGGAGCTGGCGCTATCGCAGATCTCGAAAGCGCCGCGGACCCGCTTCAAGCTGGATCTCGACCTGGCGCCGGAGGATGTCGACCGGGAGCGGCTTTCTGGCGTGCACCTCTACCCGGAGTGGGACGCCCGCTCCGCCGCCTACCTGACCGACCATGTCCGCGTGCTCGAAAGCCCCGCCGAACCGGCAGCCGCAGGACTGAGTGTCGGACAGGCGGGCCGGCGCCGCATTGCCCGTGTGAAGCGCCGGTTTGAAGTGCTGAGGCCGCGGCGGATCCTGCTGCCCGGACAGCCGGACGGGGACGAGCTGGACCTGGATGCCGCGCTCAGATCCCGTGCGGACCTCGCCGCCTCAGGCATGGGAACGACCTGCGTCTGGCGGGCGAGCCGGTGCGAGGCCCGAGACCTCGCCGTCACGATCCTGCTCGACGTCTCGCGCTCGACGGAGAGCGCGGTCGGCCAGCGAACGGTGATCGAGATCGCTCGTGAGGCGCTCTCGGCGCTAGCGTGGGGGATCTCGGCCTGCGGCGACGACAGCGCGATCCTGGCGTTCTCCTCGCTCCGGCGCGACAGGGTGTTCATGCATCGGGTGAAGGGGTTCGCCGAGCCGATGTCGGGCGTGGTGGATGCGCGGATCGCGGGGCTCACGCCCGGGTTTTACACCCGGCTTGGCGCTGCGATGCGCCACGCCTCCGCCGGCCTGTCGCGCTCCGCCCGCTCGCGGCGGCTGCTGCTCGTGCTCACCGATGGCAAGCCGAACGATCTCGACCATTACGAGGGACGGCACGGGCTCGAGGACAGCCACAAGGCAGTGCGCGAGGCCCGCCGCGGCGGTCAGGCGGTTCATGGGCTCACAATCGACCACACGGCCCGCACGGCCTTCGCGCGCATCTTCGGGCGAGGCGGCTTCACGCTCATCCCGAACCCGGAACGACTGACCGACGCGCTGCCGGCCATCTATCGCCAGGTCGTCGGATCGTGAGACGCGGGTTGCCATGGTCGCAGAGCGGCCGGGCTTGCCTGGCTCGGCAGACACCGCCATCGCCTCATTCGGGGAGTGTCTTTGCCGGTGGCCACCTCGTCCTGTCGGCTCAGCGAAGTGCGGGTGGTTGATCGGTGGGGTGGCATCGCTGCCACCGGGAAGGCCCGTTTCGGCTTTCGCGAGCCGCGAAGGGCGGCGGCGGTCGCAAGGCGCCGGTCTCCCTCCGCCGCCATGGCTGATTGGCGCGCCTCCGACACCGGAGCCTGTCTACGCGGTTCCTTGTATCGGGAATGGACTAAAGTTTCGTGAAGGCCGGTCCCGGCACGCGAACCGTCCGGCACGTCAGGACGGTTGCTTGGCCGCGGGAAGACCCGCCGCCTCCAGAGCCGGCGCAAGGGATGCGGGGAGCTGGAACTCTGCCGCCACCCGGGCCCGGCCCTCTGGCGACATCTTTCGCGCGGTCTTCTCGACGATGCGGTAGACGGCTTCGGGCGCGTGCTTGGCAGCGAAGGCGGGAAAGGACCAGCGCAGGAAGACGAGGCAGATCACGTCCTCCAGCATCTGCACCTCGGCGTCGCGCTTGAGGCCCTCCTTGCGGAGCAGCACGCCTGCACGAACGCAATCCGCCTCCGGATAGCCCGCCTCCGCCATGATCTCGCCGACACGCCGCGCATGGTAGGCGCCGAGCTCGCGGCGCCAGGCCAGATAGCCCGCGCGGCCCTCGGGATAATCCGCCCGCGGGCTCGTCCAGCGCTCGATATGCTGGCCGCGCGCGGCAATCCGCAGCACCTCCGAGGCGTCGGGGCAAAGGCGGCCGAGCTCGGCCGACATGCGCCGGCCGTAAAGGAGCGCCGCCGGGCGCATCTCGCCGTCCTCCGGCTCCAGGGTGGGATCGGCCGTGTTCGCTGCGTCGATCCGGCGAAGCGCCTCCTCCAGCCGGGCGCTCATTGCCCCTTGCTCCAGGCCATCGCCGGGTCCTGCTCGCTGAACGCTCTAAGGCGTTCAACGCTGTCGACGGAGGCGTGGTGATGATCGACCGTCACGCCGAACTCCTTCAGCTTGGCGAACGCACGCGACAGGCTCTCCGGTTTCAGGCCGAGCCGCCCGGCGATCAGCGTCTTCTCGTAGGGCAGCGTAACCGTCGTGGCTCCATCCGTGACGTCGCTCAGCTCGAGGAGAAAGGCCGCCACACGCTGCGCGCCGGTCTGTGCCTTGAGCTGCTCCACCTGCGAGACCAGCGACCGCAGATGGTGCAGCGTCGAGGCCAGCATGGCGATCGCGACTTCAGGGTTCGCGTGGAGGGCCTTCAGCATGTGCCGCGCGCCGATCCGGAGCAGGCGGCAGTCCGTCACGCATTCCGCATCCACCGGATAGGCTTCGCGCCGGAAGGCGACAGCCTCGCCGAAGCTCTCGCCGCGCGTGAAGGTCTCCACCACCGCCTCGTGCCCGGTCCGTGTGGTCCGGTAGAGCTTTACCCAGCCGGAGAGCACAACGAAGACGTAGTCCGCCGGGCAGCCCTGTGCGAACAGGCTCTCGCCGCGCGTAAGCTCGACGCTCGAGGAGGCCGCGACGATCGAACTCCGCACGTCGTCCGGCATGCTCGAGAGCAGCAGCGACCGATTGGCGATTTCACGCTCCCCATAGGAGATCACAGCACCACCTGACCGCTTTCGGAGCTCCCGGCGATGCCCACCTCCACCATGCGGGGCATCTCGCGGCAGTTTGACGCATTCCGCAGCGGATGCAACCGAATGCTCGGTGAGCGGCCAGGTCGGCCCGGACCCCCGGCCCGTCGCCGGTCACGACGTCCGCCCGCCGCGCCGATTGCGGTCGTTGCCGACCAACAGCTCCAGGCGGGCCTGCAGATAGGCTGCGAGCGCCCGCGAGATCGCGTCGGGTGGCATCAGGCAGAAGGCGGTGGAGAGACCGTCGGCGAAAGCCGCGATTGGTGCGGAGACGGAGACGGTCGACCATCGCCCCCCCCCCGGCCGGCCCACCGACGGATCGATGATGTGGCCGAGACCGCCCACGGGGTCGATCAGGGTGCCCTGCGGCGCCGATGTGGCCAGTGCCCGCCCCGAGAGCGCGACGCGGCGCATCACCTGTCCCGACATGCCGCCGACGCCCGCCTGCCACGCACGGCCCTCCGGCCGGCGGCCGGTCGCGACGATCTCGCCCATATCGACGCGGTGGTCCATGAGGCCCGCCTCGGTCAGCAGCTGCGCGATCCGATCCGCAATGTAGCCCTGCGCGATGCCGTTGAGCGTGAACGCCATGCCGGGCCGTGCGGCTCCGATCTCATCGGTCTCGAGCCTGACATGTGCCGGCCGATCCACGCGCGCATCCCGGCGACGGTGCGATCCGGCGGCGCCACGCCGTTGGCGGCGCCGCACAACGACGTGCTGCCATTCTACCGCGAGCTCGATCTGCCGGTGAAGGCGGTGCTCACCTACAATGGCCGCGAGTTCTGCGGGACCGAGAAGCACCCCTACGAGCTCTTCCTCGATCTCAACCGCATCGAGCACCGCCGCGCCAAGGTCCGCTCACCGAAGACCCGGATGAGATTGAACAGCCCCTTTCTTCTCGAACGTGCTATTTTCTTCTGTGCAGGCGACCACGTGGCAAAGGGTGGGGCATGAGGTTCGAGCCCCGCTGCGCAGCCTGATCATCGTCGCTCCTCGTTTGTGGCGCCTGCACCTTTTGGTCCCCTTCGCCGCCAGGCTTGCGTCATCTGCCGGTAGATATTCTCAGCCTGCTCGGCGATTGCGCGATCTGCGCGACGGCGCTCCGGGAGATTGTAGTCGTAGGTGCTGCCACGCGCTCCGCGCTTGGCCGGCAGGCCCGCGGCGAGTTCCAGGTTGCGCATCTTTCTCGCCATGAGAGCCGGGCGCGCCCAGGCATAGTCCTCCCCCTTGGTCAGCATGTGCCAAACCAGGATCGTGAGCTTGCGCGCCACCGCGACGGCCGCGATGTGGTTGCCTCTGCGTGCTCTGAGCCTTTCATAGAAGGCCTTCAGAGGACCGGGAGCGCGGACGGCCTGCCAGGCCGCCTCGACCAGGAGATGACGGGCGTTGGATCGTCCCCGCTTCGTGATCCTGCCATGGTAGGCCGGCCCGTCTCCAGACTGGCAGACGCTGGGATTGAGACCGAAGTAGGCGACCAGCTTGTCCGGATCATCGAAGCGATCGATCCGGCCGATCGCTGCCATCAGGCCTACGGCGACCACCATGTCGATGCCCGGCGCGGTCATGATCCGCTTGACGTTGTTGTCTCCGAGCGCAGCGCGGGCGATATCTCGCTCGACCCCCTTCAGGGCCTCGCTCAGCCGGTCGTATTCGTCGACGTGCCTGTCGACGGCCTCGCGCTCGTCCTCGGGTAGATACTGCGCTTTCAACCAGGCGCGGCCCTTGATGCCGAATAGGTCGGTGTGCGGGCAGCGCGGGATCAGATGGGCGTGCAGGATCGACTGTACGATCCCCTTTAGCCGCACTCTCTGTTTGACCAGCTGGCTCCGGCGGGTGACCTGGCGGCGCCGTGCCAGCGTTCTCTCGTCGGGTGTCCACACCTCCGGCAGGAACCCGGCGGCGTAGAGCTGCGCGAGGACGCCGGCGTCGATCTTGTCGGTCTTGGTCTTCGCCTTCGCGATCAGATGCACCTGCAGCGGATTGTCGACCGCGACGCGCGCCACATGCGGCGTGAGGATCTCGACCACCGCGGTCGCGTTGCCCGTCGCTTCGACGATCACGTGATCCGTCTTCTCAAGCGTGGCCGCGAAGGCTGCCAGATGGTCCCGCGTCATTCCAATCCTGCCGAGGCGTGTGAGCGACGCGCCCTCAAGCGCCACCGCTTCCGCGAAGACCCGGTGGATATCCAAACCGATGACTCTCATCCCTGCTCCTTCTTCCCAAGCCGTCTTTCTGCCTCTCAGTTCTCGGGAGCGGCGGGCATGCGGCATCTACAGATCCGTGCTCTCGGCACATCCGGGCGAGCCGCAGGGGCGACCATGTAAAGGCTCGGGCTCGCAGCCCACGTTTAACGCTCGGTCTGCCCGCACTCACGTGCTCCCGGCGCCCCAGATCCCGGATGGTCGCACCATAGCGCCGGTCACGAAGAACCGGCAGGGCCTTGAAGCGCCAACCCAATCATGCCGGATAATGGCTTCGTCGAACGCTTTGATGGCTTCGTCGAACGCTTTAACGGCACGGTCCTTGACGAGTTCTTCCGGGTGAAGATGCACGAAACCTTCTACGAGAGCATCGAGGCGCTCCAGGCCGATCTCGATGCCTGGCTCGTCCAATACAACACCGAGCGCCCGCATCTCGGATACCGCAACATGGGCCGACGACCCAGCGAAACCGTCATGTCATTCGTCAGTCAAGAAGGTTAAGTGCACAGTCAATCTGGCGGGATTTCAAACTGACCCACTAACGATCCTTTCGGCAATCTCGAGCCGCACCCTCATGGCCCAGACATGCTTCGGCAGCAGTGGACGCTTCTGGCCGACGATCCGCCCCTTATTCCAGGCGGGGCGCGGTGGCCGAGTAACGGGAAGGTTCACAGTGCGCATGGCGGTTCTCCGACCCCCCTCATCGCCAACCTGACGTTGGCTGGTAGATGATACCGCGACTTGGCAGAGGCGCGCCGAAGCTCCGCTGAGCCCAACGCGGACCTGATCCAAGTTCGCCGCACGCGCGCGCAAGACAGAGAGCACACATGGCGCTCGAACCCAATGCTGCGGCGCGGCGTTAGAAGTGGAGATTGGCTTTATCGCACCTGCCGGCGGACGAAACTGATGGGGCGCATAATCTCCTATGTGCTCCAACCAGTTTGCTGCTAGGCGCCCAGGACCGCCTCGAAGCCTTCGAACTCCGGATGGCCTAGATAGAGGCTGCCGTTCTGGCCGGCATCTTTGTGCGCTGCTCGAAACTGTTCCGATCTAGTCCAGTTCTCGAAGGATGCACGGTCGGTCCAGACCGTGTGCGAGGCGTAGAGCGTGTGATCGTCCCCCTCCGGACCGCGGAGCAGATGGAAGTTCCGGAACCCCTTCATCTCCTCG
>JBCCDG010000075.1:0-19814 GCA_039030915.1 Pseudomonadota bacterium | reverse complement strand
TCGGCGACGCTCACCAAGGGTACCCCCGGAGTGTTGCACGGCACTCGCACGTACCTCCTCCAGGTGCCTTTGTGATTGCTACATTGTGGTCGTCGTCGTCGTCGTCTCTGTCTCCCCAACACCTCAGCCTGCCCTTTCCAAGAAGACGGAAATGGAGAAAAAAAAAAACTGTTTTGCTTGGACGGTGAAAGGCTGACGGGTGGTGGGCTGAACGGAATAGCGAACATCCTTTTTTAGGTGTGGCGAAGGACTTCACATTCTTCTGGTTGGAGGAGAGTCCTGCACGCACGTCCATGAGCAGGTCCTTGGTTGGACGAAACACCATAACATGACAGGGCGGGTACGATACCCACCCCCGAAAGATGAGAAGCGACGAACAACTTCCCCACCTCTTTCGCCATCTTCCGCAGGATGAAGATGGCCAGATCCCGGAGACGCACTCCATTTCGGCTGGCCTCGACTACCCGGGGGTGGGGCCGGAGCACTCTTGGCTCAAGGACAGCGGGCGAGCGGAGTATGCTGCCGTCACCGACGTGCAGGCGCTTGAGGCGCTGCAGATGCTGGCGCGGACCGAGGGTCTCATCTCGGCGCTCGAGCCCTCTCACGCCGTGTACCACGGCATGCAGGTGTGTGTATGTGTGCGTGTGTGTGCCCCACGTTTTCATACAGAGAGGTAAAAATCCACGACCGTGTCCGGTCCCGGCGCGCTCCGCGTCGAGGTGCAGATCCGGACGCATGAGATGCACTCCGTCGCCGAGACGGGCGTTGCCGCGCATTGGAGCTATCGCGACGGCGAGCGGGCGGAGAACCGGTTCGCGGTCGAGCCCTTCGCCTGGCTCCGCGATCTCGTCGCCCGGCTCGAGAAAGGGGACGAGCCGGCGGAGTTTCTCGAGCACGTGAAGCTCGACATGTTCACCGACCAGGTCTTCTGCTTCACGCCGAAGGGGGAGGTGGTTGGGCTGCCGCGCGGGGCGACGCCGCTCGATTTCGCCTACGCGATCCACACCAATATCGGCAACCGGGCGGCGGGCGCGACCGTGGACGGGGCGCGCGTGCCGCTCTGGACGCGGCTGAGGAACGGGCAGCAGGTGGAGGTGATCACTGCGGAGGGCCAGCAGCCGAGCCCGCATTGGGAGGACATCGCCGTCACGGGCCGGGCCAAGCACGCGATCCGCCGTTCCTTGCGCGAGCAGCGGCGCGAGCAGGAAGTGACGCTGGGGCGCGATATGGCGACGCAGGCCTTCACGCGGTTCGGCCGCGAAGCCTCGGGCAAGACGTTCCGCACGGCGGCCGAGAAGCTCGGCTTCCGCGACGAAGCGGCCATGTTCGCGGCCCTCTGCCGGCTTGAGCTGAGGGGGCGCCAGATCGTGGAGGCGGTCTATCCCGTCCAGCCCGTCGAGCTCAACGACGAGCATGCGGAGCCGCCGGAGCCCGGGAGCCGGGTTATCGGTGTGCCGCGCGGGGCGTCGACCAGCTTTTGCACGCGCTGCTGGCCGGTGCCGGGCGAGCGCATCATCGGGCTGCGCCGCCGGGGCGGCATCACGGTGCATGCGGCGTCCTGTGCGGTGCTGGAGGCATACGAGGACGACCTCGGGCGATGGCACGATCTGCGCTGGCAGCCCGATGCGGCACGGCGGGCGGCGAACCTCGCGCGCATCGCGCTCGAGATCGTCAACGAGCCGGGTACGCTCGGCCGGGTCTGCATGCTGGTGGGCGAGCAGCACGCGAACATCGCCAATCTGGCCGTCATCGGCCGACAGCCCGACAGCTTCCGGATGAGCATCGATCTGGAGGTGCGCGACCTTCGCCACCTAAACGATATACTCACCGCGCTTGACGCACAGAGCTATGTGACCCATGCGGGTCGCGCCCGCGATCCGGGCGCCGAGACGCCTGCCGCCCAGCCGAGCCTGCCGCTCGGCCGCGCGGCGGGTGCCTGAAGCAGCCGGAGCCGGGGCGGGACCGTGCGTTGCCGGGGGGCGACAAGCGATCCCGTGACTGACGGGGTATGGGGGGAGACGGACGGGGCGCGGCACCCTATCTATCATGCTCCCGTTCAGAAATTGCGCCTGCTGGGGGGCGGCCAGGAACGATATGATCTTCAAGCGAAGACAATCACCGAGCATCGGGACGCGGGCGCGCGAATTCGTCTACCCGCGCAAAGGGTTCTGGCGGGGTTTCGGCTATCTCGGCAAGCGGGTGCGGCGGCTGCCGGACAGCCCGCACCGCATCGCGCTCGGCTTTGCCTGCGGGGCGCTGGCCTCCTTCACGCCGTTCTTCGGCTTTCACTTCTTTGTGGCCGCGGGGCTCGCCTGGGCGTTCCGGGCCAACCTGGTCTCGGCCCTCTTCGGCACCATCATCGGCAATCCCTTCACCTTCCCGCTGATCTCCACCTCCGCGCTTTATGTCGGCCGGCTGATCCTGGGGCGGGGCGACAGCGGGTCGGATTTCGAGGCGGTCACCGATGCCTTCGGCGACGCCTTCTCGTCAATCTGGCTGACGATGAAAAGCTGGTTCGGCTACGGGCCCTCGATGCTCGACGGACTGCTCGCCTTCTTCGACGAGGTGTTCCTGCCCTATCTGATCGGCGGGATCGTGCCGGGGCTGGTGACGGCGGCGATCTGCTACGTCATCATCGGGCCCGCGGTCGATGCCTACCAGACGCGGCGGCGTATCAAGCTCGAGGCGGCGCAGGCCGCGCGCCGGGCGGCGATCGACAGGGAGCTCGACGCCTACGCGGCCCAGGACCGTGGGGAGGGAGACAATGCCTGAGATCCACCCGGCGATGCGCCCGCTCGGCAAGCTGCGGCTCGGTGTGAACATCGACCATGTGGCGACGATCCGGAACGCCCGCGGCGGTGCGCATCCCGATCCGTTGCGTGCGGCCAGCATCGCCGAGGCGGCGGGGGCGGACGGGATCACCGCGCATCTGCGCGAGGACCGCCGGCACATGACGGATACGGATATCGAGCGGCTGACCGCCGAGCTCGGCCTGCCGCTTAATTTCGAGATGGCGGCGACGGACGAGATGCAGGCCATTGCGCTGCGCCACAAGCCCCATGCCGTCTGCATCGTGCCGGAGCGGCGCGAGGAGCGGACGACGGAGGGCGGGCTGGAAGTGGCGGCCGACGAGAACAGGCTCGCCCATTTCATCGCGCCGCTGCGCGACGCGGGGTGCCGTGTCTCGATCTTCATCGCGGCGGAACGGCGCCAGATCGAGAGCGCGGCGCGCATCGGTGCGCCCGTGATCGAGCTTCACACGGGTGCCTATTGCGACGCGCATTCGGAAGGCCGGATCGAGGCGCGGGACGCGGAGCTGGAGCGGCTGCGCGAGATGTCCGCCTTCGCCACCTCGCTGGGGCTGGAGGTCCATGCGGGCCACGGGCTGACCTATGAGACGGCGGGCCCGGTGGCTGCCTTTCCGGAAGTGATGGAGCTCAATATCGGCCATTTTCTCATCGGAGAGGCGATCTTTTCCGGTCTCGACAGCGCCATCCGGCGGATGCGCGAGGTGATGGACAAGGCTAGGCGCGATGCCTTCGGCGAGGACGTGGCCTGATGGAGGGCATGGCTTTCCTCGCCGCCCCGCTCCTCGCCTTCTTCGTCGCCGCGGCCTCGCCCGGGCCTGCGACGCTTGCCGTTGCGGCAACGGCGATGGCGAGAGGACGGGCCGCTGGTCTGGCGCTCGGCGCGGGGCTCGCGGTCGGCCTCGCCTTCTGGGGTCTGGTGGCGGCGGCCGGGCTGGGGCCGCTGATGGTCCAGTCGGCGAGCGCGCTTCTGGTACTGCGCCTGCTCGGAGGGGGCTACCTCCTTTACCTCGCGTGGTGCTCGGCGCGTAGCGCGCTGCGCCCGGGGGACGATGGCGCCGCCCCGACGGGCGCGCTGTCCGGACGGGCCGCGTTCCAGCGGGGGGTGGTCCTCAACCTTCTGAACCCCAAAGCCGTTCTGGCCTGGATCGCGGTGCTGGCCATCGGGCTGCCCGCGGGCGCGGGGGCGGCGGAGATCGCCGTCGTGACGCTGGCCTGCGCGCTGCTGGGGCTTGCGATCTATGCCGTCTATGCCCTGGCGCTCTCGCTGCCGTCGGCGATGGCCTTTTACGTCCGGGCGCGCCGGCGTCTGGAGGCCGTATTCGCCGCCTTTTTCGGCTATGCGGGCTTGCGCCTGGTGTTTGCCCGCAGCGACACGCCCTGAGTTCTCGCCCGAGGAATGGACGCATGAGACGCCGAGCCGCCCTTGCCGCCCTTGCGGCGCTGACCCTGCCCGCCGCCGCGGTGGCGGCAGAGTGCACCCAGCATGCGAGCATGCGGGACGTGGCCGAGCCCTGGTACGAGAACATCACCGCCTTCGCGAACGGGGCGATCCGGCTGGCGGTGAGCGATGCGGGGGAGCCTGCCTGCTGTAGCCTGCGGCTGGTGGTGCTCTATCCCGATCCCGACGACCCCGATGGCGGGCGGGCCTGCACGGTACTCGAGGATGGCGAGGGAACGGGCTTTTTCAGCATCGATGTGCGGGAGGCGGATGGCAGCTACGACCCGGAGACGGGCCTCAGCGTGACGGTACCGGCCAACCGTGCCGCCGCCGACGGCAGCGGCGCGGGCCCGCGCGCCGATATCCGCTTCGTCGTCAACCAGAAGACGGGCACGATCACGCGGCAATAGGCGGCAACAGGCGGCACGGGGCCGGCCGGGGAGGGGCGCAATGATCCTCGGGATCGGCACCGACATCGCGGATATCCGACGGATCGAGGGGACGCTCGAGCGCTTCGGCGAGCGCTTCGTACGGCGCGTCTTCACCGAGATCGAGCAGACGAAGTCGGAAGGGCGGAAGCTTCGCGCCGCGTCCTATGCCAAGCGCTGGGCGGCGAAGGAGGCGTGCTCGAAGGCGTTGGGCACGGGGCTGCGCATGGGGATCGCCTGGAACGAGATGGAAGTCGTGAACCTGCGTTCGGGCCAGCCGACGATGCGCATCCATGGCGGCGCTGCGGTGCGCCTCGCGGGCCTGACGCCGCCGGGGCACGCGGCGCATGTGCATGTGAGCATCACCGACGACCACCCTTATGCGCAGGCCTTCGTGGTGATCGAGGCGTTGCCGCTCGGCGCCGCGCCCGGCGGTCCTGTCGTCTCGGGGGCGGACTGACGCGTGCTTCGGCCCGCCGGCTTCGCCGGCGAGCGGCCCACCCGCCAGCCACACACCCCCGATGGCGCTTTGCCCATGGGCCGTGCCCCTGCCGGCGCGGCGGCGGCGGGCGGGCGGCGCTTGACAGCAGGCGAGCGCGACCGGCAGTAAGCCGGATCCTTTCCCGGCACGAGCAGGTTCATGGCAGCGACAGAGAAGAAGAAGGAGAGTGTGTGGGACACGCTCAAGACCATCTTCTGGGCCCTGCTGATCGCGGCCGCGTTCCGATCCTTCCTGTTCCAGCCCTTCTCGATCCCCTCGGGGTCGATGAAGCCGACGCTGTTCGTGGGCGACTACCTCTTCGTCACGAAGTTCTCGTACGGCTACTCCAACTTTTCCTTTCCCTTCGCCCCCTCGATCTTCGGGGGCCGGATCTGGTCCGACACCCCCGAGCGCGGGGATGTGGTGGTCTTCAAGCATCCCGAATTCGACGCCTGCACCGAAGGGCCGGTCGAGGCGGTGGTGGGCTTCGTTTCAGGCTTTTTCCGCGCAGCGCCCGCCAATTCGGACTGCGTCGACTACGTGAAGCGCGTCGTCGGCCTGCCGGGGGACCGGATCCAGGTGAAGGACGGCATCCTGCACATCAACGGCGAGGCGCTGCCGACCCGCCAGATCGGGGACTTTGCCGAAGTGAAGGCGCTCCGTGGCTCGCCGCCCCGCCCGCCGCAATGCGCCAACAACCCCGTGCGCCTCGGCGAGCTCTGCCTCAAGCAGCAATTCGTCGAGACGCTGCCGGGCGGGGTGGAGCACAAGGTGCTGAACATCACGGGCGTCGTGGGGGGCACAGGCTCCGCCGGTCCGCGCAACCAGGACAACACGGGCGTCTTCGAGGTGCCGGAGGGGCATTTCTTCTTCATGGGCGACAACCGGGACAACTCGGTCGACAGCCGCTTTCCGTCGGTCGGCTACGTGCCCTTCGAGAACCTGATCGGGCGGGCGGACGTGATCGCCATCTCTTCGGACGGGCCGTTCTGGCAGGTCTGGAACTGGCGGGGCGACCGCTTCTTCAAGGCGATCGAGTGAGCGCGGGCGGCGCGGAGCGGCGAAAGTCGGGCGGGGCGTTACCCCCGAAGGCGAGACCGGGCAGCACGCGGGCGGTCGAGGCGCTGGGGTCGGCGCTCGGCCACCGCTTCCGTCGGCCCGGACTTCTGGCCGAGGCGCTGACGCATCCGTCTGCGGCGGGACCGTCGCGCCCCGACAACCAGCGGCTCGAGTTTCTGGGCGACCGGGTGCTGGGGCTCGTGGTGGCCGAGGCGCTGATGGAGGCGCTGCCGGAGGAGGCGGAGGGTACGCTTGCGCCGCGGCTGAACGCCCTCGTCCGCCGCGAGACGCTGGCCGAGATCGCGGGTGAGCTGGGGCTTGGCGCGCATCTCGTCCTCGGCCGGTCCGAGAACATCTCCGGCGGGCGGCGCAAGAAGGCGATCCTGGCAGATGCGATGGAGGCGGTGATCGCGGCGATCTATCTCGACGGCGGCCTGGAGGCGGCCCGCGGCTTCGTCCGCCGCCATTGGCTCGCGCGGCTGACGGCGGCCGAGGAGGCGCCCATCGACGCCAAGACGCGCCTCCAGGAATGGGCGCAAGGGCGGGGGATGGCCCCGCCGAGCTATACGCTCGAGGCGCAGGAGGGGCCGGCTCACGATCCGGAGTTCACCGTCTCCGCGACGCTGGCGGACGGGCAGCGCGCCGAGGGTCGGGCACGCGCCAAGAAAGTGGCGGAGCAGGCGGCGGCAGAGGCACTGCTGGCGCGCCTTGCGGGAGATGCAGGGACATGAGCGCGCCAGAGACCGACGCGACGACGCGCTGCGGCTTCGTGGCGCTGATCGGGGAGCCGAATGCGGGGAAGTCGACGCTCCTGAACCGGATGGTCGGCGGCAAGGTCTCCATCGTCACCCACAAGGTGCAGACGACGCGCGCCCGCATCCGTGGCATCGCCATGGCGGGGCAGGCGCAGATCGTCTTCGTCGACACGCCGGGGCTCTTCCGCCCGCGCCGCAGGCTCGACCGGGCGATGGTCAGCGCCGCCTGGGCGGGGGCGGAGGACGCGGACATCGTCGTGCTGCTGGTGGAGGCGCACCGGGGGCTGACCGAGGGCGTCGAGCGCATTCTTGCCGAGCTCGACGAGCATCTGCCCGAGGGCAAGCCGCTGGCGCTCGCTATCAACAAGATCGACCGGGTGAAGGCGGAGAGCCTCCTCGCGCTCACGGAGGCGCTCAACGCAAGGCGTCGCTTCGATGCGACATTCATGATCTCCGCCGAGAAAGGCTATGGCGTCGACGATCTGAAGGAATGGCTGGCCGGGCGGCTGCCGGAAGGCCCCTGGCACTATCCGGAGGACCAGATCGCCGATCTGCCGCTGCGCCTCCTCGCCGCCGAGATCACGCGGGAGAAGCTGACGCTGCGCCTCCATCAGGAGCTGCCCTATCAGCTTACCGTCGAGACGGAGGCGTGGGAGGAGCGCGAGGACGGCTCCGCGCGCATCGAGCAGGTGATCTATGTCGCTCGGGACGGGCACAAGGGCATCGTTCTCGGCAAGGGCGGAACCACGGCGAAGGCGGTGGGCGCGGAGGCGCGGCGGGAGATCGGCGAGCTCCTCGGCCGGTCCTGCCATCTGTTCCTGACGGTCAAGGTCCGCCCCGGCTGGCTGGAGGAGGCGGAGCGGTTCCGCGAGATGGGGCTCGACTGGAAGGACGGGGGCTGAGCGCGATGGCACGTCTCACCACCGAGCTCTGGCTCTCGGCCTATCGCATGCGCCTCGATGCGGCGGGCATCTTCAGCCACATCGTGCATCGCGGCGACGGCACGGCGGGGGACGTGATCGTCAAGCTCGCGACCATGAACGGGCAGGCCGTTCTCTGGGAACGGGGCTGGGACGACCACGGTGCGCCCGGCTGGGTCGCCACGCTGGGCCCGGTTGCGGAGCGGGAGGCGGAGGAGACCGTCGCTCGCAGGAGGGGCCGGGACCGCGACCTCTGGGTCATTGAGGTCGAGGATCCGCGCGGACGCCATCTGCTCGAGGACGACCCCTTCCGCGGCTGAAGCGCCGGCCTGCGGGATCCCGGGGTCGTTCCGACCTTGCGGCTCAACGCCGCGATCGACGCTCCCGACCGCTCTTGCGATGTCTGGTTGTCGGCTGCTCTTCAGAGGGAAGCACCTCCCGCCCCCCGGATGCGCTCAACGGCGTCGAGGCAGGAGGGGGCCGGGAAGCTCCGCGTCCGCCATGAGCGCCTCCGCAAGTCTCTCGGCCAGCGCGGGCGCGAGTGCGATGCCGATACCGTGCCCGCCGGTGAGGAGCCAGAGCCCGGGCCGGTCGGGCAGGGGGCCCGCCTGGGGCAATCTTCCGGGTGGGCGCGGCCTGATCCCCGCCCATGCCTCGAGGACCGGCGCGCCCCGGAGCGCGGGGACGAGCGTAGCGGTCCGGTCGAGCATCCCGTCGAGGCCCTCGTCGGTCGAGAGATCGGTCCGTCCCGGCTCCCGCGTGCTGCCGACGCCCACGCGCGGCGTGCCGTCCGACCCGGGCGTTTGCGGCACGACGAAGAGACCGGGCGCCTGAACCACCGGCGTGCCGGGCGGCAGGGCGACGGCGAGAAACGCGGCCTGCCCCTTGACCGCGCGTCCCGGCAGAGCGCCGAGATGCTCGGCGAAGGCCGCACTGCGCCAGCCCGCCGCCAGCACCACCGCATCCCCCGGCAGCCGCCCCAGCGGCCCGATCACGGCGGCGCGTCCGCCCCGGCCGGGCGCCGGCACGATGCGCCGCACGGGCCATGCGTCGAGCCGCCGGCCCGCGGGATGCCGCGCCACCGAAAGGCGAAGCGCGCGGAGGAGCGCGCGCGTATCGAGCCGTGCCGTCACCGCATCGCAGAGGGCGCCGCCGACGGCCGCTTCGGGCGCGACCAGCCGCGGTGGCAGGGCATCCGGTGCCAGATGCTGGAGCAGCGGCCCGTCCCCTGGCAGCGCGTGGCCCGCCGCACGCTGGGCCGCGGCGATTGTCTCGAACCGGACCGCGGCTTCGGCGAGCGACGCGTCCTCTGGCACCGCCGCTGCGTCAGACAGCGGCGTGAGGCGTCCGGTGACGCGGTAGCCGACCGTCACGCCGGTCTCGGCCTCCAGCGTTGCGGTGAGCGCTGGCATCGCGCTCAGCCCGTCCGTCTGCAACGCCGCCAGCATATCGTCAGCAGGTGCGCGGGGGAGCGGCATGAGGGCGCCCACCGGTGTCGCCGAAGCGGGCGGGCCGCCGTCGTCCAGCACCGTGACCGCGGCGCCGCGGGCGAGGAGGCTGCGCGCGAGCGTCAGCCCCGCGATGCCTGCGCCCACCACCAGCACCTCGATGCTTGCCCGCGATCCCATCATCGCGCCTTCCTTGCAAATTCGCAGCCGCCTGACCATCACGGGGGAGGCAGGGCGCAGGACGGGATGCTGGGCGATGACGACCGCTGAGGACGGGATCGACTGGGTGGCCGGCGGCCCCGGCCCCGTGCCCTTCTCGCGCCGCTACGACGATCCGTTCTACGCGCCGGCGGATGGGCTGGCCGAGACGCGCCATGTCTATCTCGACGGCAACGATCTGCCCGCCCGTTGGGCCGAAGGCGGCGCGGGCGAGGGCTTTCGCCTGGGCGAACTCGGTTTCGGGGCGGGCCTCGCGACGCTTGCGGCGTGGTCGCTCTGGCGCAAGCGCGCGGTGCCGGGGGCAGTGCTCGAGCATGTGAGTTTCGAGGAGGCGCCGCTCGGCCGCCCCGCCCTGGCCCGCGCGCTCGGCCCCTTCCCCGCGCTTCGGCTCGAGGCGGCGGAGCTTCTGGGTGCGTGGCCCGACACGCCGCCGAGCGACGGAGCGATCCGGCTCGACCTCGGCGACTTGCGCCTCGAGGTGCGGATCGGGGACGCGCGCGTCCGCGTCCCGAGCTTCGCGCTCGAGCAACGCGCCGTCGATGCCTGGTTCCTGGACGGCTTTGCGCCTGCCCGGAACCCCGAGATGTGGGAGCCCCTGCTCCTCGCCGCCGTCGCCCGCGCCACGCGGCCGGGCGGCACAGTCGCGACCTACACTGCTGCCGGGGCGGTGCGTCGGGCGCTGGGTGCTGCGGGGTTCGCGATGGAGAAGCGGCCGGGCTACGGGCGTAAGCGCGACATGCTGGCCGGCCGCCTGCCGATCGAAGGGGAGACGCCATGACGCTCGAGATCCGCAACCTCGCCCGGGCGGAGGTGGTGGATCGCCTCGACGATCTGGCGGGCCTTCGCATCACGGTATTTCGCGCGTTTCCCTACCTCTATGACGGCGACCGGGCCTATGAGGCAGCGTATCTCCGCACCTATACCGAGAGCCCGCATGCCCTGGTCGTGGGTTGTTTCGACGGCGATCGGCTGGTCGGGGCCGCCACGGGCGCGCCCATGGAAGAGCACGCGTCCGAGTTCGCCGACGCGCTCGCCGCTGCGGGCCTTGATCCGTCTGAGACGTGGTATTGCGGGGAGAGCGTGCTCTTGCCGGAGTGCCGGGGCAGGGGCGTATACCGGCAGTTCTTCGAGCGGCGGGAGGCGGCGGGACGGGTGCTCGGCCGGCGGTACTCGGTCTTCTGCGCGGTGATCCGGCCCGCAGACCATCCGATGCGGCCCGAAGGCTACCGGCCGCTCGACGCCATCTGGCACCGCTACGGCTATGAGAAGATCGAGGGCGCGGAGGCCAGGTTCGCGTGGAAGGATCTCGGCGAAGAGGCCGAGACCGAGAAGCCCATGAGCCTCTGGCTGCGGGAGCTTTAAGGCGCGCTCCGTTCCGGTTGGCCCATCTCGGTCGGCGTCGGGCCCGAGCTTCTCGTCTTGCGCCCTGCCCGCTTCGACGGGGCGGCGCTGAGCGGCTTCCGTCTGGGGGCGCCCGGCGACCGCTTGCTGCTACGCCTCGCCCTTGTCGTCAATGCGCTGGCCTTCGCGGCGCCGCTGCTCCTGCGCCGGGTCTTTCGGGATGAGGCGTTCGCGGCGCGGCCATCTATGGCCGATCGTTGAGCCTGGGCTCTATGCAGCGCTTCTCGCGGCCACCATCGACGGCCTGAAATCGCCGCCATCTTCGAGAGCGTGGGCTGAGGACCGCGCTGCGAGGGGCGCCGCGGCCTCAGGGGATCATCGCCTCCAGCGTCTCCAGCCGGTCCGCCTCATCCGCAGGCTTGTCCCAGCGGATGCGCTTGATGCGGGGAAAGCGCATCGCGATGCCGGATTTGTGCCGGGTCGAGCGCTGCACCGCGTCGAAGGCGACCTCCAGCACGAGCGCAGGCTCGACCGAGCGCACCGGCCCGAAGCGCTCGATGGTGTTGTTCCTGATCCAGCGGTCGAGCTTCTTCAGCTCCTCGTCCGTGTAGCCCGAATAGGCCTTGCCGACGGGCACGAGGCTGAGCGCGTTTTCCCCCGGCTTCGCCTGCGTCCAGGCGGCGAAGGTGTAATCCGAGTAGAAGCTCGAGCGCTTGCCGTGACCCCGCTGGGCATAGACCAGCACGCAATCCGCCGTCAGCGGCTCGCGCTTCCACTTGAACCACGGGCCCACGGGGCGGCCGCCTTCGTAGATGCTGTCGTGGCGTTTCAGCATCAGCCCTTCCTGACCGTCCGCCCGCGCGCCGTCCCGCAGCGTCTCGAGCGTCTGCCAGTCGTCGAAGGGCACGAGCTCGGAGAGATCTGTGCGGTCTGGCAGCCAGCGTCCGTGCCAGCGCTCGAGGGCGTCGCGGCGCCTTGCGAAGGGCAGGGCGCGCGTATCCTGCTCCCCGTCGTGAAGGATGTCGTAGAGCCGCATCGCCGCCGGTGCCTCCGCGAGGAGCCTGGCGCCCACCTGCTTGCGGCCGAGCCGGCGCTGGAGGGCGGCGAAGGACGCCACCTCGCCTCCCTTGATGACGAGAAGCTCGCCGTCGACGCAGCCCTCCCACTCCATGCTGGCGATCACGTCGGGAAAGGCCTGCGCGATATCCTCGCCGGTGCGGCTGTAGAGCCGACGCTCACCGCCGAAGCTGGCCGCCTGCACGCGGATGCCGTCCCATTTCCACTCGGCCAGATACGCCGCGGGATCGAGCTCCGACCAGCGCTCCTCCACCGGATGGGCCAGCATCATCGGCCGGAAGGCGAGGCTGAGATCGACCGTCGGCTCCGGGCCGCCGTCGAGCCAGGCGAAGAGCTCGGTATAGGGCTGCTCGACGCCGAACCAGAGCTCCTCGATCCGGTCGAGCGGGCGGCCCGACCATTGCGCGAGCGCGGTGCGCGCGAGCCGGGAGGAGACGCCGACGCGCATGCCGCCGGTGACGAGCTTGATGAGGGCGAGCCGCTCGGAGGGGCCCATCCGGTCGAGAAGGGCCGCGAAGACACCGCCGATCTCGGTGCGGGAGGCGGCGCGCAGGCGCTCGACCACCTCGCCCAGCCTGGGTGTCTCGCCGAGGCCCTCGGTGGGCGGGGCGCCACCGGGCGCCGGCCAGATGAGCGCGACCGTCTCCGCCAGATCGCCCACATAGTCGTAGGAAAGCGCGAAGAGCACCGGATCGACCCGCTCCTCCACCAGCCCGCGGATGCGGCTTGCGGAGATCGCGGGCAGGTCCACCCCGTCCGACAGCGCCGCAAGCGCCCAGCCCCGGTCGGGATCAGGCGTCTCCGCGAAGTAGCGCTGCATGAGCCGCAGCTTCGCGTTGCGCGAAGGCGTGAAGAGGAGGCTTTCGAGGAGACTGGCAAAGGGGCGCATGCCCCAGAACTAGCGAGCCCGGCGCGGACGGCCATACCGTTCCGCCGATCTCATCGCATGCGGTCCCGGTGGGCGGGCTCAGACGAAGTCGAAGATCGCGTCGATATCCGCCGCTTGGATGCCAGCAACACCGTCGGTGCTGAGATCGGCCAGCGTCGTCCCCTCGAGCACCACCACCATCTCGTTGCCGTTAACGAAGTTGTCCCGGTCATCGATGATGATCTGTGTACTGCCCTCGAACTCCGTGAAAACGAAGGCGGCAGCCTGGATGACAAAGCTCGCGAGAAAATCGCCGTTCTCAAGGAAGGGGCCGGTGCGCGTGACGAATTCCGGGTTGATCGCCGGCGGTATGAGGCCGGAGATCTCAATGATATCCGCATCGTTGCCCGCCCCTGAAAAGGGCTGGAAATCGGTGATGTGCGTGGTGTTGGCAATGCCCGAATTGCTCAGCAGGAGTTTGAAGACGTCACTGCCCGGCCCGCCCGTGAAGATGTCGATACCCTCGCCCGCGATCAGCATGTCGTCGCCGGGCCCACCATCCACATTGCTGACTGGCACTTCATCGTTGGGAATCGACACAATGAGCGTGAAGGTTTCGCCGGGATCGACCGGGTTGGTTGCCGGGCTCGGGGGCGGAAACTCTCCAACGGTGATCGTATACGTCCCCGTCGACGGAACGACGATTTCGAGGAAGGGGTCGAGACCGCTCAACGATCCAGGGTCGAGCGGGCTGTCGTCATTGTTGAAAAACTCGCCGTTTGGCCCGTTCACGCTCAGCACGGTGTCGACGGATGTGCTGCCCGGCGTGCCGGAGCCGCCATCGATATCGAAGCTGACGGTGGTTCCAGCGACAAGAAAGACCTCGAAGACATCGAGATCCTCCGTGCCGCCCTCGTTGAAGACGGCGATCACCTTCGGTGTCCCGGCGCTTCGGAGCACGTCATCTCCGCGTCCGCCGAAGATGGTGTTGCTGCCGCCGCCGCCCTCGACGACATCGTCGCCCGGTCCGGCTTCGATGAAATCGTCGCCGTCGTTGCCGTTGATCGTGTCGTCGCCAGTGAGGCCGATGATGATGTCGTCTTCGTCCGTTCCCTCCCGCTCGTCGTCGCCGACAAAGGGTATCCCGTCATTACCCAGCTCGGTCAGATAGCTGTCCACGAACATGAGGCCCGGCTGGAACACCGACAGCGCGCTGTCGAGGAGCGGGATCCCCGTGCTCTCGTCATCGTCGTCGAAACTAAAGCCGAAGATCGGCTGAAACGGTTCAGGCGAAGATGCCGGCGACGAACTGCTGCCATGATTGGTAAAGACGGCGAAGGGATTGAACCCAAACATATCTGTAATCCTCGTGAACAACACGTTGACATTTGGCAGTCGGAGACCGAAACACCAATTCGCTGCCTAATTGTGGTTATTGTTTGAAGAATTCCATAACGAGGTGATGAGGGGTCATAATGTGAAGGCAAAGGGCTTCGATTTATTCGGCAGGTGATGTAATCGACGCGGTGAAGTACGTCCGCTGCGCGCGGAGAGCGCAATTGCAGCGATCATTCCGCCGCGCGGGACTGGACCGAAATGCTCTCCTATCAACATGCGTATCACGCTGCCTCCCCCGCCGATCTCCACAAGCACGTTGCCCTTGGCGTGCTTCTGGCCGGGCTGGCGGGGCGCGGCGCGCTTTATGCCGAGAGCCATGCCGGGCGTGGGCTCTATGATCTGAGCGGCGCGGAATCCGCCAAGACGGGCGAGGCCGAAGCGGGTCTCGGCCGTGTGGCCGAGGCGCTGCCGGACGGGCCGCCCGAGGGGCCGTTCTGGAACGCGCTGACGGCTCTGCGGGCACGCGACGGTGCGACGGCCTATCCCGGATCGCCGGCGGTCGCGGCGACGCTCCTGACCGGTGCGGACAGAATGGTCCTGCATGAGCGCCACCCGGCGGAGCTGCGGGCGCTGCGACGGGCGCGCGGGCGGCTCGATGCGCATGGCCGGGGGGAGGACGGGCCTTATGTGGAGCTCTCGGACGAGGACGGGCACGAGGCGCTTCGCCGCCTGAAGCCGGGCGCGCGGCCGGGCCTCGCCCTGATCGACCCGTCCTACGAGGTGAAGGACGAGTATGGCGCGGCGGCGGAGACGGCGATCGCGCTCTCGCGGGCCTGGCCTGCGGGGATCGTGATGCTCTGGTACCCGATCCTGCCTGCGGGCCGGCACGAGGCGATGGTGGCGCGGATGGCCGAGGCGCTCGGCCCCGGGCTCGACCGTCACGAGGCGGCGTACCGCGACCCGCCGCCCCGGGGCATGACGGGGTCGGGGTTGCTCTTCTCGGGGCTCGACGGCCGGATGCGCGGGGCGCTGAGCGACGCGTGGCGCCCCTGTGCACCAGTCCTAGAGGAAGCGGCCTTCGTCTCCGCCTAGCGCCACCGCTGGTGCGGCCTGCGGAAACGCTGGCCGTCGTCACCGACGCCTGTCCAGACGTCGCATGGCGCCCCTTACTCCTCCTCCCCGCGGCCCGCGATGCTGAGGGGGCGGGCCTCGATGCCACGTTCGGCGCACCAGTGGCAGAGCGCTTCCTCCGCGCCATGGGTGACCCACACTTCCGAGGCGCCGGTCTCCAGGATCGTGGTGCAGAGCTCGTCCCAGTCCGCATGGTCCGAGATCACCATGGCGAGCTCCACCCCGCGCTGCTTGGCGCGCTGGCGCACGCGCATCCATCCCGAGGCAGCCCCGATCACCGGTTCGGGCAAGCGGCGGCACCATGTGTCGGCCAGCGCGGAGGGTGGCGCGAGGACGATGGCGCCCTTGGTCTCGCTGCCATCGGCGGCGGTTGCATATCGCGTCTCGCCGAGATCGAGGCCGAGGCTGCGATAGGTCTCGCAGAGCTTGATCAGCGCACCGTGGAGCCAGATGGGCCGGTCATAGCCGGCGGCCCGAAGCTCCATCAGCAGCCGTTGCGCCTTGCCGAGGGCGTAGGCGCCGACGGCATGCGCCCGCTCCGGAAAGGTTTCGAGCGAGCGCAGGAGCTTCGCGATCTCCCCCTCGACCGGCGGGTGGCGGAAGACGGGCAGGCCGAAGGTCGCCTCGGTCACGAAGAGATCGCAGGGCACGAGTTCGAATGGCGCGCAGGAGGGATCGCCCCGTCTCTTGTAGTCGCCCGAGACCACGGCACGCTTGCCGCCCATCTCGATCACCACCTGCGCGGAGCCGAGCACGTGGCCGGCAGGTGCAAGGCGGAGGTCGACGTCGCCGATGCGCAGCACCTCGCCGTAGTCGAGGGCCTGGGTCGTGCCGAACGCCTCCTCCCCGTAGCGCGCCCTCGCGATGACCTCGGTCTCGGGGCTTGCGAGGAGCGCCTCGTGCCCCGGCCGGCAATGGTCCCCATGCGCATGGGTGACGACCGCGCGTGCCACCGGGCGCACGGGGTCGATATGAAAGCCGCCGGCGGGGCAGTAGAGCCCCTCGTCGGTCAGCGTGAGGAGGTCGCGGGCTCGCATGGAGGGCGACGTAAGCGCCCTTGGGCGGCGGGCAAGTCGGTGGCGCGATGGTCCGGTGTGGCTGCGCCTTGCGATCAGTGGTCCCCGCCGTCATCGGAACCGTCCGCGCCGCCGCCAAGGCGCCGGCGGAGTAGCCGCCGCTCGCCTGGCGCGCCCTCGCGGCGCCATTTGCCGAGGAGGCGGCTCAGATGGCTGCGATAGCCTGCATCCGCAGGCTCCCCGCTCACTTCCGGCAAGTCGCCGGGCGCCATCTCCGCATGGGCCCGGCGCATGGCTGCGTCGCCATAGATGCCGTCGCCATAGCCGAGCTCGGACCAGTGCGTCGCGATGTTGCGCTGGAGCCCGGTGTCCTCCCGCGGGCCGGCCGGCTTGCGGTAGACGACGAGGAAGAGAAACAGCGGCACAGCGATGATGAGAAGCCCGATGGTGACATAAACCGCCGGATGCATCGCGCCCGTCCATTCGAGCCCTTCGACGACCAGAGCGTCACCACCAAGGAGCGAGGTGAGATCCTGATCGGTCTCACCCTGCCGCCGCACCGCCGCCGCGTTGCCGACTTCCTCGTTCATTGCCAGCCCCCTCCTGCCCCTGACGCGCATCCCCGCACGCTGCATTTACCATAGCACAGGCGGCGTGGAGCGACGACGGGTCGCGCTGGCCGGACGGGCGCGGCCGCTCTCCCGTCGCTCCCGGTCGATGAAGGGGCGAGATCGGGTGATCGGCTCGCCCCGCCGCCCGCTATGACGCCGATCGTGATCGGAAACCATTGCGCGCCGCCAGCGGCGACGGTGCAGGATCACGAGAGGCGGCCACGGGCTGAGGAGCGACGCCGATGCTGATCCTGACTTGTCCATGCTGCGGGGCGCGCTGTTCCGAGACGGAGCTCCACCCGGGCGGCGAGGCGCATCTGAAGCGCATGGGTCCGGATGCGAGCGACAATGCCTTCTCCGACTACCTCTTTACCCGCAAGAACCCACGCGGTGTGCATTTCGAGCGCTGGCGGCACGCCTATGGCTGCGGCAAGTGGTTCCACGCCGCGCGCTGCACCGTGACCCTGGAGGTCTTTGCGACCTATCCCGCACAGGTGAGCGAGATCCCCGAGGACGTGATTGCCGCCGTGAAGGCGCGCCGTCCCGACTGGCAGCCCTCGGACTGGAGCTGAGCCATGGCACATCGCGTTTCCGGCATGGGCCGGGTCATCGACCGTTCGAAGCCGCTCAAGTTCCGTTTCGACGGGCAGGAGATGACGGGCTACGAGGGCGACACGCTGGCCGCGGCGCTTCACGCGAACGGGCGCGTCGTCGGCGGGCGCAGCTTCAAGTATCACCGTCCGCGCGGCATCATGGCCTCCGGCGCGGAGGAGCCGAACGCGCTGATGGGCGTCGGTGCGGCAACGCCCGCCGGCCCACGCTTCGAGCCCAACCAGCGTGCGACGACCACCGAACTCTTCGACGGGCTCGAGGCGATAAGCCAGAACCACTGGCCGAGCCTCGAGACGGATGTAGGCGCGCTCAACGCCGCCGTCGCCGAGATGGCGCCGGTCTTCTCGGCGGGCTTCTACTACAAGACCTTCATGAAGCCGAAGGTGGCGTGGAAGCATGTGTTTGAGCCCTTCATCCGGCAGGCGGCGGGCCTCGGCAAGGCGCCCGAGGCGGAGGATCCTGACAGCTACGAGCACTTCCATGCGTTCTGCGACGTGCTGGTCATCGGCGGCGGGCTCGCGGGCCTCGCGGCGGCGCGGGCGGCGGCAGAGGCGGGCGCGGATGTGCTGCTCGTCGAGCAGACGGCGCATTGGGGCGGCCGGGCGCTCGCGGAGACCGACATCGAGATCGGGGGCCGTCAGGCCGCCGACCACGCGGCGGCCGAGGTCGAGGCGCTTGCGGCCATGCCGAACCTGCGGATGCGCAGGCGGACGATGGGGGCGGGGCTCTACGATCACGGCTGGTCGCTCCTCTACGAACGCTTGCGCGACCATCAGCCCGGTGAGCCGGGGCCGCGCCACCGGCTGTGGAAGGTGCGCGCCAAGCAGATCGTCGTGGCGACCGGCGCCATCGAGCGCCCGCTGACCTTCGCCTGCAACGACCGGCCGGGCGTCATGCTGGCCGCGGCGGTCCGCGACTATGTCCGGCTCTGGGGCGTCTGCCCCGGAAAGCGCGCCGTCGTCGTCGCCAATAACGACGATGCCTATCGCACCGCCATCGCGCTCCATGAGGCGGGAGCGCAGGTGAAGGCGGTTCTCGACACGAGGAGCCGCGCGGACGGCGCGCTGCCCGCGAAGGTGCGCGCGCTCCAGATCCCCGTGCACGAAGGTCATGCCATCGCCAAGGTGGAGGGGAGCAAGACGGTCGAGTTCGTTCATCATGGCCGTATTACCAAGGCCGGGTTGATCGGTGATACCGCGCGGCTGGCGGTCGATCTCGTCGCGATGTCCGGTGGGTGGTCGCCCGTCGTCCATCTCTACAGCCATTGCGGCGGCAAGCTCTGCTGGGACGAAGACGGGGTCATGTTCCGGCCTGCGCCCGAGAGGGGGGCGCCGACGGGTGCTGCGGGGGAAGTGACGACGCGCTGCGCGGGCACCGCGAACGGCCATCTCGGTACCGCGGCCATGCTGGCCGATGCTGCCGAGGCGGGCAGGGCCGCAGCGGCTGCCGCCGGCTTCGAGGCGCGCGCCGCAGTCATGCCGTCGGTGTCCGAGCCGGACGAGGCGCCGATCCGTCCTCACTGGATGAGCCCCGGGCTCGGCAAGCAGCGCCACGGCACCAAGCACTTCGTGGACTTCCAGAACGACGTCTCGGCGGCCGATGTGATGCTGGCCGCGCGCGAGGGCTATGAGAGCGTGGAGCACACCAAGCGCTACACGACGCTCGGCATGGCAACTGATCAGGGCAAGACCTCGAACATCAACGGCCTGGCGCTCCTGGCGGAGCAGCTTGGCGTGACGATCCCCGAAGTCGGCACCACGACGTTTCGCCCGCCATATACGCCGATCTCCCTCGGCGCGATAACGGGGCCCGCCAAGGGCGCGCTCTTCAAGCCCGTGCGCCAGACGATGATGCATGCCTGGCATCGCGAGAACGGCGCGGATTTCGAGCCGGTCGGGGATTGGGAGCGGCCGTACTGCTACCGCCGCAAGGGCGAGAGCCGCGAGGGTGCGGTGCGCCGCGAGGTGCTGAATGCGCGGGAGAAGGTGGGCCTCCTCGACGCCTCGACCCTCGGCAAGATCCTGGTGAAGGGGCCGGATGCCGGACGTTTCCTCGACCGCATGTACACCAACATGATGTCGACGTTGAAGGAGGGCCGCTGCCGCTACGGCCTCATGTGCAACGAGAACGGCTTTGTGTTCGACGACGGGGTCGTCGTCCGCCTCGGCCCCGAAAGCTTCCTCTGCCACACGACGACGGGCGGCTCGGAGCGCGTGCACGGACATCTGGAGGAATGGCTCCAGACCGAGTGGTGGGATCTCC
>JBCCDG010000074.1:0-19880 GCA_039030915.1 Pseudomonadota bacterium | reverse complement strand
TGGCCGGCCACGGCATGAGCGCCGAGACGTTCGAGTACCATCACGACATCCACCACAAGGCCTATGTCGACAACGGCAACAAGGCGATCGAGGGCACCGAGTGGGAGGGCAAGTCGGTCGAAGATATCGTGACCGGCACCTACCAGGCCGGCGCCGTTGCACAGTCCGGCATATTCAACAATGCGTCCCAGCATTGGAACCACTGCCAGTTCTGGGAGATGATGGGACCCCAGGACGGCATGCCGGGCAATCTCGAGGCGCGGCTGAAGGATGCCTTCGGCTCGGTCGATGAGTTCAAGAGCCAGTTTTCCGCCGCGGGTGCGGGCCAGTTCGGCTCGGGCTGGGCCTGGCTGGTGAAGGACCAGGACGGCACGCTGAAGGTGACGAAGACCGAAAACGGCGTGAACCCGCTCTGCTTCGGACAGGCTGCGCTTCTGGGCTGCGATGTGTGGGAGCACAGCTACTATATCGACTTCCGCAACAAGCGCCCGGCCTATCTGCAGAACTTCCTCGACAAGCTCGTGAACTGGGAGAACGTGACCGCCCGTCTCGAAGCGGCCGGCGGCTGAGACCTCGGTTTGCGTGATGAGACGAGGGCCCGGCCGTCGCGCCGGGCCCTTTTTCTCTGCCGGTGGCATCGAGCCAGGCGGTATCGCGGCTGGTCGCCGCGATGCTCCTTTGCGGTCGCGGCTGCATCGATGCCGGGAGATCTACCACCGCGGCCGGGCCTGGCGGCATCGTTTCCAATGGGCTGGGGAGGAGCCGCGAGGGCTCCGCGTCGAGCGTGTTCCGAAGGCCGGGCCGCGTCAATGACGGGCCGGCTCCGCCGGTCGCTGCGCGATCATTGACCCGGCCCGGCCTTCGGCGCGTCGATCCGGAAGCGCGTTTCGATCCGACGGGCACGCGCCCGATGGCGCAGGATGCGAGGCGGAAACGCGCTCAGGCGGAGAGGCTCTCGGCCAGGCGGTCGAGCGCGGCCTCCGGGGTCGGAGCGAGGGCGACATCGTCCATCAGCGACGGACCGGCGAAGCCGTGCTCGACGAAATGGGCGAGGAGGGCCACGAAAGGTTGCCAATAGCCCTCGGTATCGAGCAGGACTACGGGCTTTTCCGTGATGCCGAGCTGGCGCCAGGTGAGCGCCTCTACCAGCTCGTCGAGCGTGCCCGCGCCGCCCGGCAGAGCGAGGACGGCGTCGGCGTTCTCGAGCATCAGTTTCTTGCGCTCATGCATCGTCTCCGTGATCACCATAGCGGTGATGTCGCGCTTGGCGACCTCGAGATCGACGAGGCGGCGGGGGATGAAGCCGAGCACCGGCGCGCCGCCCTCC
Source organism: Pseudomonadota bacterium (assembly GCA_039030915.1). Classification (GTDB taxonomy): domain Bacteria; phylum Pseudomonadota; class Alphaproteobacteria; order Rhodobacterales; family Rhodobacteraceae; genus Thermohalobaculum. The sequence continues at coordinate 18,553 of JBCCDG010000074.1, read as the reverse complement.
ATTGCCGCGCGGGCTGCGAGGCCCATGAGACCGTGATCGCCCGCCCCGTAGACGAGCCCCCAGCCACGTGTCGCGATGGCCCTGCCGATGGCGGCGGCCGCGTCCGAGAAGGCCGGGTCGTGCCCGGGGCGGGAGCCGCAATAGAGGCAGATCATGGGGCGCTCGGCCATGCGTGGTCCTCGGTCTTCAAGGCAACAGGCGGCGGCGGGACTGCCGGCGAGATTCGGGCGGTGCTGTTCCGAACGCCCTAATCGTGCCATAAATATCTTCAGGCACTGCGGCAAGGATGGGGACGAAGGTGCTGAAAAGGGCGGCGTTCATCGCGGTTCTGTGCGGCGTCGGCCTGCTGGCGGCGATGTACGCGACGGGTCGGCTTGACGTCGTCGCGCGCCTTGTCTGGCAGCAGGAACCCGCCGAGGACGCCGTCGCGACGGCCGGCGGCGCGGCGCCGGCGGGGGTTGGCGAAGCACGGCCGCCGGCACCCGTCGGCAAGACCGCCGATCGGGCCCGGGTCGATGCCGCGGCCGCCGGTGAAGAAGAGGCACCGGGGGAAGAGGCGGTCCGCAGCGTCGCCGGGGCCGCGGCAAGGACAGACAGCGCAACGGCGACCAGCGTGGATACTGTGCGGCCCGAGGCTGCCGCCGCGCCGGGGCGCCCGGCCGGGGACGAGCGGAGCGGTGCCGTTGCCGCGTGGCCACCGCCATCCCCTGCAGGCGGGGAGGAGCCTGCTCCCGGCGATGTCGTGGCAATATCGCCAGAACCGTCCACCGCACTCGGGGGCCGCACCGCGTCATCGCTGGCGGGGCCGGGCGAAGGCGTCGCTGCGGCTCCATCGGAGGGCGGGGCGGACGCTGCCGGTGCGCTCCAGGCGCGGGACGATCCGGAGCCTGCCGGGGGTGCCGGAAAGGAGGCGGCCGGAAAGGTTCTGTCCGGTGAGACGACTGCGGCGCTCGACAGGAATGCGGGATCGGCGACGCCGGCGCGTGTGGCGAGGCCGGGCAGTTCGACCCCGGGCGCGACCCTGGGGACTGCCACGGATGCCGGGGGGGACGCGGAGCTGGGCGCCGCTGTCGTGTCGGCGCCCAGTGACGGGCCGCGGTTCGACGTGGTGCGCGTGGCGCCGGACGGCATGGCGGTGATCGCGGGCCAGGCGCCGCCCCGCTCGCGTGTCGAGCTTCTGATAGACGGCGAGGCGCTGACGACCGCGGAGGCCGACGCGGATGGCAGCTTTGCCTTCGTCACGGATATCGGCAAGACCGCCGCGCCGCGGGCGCTCCAGCTCCGGTTGAAGGGTGGCGGCGCCGAGGGCGAGGAGGGCGCGGGGCTGCGGTCCGCCATCCGCATCGCCACGATCGCGGCGGACCCGCCGGAGAACGAGAGCCGCGACGCGGCCATAGCACCCGTGCTCGAGGATGCGGAGGGGGAGGGCACGACCGCGCCCGACACCCTGCCGGCCCAGGCGCCCCAGCCCGGCAGCGGTGTCCTCAGCGCACCGGTCGTTCTGCTGCCGTCCCTGCCGGGGGATGGGGAAGGCGGCGCCGCACCTACGGCGGTGCGGGCGGGGGCCGAGCGCGTGGCGCTGGTCGCACCCGGGGCCGCGAGCGTGCCGCGCCTCGTGCTCGACACGCTGAGCTATGTCGAAGGGCGCGACGGCACGGCGATCGGGCGGGCGCCAGCGGACGCGCGCATCCTGTTCTTCGTCAACAACGCCCGGGCGGGGGAGGCGCGGGCGGGCAGTCAGGGCGAGTGGGCTGCGCGCATCCCCGCCGAGATGATGCGGCGCGCACGTCTCCTGCGCTTCGAGCATGTCGATGCGTCGGGCGAGGTGATCTACCGCCTCGAGACGCGCTTCGACTATGACGAGGAGGGCGCGACGCTGGCGCTCCGCGAACGGACCATCACGGTAGAGAGAGGCGACAGCCTGTGGCGGCTGGCCGAGAACGTCTATGGCGACGGCTTTCGCTACAGCGTGATCTTCGGCGCCAATGACGGCCTTATCCGCGATCCGGACCTGATCTACCCCGAGCAGGAATTCGTCATCCCCGAGTTGATCGACGAGGAGGCGCCCCAGCGCTGAGCGGTGCGACGCCGCGTCCCTGCGCTGCAAAGCCGCTTTCCGCTTGTCCTCCTCCCTTGGCGGCGCAGCTTGCGGCTGCGAGAACCCGAGGACTGCTGTCCCACTCCGCGAGGCCCCTATGGCGCGCCGCAAGCGCAATTCCACGACCGCCGGGACGCCCGAGCTCTCGATCCTGGCGCGGGCGGCGCCGGATCTCTGGCCCACGGACCGGCCGGATCTGAGGCGCCGTGTGGCGTTCTCACTCATGCTTCTGGTGGTAGCGAAGCTCGCGACGTTGACGACGCCGTTCTTCTACGGCTGGGCGGTGGACGGCATTGCGCCTGAGAAGGACACCGCGCTCGCCTGGGCGCCGGTCGCCCTGGTGGCGGCCTATGTGACCGTGCGCCTTCTCTCCACCGCGCTCCAGCAGCTCCGCGACATGGTGTTCGCGCGCGTCGGTCAGCATGCCCTCCGGGGCCTTGCGATCCGAACCTTCCGGCATATTCACGCGCTCTCGCTGTCCTATCACCTCTCCCGGCGCACAGGGGAGCTGAGCCGCGTGACGGAGAGGGGTATCAAGGCCATCGAGTTCCTGCTCCGCTATCTCGTCTTCAGCGTCGTGCCGTTGGCGGTCGAGCTGCTGGTGGTCGCCATCATCTTCTGGACGATGTTCGGCTTCTGGTACTTTGCGGTGCTGGCGCTGACCGTCGTGCTCTACGTCGCCTTCACGCTGAAGGTCACCGAATGGCGCCTGAAGATCCGCATCCGCATGAACGAGGAGGATCAGGACGCGCATCAAAAGGCGGTCGACAGCCTCCTGAACTACGAGACGGTCAAGTACTTCAACGCCGAGGAGCGGGAGACGACGCGCTATGACAAGGCGATGGCGGCCTACCAGCAGATGGCGGAGAAGACGGCCGTCTCGCTCGGCCTCCTGAACATCGGGCAGGCCGTCGTGATCGGCGGGGGTCTCTTTGCCGTGATGGCGATGGCGGCGTCGGAGGTGCAGGCGGGCCGGCTGAGCGTCGGCGACTTCGTGGCGGTCAATGCGTTCCTCATCCAGATCACGGTACCGCTCAACTTCCTCGGCACGGTCTATCGCGAGATCCGCCAAGCGCTGATCGACATGAGCGAGATGTACCGGCTGCTCGATACCGATCCCGCGCTGGTGGACGCCGAGGATGCGCGGCCGCTCTCGGTCGCGAAGGGCAGGGTGGCGTTTCGGAACGTCTCCTTCGGCTATGGTCCTGACCGGGCAGTACTGAAGGGCGTGGATTTCGAGGTGCCCGGAGGCCGGACGCTCGCCATCGTCGGCCCCTCGGGGGCAGGAAAGTCGACCATCGGGCGCCTCCTGTTCCGGTTCTACGACCCGACGGACGGGGCGGTGGAGATTGACGGGCAGGATCTTCGTCGCGTCGCTCAGGGCTCGCTGCGTGCCGCCATCGGCGTGGTGCCGCAGGATACCGTGCTCTTCAACGACAGCATCGCCTACAACATCGCCTATGGAGCGGAGGGTGCGAGCCGAGCGGATGTGGAGGAGGCGGCGAAGGCCGCGCGCATCCACGATTTCATCCTCGATCTGCCTGAGGGATACGATACTCAGGTCGGTGAGCGGGGCCTGAAGCTTTCGGGCGGAGAGAAGCAGCGTGTCGCCATCGCGCGCACGATCCTGAAGGACCCGCCGATTTTGCTCCTCGACGAGGCGACCTCCGCGCTCGATACCGGGACGGAGCGGGCAATCCAGGCCGAGCTGAGGCGGCTCGGCCAGGGGCGCACGGTACTGATGATCGCGCACCGCCTGTCGACCGTGGTGGATGCGGACGAGATCGTCGTGCTGGAGGCCGGTCGGGTGGTGGAGCGAGGAACGCATGAGGCGCTGCTCGCGCATGCCGGGCGCTATGCGCAGATGTGGGCGAGCCAGGAGGCGGAGGCCGAGCCGGCATAGGCCTTGGCGCGCGCTAAGTCACTCGGCGGATGTCCCGCGGGCCTTTGCGGGCGACCCTTGGGCTGCGGGGATCCCATACGCTTTGACTTCCATCACGATGACGCGCTGCTCCAGCAGCCTGCGCGATGCGTCCCGGGCTCGACCCGGGACCTCTCTATCGCCGCGAGAAGGCCCCGCATCAGGGGGCGGAACGTGAGCGTTGCATGCCGATCGGTGCGCGAAGCGGCGCCGCAACGCCCGCGCAATGCGCGGGCCGGCTTGGCGCAGGGCGTTCCGACGCGCTAACGTCATCCTTCTGTCGCGAAGCGCGGTGCCGGGAGCGCCCGGGGAACTGGGCATCCGCCGCAAGACGGAACGGGTGAAGGATGATCTCGCAGTTTCCGGATTGGCGACCGGTCCGCAGCGATGCGGCGGAGCCGTTGCTCCATTTCTGCCTGCGCTCCGCACGCACGCTTCTGGCCGGGTTTCGCGACGAGTTGCGGGCCGGGGCGGCGATGCCGGCGCGGCCGGACCGCTACGGACGCGCCGCGCGCTGGATCCTGCTTGCAGCCGGCATCGCGTTCATCGTCCACGTGATCCTCGCCGTCGGGCTCGGACAGGAGAACCCGACGGCGTACCGGCTCTGGCATCTCGGGATCTTCCGCCTCGACCGGGACGGATCGATCCCGGAGTTCCTGGAGTACGGCCTGATCGGCCTTGCAGCCTATGCGATGTGGCGTGCGGCAGCGGCATGCAACTCCGTACTGCTGCGCATGATCGCCTTCACGCATGGCTATCTCTTCGCCGACAACGCCTTCAACCTGCACGAGAAGGCCGGCCGGAACCTGCCCTTTGCAGACAAGGCCGACGGTGAGGCGGCCTTTCTCATCGGCGTCTCGGCCGTGGTCGCCTGCCTGCTGGTCTACGGCTTCGCCCGGGACAGGGGGCGGCTGACCGGCATCGCGCTCGTGAACGGCTGCTATTTCGCGGCGATGGCCGTCTTTGCCATTGCCGTCGACTTCATCCATTCGGCCTTCGACAAGACGTCCTTCGCGGTGAACCACACGCTCTCGGTCGTCGAGGATGGCGGGGAGATGGCGGTGATCGTGCTGCTCGGGGTCTACAGCCTCTCCGTCCTCGTCCGGCTGCAGCCCGCGAAAGCGGCAGGAACGCGGCCGGCATGACGATGACGAGCGCGGTGCTCACGGGCACGGTCTGGCTGGTGCAGGGCAGGGTGCGCGCGGGCGCGCACCCTGCGGGTCGTTCGGTCGGGCAGGCTCAGTTCACCGTCAGCGTGCCGCCGGTGCCGAGGCCGCCGCGGACGTTCTGCGCCTGGTAGTTGCGGGTGGCGCGCACGAGGTTGTTGAAGGCGTCGACGAAGGCCGCGACCGTGGCCTTGCCCTCGGGCGTCCTGCTGTAGCCGCCGAGCGCACCGCCGGCGGGACCGCCGAAGGCACCGAGCGCCGCGCCGTAATTCGTCGCGGTGGACGAACCTTCGGCCGCGGCGAGCTGCACGCCCGAGCGGATGTCGAAGAGCGAGAGGGTCACGACGCTGTCCGAGGTGCGGAGGCTACCCGCGACCGCGCCAGCGACGCCGCCGAGAAGCGCGCCCACGCCCGCGCCGAGCGCGCCCGAATCGGCGTTGTTGATGATGATCGCCGGCTCGAGGAAATAGTCGGCCGCAACCCGCTGGCCGAGCTGCTGGTTGGAGCCCGCACGGAACTCGCCCGAGTTGCGCTGCTTGTCGGTGATGCCCTGGATCTTGCCCTCCAGCCGCTCGTTGCCGAGCGATGTGATGACGAAGCAGTTCGACTGCTGGGCCGCGAGGCGGATCATCGGCTCGACCGAAGTCACGCCCGTCGTGCGGTACCAGTAGCCGTACCAGGCCTTGTCGCGCCCATCATCGACCGCAAGCGTGCCGAGCGTCTCGGCGCAGCGCTCGAGGCCCGCATTCGCATCGACCGTCGTAGAGCCGCCGGCGGAGCCCGAGATGGCCGTACCGCTCGTGCCTTGCGTGACCTGCCCCCCCTGGCAGGCGGCCAGAAGGCTCGCAAGCGCCACACCGCCGATAAGCTTGCCGAAAATACTCATCCTGATCCCCACGTCCTTTCCAAAGAGGCTGAATCGCGTCACCCTCCTACTGTAATCGCGTCGGAATTGCGACGCAGCAAGCAAAGGTTGCGAAGGAAGCGCGGGATGGCGGAGAGGGTGTTTTCGGGATCACGGCGACCGGGTGCCGGGTGCGGGATTGGCATCGGGGTCGGGCGCTGGCTGGCCGGGGGCGCGTTGCTGGCGCTCGCGGGTTGCCAGACGACGGGCTACCAGGGCAATCGCGCGGTGACCTCGTCGCCGGAGACGATCCGGATCTGCGACGCGACGGGCTGCTTCGATGCCCCGTCGGACTACGCGAGCTACGATCCTTCGCAGGCCGTGCCGGAGGACGACCCCAACGGGCTCTTGCCGTTCCTGATCCCCGAGGCCGAGGCGGATCCGCGCGCGGCGCACGATCTCGCGTTGCGCTACATGCGCGGCGACGGCATTCGCCGCCAGCCCTATGAGGCGATCCGCTGGATGCGCGACGCAGCCGGGCGCGGCAATGTCGACAGTCAGGCGGCGCTCGGCAAGCTCTACCTCACGGGGCTCGAGGAGACCGGGGCCGACTACGCGGAAGCCGTGAAGTGGCTCGAGCTCGCCGCGGCGAACGGGAACCGGGAGAGCCGGCGGCTCCTCGACGAAGCGCGTGAGTTGCGCGACAGCGATACCGCGCGGCTGGCCTGGCGGGACCGCTATACCTATCCCTCCTGGTATCGCAGCCGCTATTACGGGACCTGGCGCGGCGGGCGCTACGCTTACTACTGAGGGCGCATCGGGCGATCGAGCCGGGCGGAATCCCGGCTGGTCGCCGGGATGCTTGTTCGTAGTCCCTGCGGCATCGGCCGATGGGAAACGGGTATCTGCGTCGGGCCCGGCTGAAGGCGTGCCGCAGCTGGCTGGGGAGGAGCCTCGGGGGCTCCTTGTCGAGCGTGTTACCGAAGACCGAACCGCGTCAAGGACGCCTTCGGCGCCGGCGCCGCCGGTCGCTTCGCCATCCTTGACCCGGCCCGGACTTCGGGGTGGGGCGCGTGGTATCGGGAACCGGTGGGCGGCGCCTCGCGCCTGCCGCGGCGAGGGTCGGGCTTACTCCGCGGCGCGGAGGACGGGGCGGGGGCTCGGCGCGTCCCAGACGATCTCCGTCAGCTCCTTCTTCGCGAGCTTCCGGCGGAGGCGGCGGTCCGCGAGATAGGGATGGTCGCGGTGCTTGGCGGAAAGGAGCGCGAGGGCCGAATGCCAGACCCAGCTTGCGGAGAGGCCGAGGCCCGCGAGCGTCCATTCCCGCGCGGCGAGGGCGGCGGGCGTGACGACCAGGGTCAGCAGCGTCGCGAAGCCGAGGCCCCAGACGACGGCGGTGGCGAGCTGGGTCCACATCTGCGCCGAGGGCGCGTTGAAGGCGACGCTGCCCGCCGCGAAATCGAGGCTGACGGCGAACATCATCGGCGTGAGACCGATCATCGTGGTGATGGTGGTCAGGAGCACGGGGCGGATCCGGTCCTCCGCCGTGCGCACGATGGCCTCGAGCCGCGGCATGGTGGCCGCGAACTCCTGGTAGCGGTCGATCAGCACGATGTTGTTGTTCACCACGATCCCCGCGAGCGCGACGATGCCGAGCCCGGTCATGATGATCGAGAAGGTCTGACCCATGACCAGTGCGCCGATGAGGACGCCCGCGACCGACATGACGACGGCCGAGAGCACGAGCACGGCGTTGTAGAGCGAGTTGAACTGTGCCAGCAGCAGCACGAACATGAGCCCGAGCGCGCCCGCGAAGGCGATCGCGAGGAATTGCTGGCTCTCCGCCTGCTCCTCCCGGTCGCCGACGAAGCGCGCCTCGATCCCGGCCGGGAAGGGCCGCGTCTCGAGCCATGCCTCGAGCTCCCCGATCTTGTCGACGTCCTGCACGCCCTCTGCCACGTCTGCGCGCACGAGGAAGAAGCGCATGTCCTCGCGCCGCTGGATTTCGGCGAGCTTCTGCGCAGGTGCGCGCGTGACAAAGTTGGAGAGCGGCACCTGGCCGAGCGCCGTCGGCACCTTGAGACTGTCGAGCGTGGATAGCGTGCGCTGCTCGGCGGGGAAGCGGGCGCGGATGTCGAGTTCGTCGTCGCTGTCGTCGACGCGGAGCGTGTCGAGCGTGGCGCCCCGGGTAACGAACTGCACGAAGGGGCCGATCGCAGCGATATCCGCGCCGTAGCGCCCGGCAGTGGCGCGGTCGACGGTCACCTGCCACTCGATGCCGGGAAGCGGGCGCGTATCGTCGATCTCGATGAGGCCCTCCGTGCTTTCGAGCTTTGCGCGCGCGATGGCGGTGGCTTCCTTGAGTTCCTCCCAATTCCGTCCGCGGATCTCGAGCTGGATGGGCTTGCCTTGCTGGGGACCGTCCTCCTGCTCGGCGATCTCGGCCTCGAAGCCCGGGAGGCCCGTCACGGCAGCGCGGATATCGGCCATGATCTCGGGCGCGGGGCGGCGGGTGCGCCAGCTCTCGAGCTCGATCTGGACCTGGCCCACGCTGTCCGGCGGGCTGTCCTGGCCCTGGGCCCCGTTGCTCTTGCCCGCGAAGGCGAAGACGGTGGCAATCCCGTCGATGGCCAGAAGGCGATCCTCCACCAGCCGGACGAGGCGGTCCTCCTCCTCGAGGCTGGTATTGCCGCGCGCGCGACTGTGGACGGTGGCGCGCTCGGCATCGAGGGTGGTGAAGAACTCGGTGCCGTTATTGTTCTCGCCGTAATAGCCGAAGATACCGACGACCGCGGCGCCGGCGATGCCGAGCGCGAGGAACGGCCCCACGGGATTGAGCACGATGAGGCCGATGATGCGGCCGAAGACGCTGCGCCGGTAGGGCTTCGGCGCCTTGGTGCGGGCATGCCGCGGCTCGAGCCCGAAGAAGCGGGAGAGCCGGCCCGCCATGCCGCCGAGGACGGGCAGGTAGAGGAGGGCGACGATCAGCGAGGCCGTCAGCACGAAGATGATGGTGACGGGGAGCTGGCCCATGAACTGCCCTGCCATTCCGGGCCAGAAAAGCATCGGCAGGAAGGCGCAGAGCGTCGTGCCCGTGCTGGCAGCGATCGGCCAGAACATTCGGCGCGCAGCCTCGGTATAGGCCTTCATTGGCCCCGTGCCGGCAGCGACGCGCTTGTCCGCGTACTCCACCACGACGATCGCGCCGTCGACCAGCATGCCGACGGCCAGGATCAGGCCGAACATGGTCATGTTGTTCACGGTCATGCCCAGGACCGCCATGAGCGCGAAGGAGAGCAGGAACGAGCATGGGATCGCGATGCCGACGAGCAGCGCCGAGCGGAAGCCGAGCGATGCGAGGATCACGATCATGACGAGGATGCAGGCGGTCAGCACCGAGCTTTCGAGCTGGCTCACCATGTCCTCGACCCAGACGCTTTCGTCGAGCGCGGTGCCAACATCGACCGCGGCGGCAAGTGTTGGTGGCCAGGTCGCCATCTCCTCGTCCACTGCCGCGCGGATCTCCTCGGTCGTGGAGATGATGTTCTCGCCAAGGCGCTTGGAGACGCGGAGGGAGATGGCCGTCGTGCCGTCGAAGCGCGCGGTGCCCGAGGCGTCCTCGAAGGTACGGCGGATATCGGCGATGTCGGCAAGGCGTACGACGCGGTCGCCATTGGTCTTCACCGGCAGGTCGTAGACGTCGCGCGGATCCTCGAAGGCGCCGGGGACGCTGACGCTGAAGGCGCCGGTGGCGCTCTCGACCTGGCCTGCAGCGACGAGGCGGTTGTTGCGCTCGACGATGTTGTAGAGGTCGGTCAGCGTGACCTCGTAGCTCTCCATCTTGAGCGGGTCGATCAGCACCTCGACCATCTCGTCCCGCGCGCCCTGGAGCTTGGCCTCGAGGACCGCGGGGATGTTCTCGATGCGCCGCTGCATGTCCTTCGCGACGCGCAGGAGCGTGCGTTCGGGCACCTCGCCGGAAAGGGAGATGACGATGATCGGCAGCTCGCTGAGATTGACCTCGTTGATGCGTGGCTCTTCGGCGTCGCTGGGAAATTCGGCCTCCGCGCGCTGCACGCGGTCGCGGACATCCGCAAGCGTGTCGCCCTTGTCCCAGCCGAAGTCGAACTCGAGAAGCACGCCGGCATGGCCCTCGGTGGCGATGCCGGTCATCTCCTTCAGCGCCTCGACATCGCGCAGCTCAGCCTCGAGCGGCTTGACCAGCAGGCGCTCGCTATCCGCGGCCGAGACGCCGGGCAGCGGCACGCTCACATAGAGGACGGGGATGTCGATATCCGGCGCGCCCTCCTTCGGCAGCGAGGTGTAGGCGACGGCGCCGAAGCCGAGGGAGATGGCGACGAGCACCAGCACCATGCGGGCGCGAACGGCTAGCCAGTCGACGATGCCGGTCATCCGCGCTCTCCAAGCCCGACGGCGGCGCCGAGGGGGCGGGGTGCGATCTCCTCGTTCTCGACCGGATCGACAAGCCGGCCGTCACGCACGAATTCCTGGCCCACGACGATGACCTCGGCGCGGTCGGGCAGCCCGGCGACCCAGACCCCATCCGCGGTATCGCGCACAACGCGAACGGGGACGAACCGCGCGCGGCTTTCCTCACCCACCGTACGCACGCCCAGGCGACCGTTGTCGTCGAGCGTGAGCGCAGAGAGGGGCAGGCGATGCGCCTCGCCACCATGGAGGACGACGCGGATCTCCGCCGTCATGCCGTCGCGCAGCGTGCCGTCGGGGTTTTCCAGGATCGCCTCGACACGGTAGGTGCGTGTCTGCTCGTCCGCCATGCGGCCTACGAAGCGGATCTCCCCGCGCCGCTCCGCGCCGTTCACAAGGCCGACCTCGACGCTCTGGCCGACGGCCAGCCGATCGACATCCAGCTCGGAGACGAAGGCGGTGACCTTGACGCGGGAGAGGTCGATCACGCGGGCGCAGGTATCGCCCGGGCCGAGTCGCGAGCCTAGCTCGGCCGTATCGCTCTCGAGAACGCCGTCGAAGGGCGCGCGCAGCTCCAGCCGCTCGATATCGATCTCGATGAGGCGGAGGGCAGCCTCGGCCGCCTGCAGTTCGGCCTCGCGCGCCTTGGCGGCGGTGGCTGCGGTGAACCCCTTCTCCGAAAGGCTGCGCGCGGCGCTCGCCTCGGCGCGGGCTTCATCGAGCTTTGCCTCCGCTTCCGAGAGCTGGGCCGCGCGGGAACCTTCGTCGAGCCGGCAGAGCACGTCACCCGCAGAGACACGGGTGCCGGCGCGGAGGGGCTCGGAGACGATCAGGCCGGTCGTCTCGGCCTCCACATCGACGGCGCGCAACGCTTCCGTGCGCCCCCGAAGGCGGGCCTGCTCGAGCGCAGGCTCGGCGACCGATCGAACGGTCATGACGGGGACGGGCGTCTCGACGGCTTGGGGGGCGGGCGTACCGTTCGACACCGGCGCCCCGGTCGCAGCCTCTTCGGTCCGCGCACCCTCCGCGCCAGGCTCGGTCGCGGTCGTAAGCGCCATCATCTGCGCGAGGTTGCCTTCGCGCAGCCCAAACCACCAGGCCAGGCCGGCGACGACCACGAGCGCTGCGAGGATCGAGGTGAAGCGCATAATTCCCATCTACTCCCTGGACGTCTCGGAGGGATCTAACGCGATTGGCCCTCCGATCCGTCGAGGGGAGATAATAGGTCGCGGAGGGTTTGTAAGGAAGACAACGTTCAGCGTCAGGTTGAGATGACAGGCCGCTATGACGTACGCGTTACGCTCAGGCCCTTCGGCGACGCCCGCGTCCCGGGGCGCGAGCCTGCGGTACGGTGCGTGGCCCTCGGTTGCCGACGGCGTGCGGAGATCGCATGGTGCTTGCCGAGCGCCGAGCGCCGATCCCGCCCCCTCCCTGCCGGAGTGTCCCATGTCGACCCGATCCACGATCTCGAAGAAATCCGCCATCTCGACGCCGGAGAGCGCGCCCGGCCGCAAGCGCATGACGGTTCCCGCCTTCACGGCGCGCAAGGGCGGGGAGCCGCTGGTCTGCCTGACGTCCTACACGGCGCATGTGGCCGCGCTCTGCGACGAGCAGTGCGATCTCCTGCTGGTGGGCGACAGCCTCGGCATGGTGATCCACGGGATGCCCAATACCCTCGGTGTCACGCTCGAGCACATGATCATGCACGGCCAGGCGGTGGTGCGCGGCGCCAACAAGGCCATCGTGGTTGTGGACATGCCCTTCGGCAGCTTCGAGGAGAGCCCGGAGATTGCCTTTCGCAACGCCAGCCGCGTGGTGAAGGAGACGGGCTGCCATGCGGTGAAGCTTGAGGGCGGGGAGGACATGGCGCCGACCATCCAGTACCTCGCCCGTCGCGGTATCCCGGTGATGGCCCATATCGGCCTCATGCCACAGGCGATGAACACGGCGGGTGGCTTCAAGGCGGTGCGCGACGAGGCGCAGTTCGACGCCGTAATCGCGGATGCCCGGGCGATCGAGGCAGCCGGTGCCTTCTCGGTGGTGGTGGAGGGCGTGGCGGCACCCCTTGCGAAGCAGATCACCGAAGCCATCGGCATCCCGACGATCGGCATCGGCGCCTCGGCCGCCTGCGACGGGCAAATCCTGGTCTTCGAGGACATGGTCGGCCTCATGCCGCGCGTCCCCACCTTCGTGAAGCGCTACGGCACCATGGAGGAGATGATGCGCGAGAGCATCGAGCGCTATGCCGAGGAGGTTCGCGAGCGCCGCTTCCCCGGCGAGGAGCACACCTACAAGGCCAAAGGCTGAGGGCTTTCGCGCAACGGGGCTCAAGGGCCCGCTATCCCGCCCGGCCTCCTACCGGAACGGAGGATGCCGCGTCGTCCGGCTCCAGCCGTAGGCGGCGTGCCGTGAGCATCAGGACGAGAAGGGCGGCGAGACCCACGACAGTGTAGGCGGCGAGCACGCCCTGGATCTCGGCATAGCGCATCTCGCCCTCCCCGCTGCTGGCCATCGAGGCGAGGAAGAGGGAGCCTGCGAAGAGCAGCCTTCCCCCGAAGCTCTGAAGCGAGAGATAGGTCGCCCGGCTCTCGCTCGCGAGCATCGGCTGGATGCGTGCGAGGATGAACGGGCGCGACAGCGCATCGGGCACCATGCGGAGGAACAGGAGCGCGATCGCGATCGCGTCGTTGGTCAGCGCGAGCGTGCCGGCAAGCGCGATCTGCATCCCGAAGGCGAGGAGCAGGATCGCACCGAGCTCGATGCGGCGGCGGAGCTGCGAGGCGCCGAACGAGGCGAGGAGCGAGAGCATCATCATCGCGGTCGTCACCGCGCCGCTCACCGCCGGTGCCTCCGCCGCAAACCCCGCGCCCTCGAGCGCCGTCTCGATGAAGGGCTGGCCGAAGACGAAGGGGATATGACTGAAGCCGTACATCAGGAGGCTGAGCATAAAGAGCCAGAGGAGCACCGGCTCCCGAAACGCGCCGCCGAGCCGGGAGAGCCGCGCAAGCTCGCCGCCTTCCTCCGGCGCTGCCTCGGTGTGCGGCGGCTCGCTGAGGCGGAGAGCGACGACAAGCATGCCGGCGAAGGCCGCGGCACCGGCATAGAAGGGCAGGGTTGACTGCCAGACCGCCATGAGCCCGCCCGAGAACGCGGAAAGCGCCAGAGCCGCAAATCCCCAGCGCCAAGCGACCACCTCCGCCTGCTCGACCTCCCCCTCCCGCCCCTCGGCCGCGAGCGACTCGTAGAGCATCGCGCTGTCCGTGCCCGAGGCGAAGGCCGCGCTGGCCCCCAGCAGCACCTGCGCCACGGCGAAGGCCGCGAAACTCTCGCCGAGCGCGAGCAGAAGCCCGCCCGCAAGACCCGCCGCGCCCGAGGCCACGAGCGTGAGCCGCCGGCCGATCCGGTCGGAGAGATAGCCCGACGGCACCTCGAGCGCCGTGGTGCCGATATCATAGATCGCGTAGAGCAGGATGGCCTCGGAGGCCGAGAGCGCCTGCTGGAAATAGAGAAACCAGATGGCCTGCCAGAAGAGGAGGTTCTGGAAAAAGCGCAGCCAGCGATAGAGCGCAATATTGCGCGCCGTGCCGGTGCCGGCCGTCGCGGTGGTCTGGCCGGCGGTGGGGGCGGACATTGGTACCCTTCGAAGCGGTCTCGACCTCACCATCCCCCTCGCGTCCCTTATGCGCAAGCGCCGGAGATGCCTGCCTGCCGCGTGATGGTTGCGCGCCCCGCCCGCCTGAGGCATTGCGCGGGCCGGGCGTTCGACTAGGGTGCGCGCCACAAATCGGGAGAGAGCGGCGTGAGCGATACCGACAGTTTCATCCGCGAAGTGACGGAGGAGGTCCGCCAGGACCGGATGCTCCGCTACTGGAAGGCATACGGCCTCTATATCATCGGCGCCATCGTGCTGGTCGTCGCCGTGGCGGCGGGGCTCGCCTACTGGGATGAGCTCGAGCGCCAAGCGGCTGCCGAGAACGGGGCGCTGCTCCTGCAGGCGCAGGAGAGTGAGGCCGCCGCCGTCGGCCTCATCGCCGAGGAAGTGTCGGGGGGCGCACAGGTCATCGCCCGCATGCGCGCCGCCCAGGCGACGGCGGCGGAGGGCGACCGTGCCGCCGCCGCATCTGCCTATGACGCGATCGCGGAGGACCAGTCCCAGCCCGAGCGCTATCGGGCGCTCGCGCGGCTCGAGGCGGTGCGTCTGCGTGCCTCGCTCGGGGAGCCCGCGGCGATGCTGCCGGCCCTCGACGAGCTTGCGATGCCGGGTGCCATCTACCGCCCCCTCGCGCTCGAGCTGCGTGCGACGCTCCGGCTCAATGCTGGCGACATCGCCGGGGCGCGCGAGGATCTGACCGCGATCATGGCGGAACCGCTCTCGACGGGCGAGACCCGCGCCCGCGCCCAGGCGCTGATGCAGACGCTGCCAGCCCCCGCCGCCGCGGGCGATGCGGAGGTGAGCCAGTGACCGTCCTTTCCCACGCGCCCTGTTCCCATGCGACCGGGGCCGCCACGCCTGCCCGTCCGAGCCCTGTTGTCCGAGCCGTGGCTTGCCGCGTCGTCGCGCTCGCCGGCATCCTGCTTCTGCCCACGGCGTGCAGCCTTTTCGAGGACGAGGAGCGGCTCGAGGGCACGCGCATCCCCGTCCGCGGGGAGCGCAGCACCTCGATCACCGAGCCGGCTCCCGAAGGCGGAGCCAGTGGCGGCGAAAATGCGCCCGGCGGCGAAACTGCGCCCGGGCTCAGCTTCCAGTCCTCCGAGGCCATCGTCGCGCCTTCGGGCGGTGCGCCCTTGCCGCCGCCGCGGGCGCTCGATGCCTGGACGCAGACGAACGCCGTGCCCTCGCACAATGCCGGACATCTTTCCGGCCCCGCCGCGCTCCAGCGCGCGTGGACTGCCGATGCGGGCACAGGCAACAGCGACGAGGCGCGGATCACGAGCGCGCCGGTGGTGGCGGACGGACGCGTCTTCACCCTCGATGCCGCGGCCGAGGTGCGGGCCTTCGACACCGACAATGGCGCGCTTCTCTGGGCCGTCTCCGTCGCACCGGGCGCGGAGAGCGGGGAGGAAGGCTTCGGCGGCGGCCTCGCCATCCTGGGCACCCGCGTCTTCGCCACCACTGGCTTCGGGGAGATCGTGGGGATCGAGGCACGCTCGGGCGAGATCGTGTGGCGCACCAGCCTTGGCGCGCCGTTCCGGGCGGCGCCCGCTGCGGCGAACGGCGTCATCGTCGCGGTGACGCGGGACAACAAGGCCTTCGGTGTCTCGGCCGAGACGGGCGACGTGCTTTGGCGCGCGCCGGCGGCGGTCTCCGGTGCGGGGCTCCTCGGCGGCGCCTCGCCGGCCATCGCTTCGGGGGCTGCGCTCCTGCCCTACAGCTCCGGCGAACTCGTGGCCGTGCAGCTCGGCAACGGACGGCGGTTCTGGAGCGCGGTGCTTTCCGGCGGCAGGCGGGGCCTCGCGCGATCCGCCATCTCCGACGTGACGGGCGATCCGGTCGTCATCGGCCCCCTCGCCATCGCCGCCAACCAGGCCGGGCGCATCGTCGCCATCGAAGGCCGGACGGGCCGCCGGGTCTGGACCCGCTCCTTTGGCGCCGTCGGCCCGCTCTGGGCGGCCGGCGACACGCTCTTCATGGTGTCCGACGCCTCGGAGCTCCTGCGCCTCTCGGCACGCAACGGCGCCACGATCTGGTCGACACCACTCCCCGCCTTCGAGGACCCGGAGGACCGGGAGGATCCCATCGGATATTCCGGCCCCGTGCTGGTGGAGGGCCGCATCCTCGTGACCGCGTCAACGGGCGAGATCCTGGCCTTCGAGGGTGTCGGCGGCCAGGCGGTGGCGACGACGCCGCTGACGGGCGGCTCGATCACCGGCCCCGTCGTCGCGGAGGGCACCGTCTTCGTCCTGACCGATGAGGCCACGCTCGAGGCTTTTCGCTAGGACCACTTCGCGACGGGCGGCCCACCTCGGCCGACATCCCCAAAGGGGGCCATGCAGCGCCCCGGAAGACGTATCGCGGCGACCAGCCGCGATTCCGTTTGCCTCGTTGTCCAGTTACCGCTGCCCCTTGTGAGAGCCTGCGGCTGCGGATAGGTGGCGGGCCATGCCGTTCACGCTCGCCATCATCGGTCGGCCCAATGTGGGCAAGTCGACCCTCTTCAACCGCCTCGTCGGCAAGCGACTGGCGCTGGTCGACGACCGGCCCGGCGTGACGCGCGACCTGCGTGAGGGCGACGCGCATCTCGGCGACCTCTCCTTCCGCGTGGTCGATACCGCGGGGCTCGAGGAGGCGAGCGATGACAGCCTGCCCGCCCGCATGCGCCGCCTGACGGAGAGGGCGGTCGGCGAGAGCGACATGTGCCTCTTCGTGATCGACGCGCGCGCCGGCATCACGCCGACCGATCAGGTCTTCGCCGATCTTCTGCGCCGGGGCGGGCGCAAGGTCCTGCTCGCGGCCAACAAGTCCGAGGGTCGCGCGGGCGAGGCAGGGTTCTACGAGGCCTATGCGCTCGGCCTCGGCGAGCCTATCCCGCTCTCGGCCGAGCATGGCGAGGGGCTGGGCGAGCTCTATGCCGCGCTTGAGCCCCATATCGCGGCGCATGAGGCGGCAGAGGCGACCGGCTCGGCGGATCCGGCCGGTGGGGGGGATGACGATCTCGCCGAGAACCGCCCGATGCAGATTGCGGTCGTCGGCCGTCCCAATGCGGGCAAGTCGACGCTGGTCAACGCCATCCTGCGCGAGGACCGGCTCCTCACGGGCCCTGAGGCCGGGATCACGCGTGATGCGATCAGCGTGGATACCATATGGGACGGTCGGGCGTTTCGCGTCTTCGACACCGCCGGCATGCGCAAGAAGGCCAAGGTACAGGAGAAGCTCGAGAAGCTCTCCGTCTCCGACGGCCTTCGCGCCGTGCGCTTCGCCGAGGTCGTGATCCTGCTGATGGATGTCGAGAGCGCCTTCGAGACGCAGGATCTACGCATTGCCGACCTCGCCGAGAGGGAGGGTCGGGCCGTCGTCTTCGCCGTCAACAAGTGGGACGCCGCGGAGGACCGCCAGCAGCTTCTCAAGGACCTGCACGAACGGGCAAGGCGCCTTCTGCCCCAGCTCGCGGGCACGCCGCTCGTCACGGTCAGTGCGCTGACCGGCAAGGGGCTCGACAAGCTCAAGAGCGCCGTCGAGCGGCAGCACCGGATCTGGAACACCCGCGTCTCCACCTCGAAGCTCAACGATTGGCTGGGCGCGATGCTCAGCGCGCATCCGCCGCCCGCGCCTGGCGGGCGACGCATCAAGATCCGCTTCGCCACGCAGGTGAAGGCCCGCCCACCCAGCTTCGTTGCCTTCTGCTCGCGTCCCGAGGAGCTGCCGGCCGCCTACACGCGCTATCTCGTCGGCGGGCTCCGCCGCGATTTCGGGCTCGAGGGCGTGCCGATCCGCTTCGACTACCGCAAGCGCGAGAACCCCTACGACAAGAAGCGTTGACGGCCCGCCGGGTCAGGACCGGGGTATTACGTTGCGCCCCGATCACATCGGCCGGGTTCAAAGCGCGACATGCCGTTCTCGACGGAGGCGACGACCGTCTCGTCGAGCTGCCGGCGATATCGGAGGTCGATATCGGCAGTCAGGTTGCCAGGATTGGTCTCCTGCGTGCGCGCGCTGTCGACCCCGCCGCCTGTGCATTCGGAGTTCATGAAGTCGGTGGTGACGCCGAAGAAGCTCGGTGCGCCCTCGACGATCGCCGACAGGTTCGGTGTGAGATCGACGGAGGTGATGTTCGCGTCCTGATCGGAGAAGTGGAAGCGCCAGAGCGTGAAGTTGCTCTCGAAGTCGTTCGCCGTCCCCGTCCTCGGCTCTCCGCTCCCTTGTTCCGCGCCTTTCGCTCAGCACGATCGCGCGAAGGCTGCCCTATGCGAGCGCCGTGAAGCTTTCGCGACCGTGCTTGAACGGGAAGGTGAGAGCCGCGCCCTTGCGGTGGCAATCAGAGCGCGAGGCGTGCGCCGGGCTCAATCGGGCGGCCGAGCGCCCCGAGAAGCCGTGCGGCGGCCTCGTCGATGGTCGTGAGCCGCGCCCTGTCCTCGCC
>JBCCDG010000073.1:0-20595 GCA_039030915.1 Pseudomonadota bacterium | reverse complement strand
CGTCGTGCCCTCGACCGCCGGCAACCGGCTGATCCGCTCGCCATCGGGCTTGAACCGATGGCGCTTTCGACGGCTTGCCGCTGCAGGCACCGATGCAGCGACGAGCGCGTGCGATGCGGGATTGTGGCCTGAAGCGCATGGCGCTTCTTTCGCATGACGGCAAAACAATGCGCCATCACACTCCGGCACTAAACAGCTAGAGCTTATCATTGCCCCAGCCTGAAGAGACCAGTAGGCTCAAACTCGCCAACCCAATCATGCCGGAATGGCTCGGTCGAGCCAATGAACCGACACCCAATTATGTAGCCAAATGCCGCGTGACAAGATTGTGAAGACAGTCTTTGTGCTAAGTATTCATGCTCGTTGATACTGACACCCCTCCAGGCAATTTGTGTGTGGGTAAACCAGAGCTAATTTGAGAATTTTCCAGATATTGAGGCATAAAGCCCTACTTCGCCGCAATATATTTCAAAATTTTCACTCGAATATTGAACGCATGGCTGCACTTATCTGGGTATTGAGGTGTAGATCGTGAGGAGGGCAGATCAATAATTTGGTGCCTGATTGCAGGAACGCATCGGTCGGTCGTGGCGGTCACGGAGCGCTTGGGCGGGCAGGTTCGGTGGTGTCGGTCGTGGTGCGGTGTGTTCGGGGGAGACCGGGCGGCGCTGGGGATTCGGTGGCCTCGCGCCATGTGGTCAAATCGTTCGATTGCGGACATAGAGGAGGGAGCCGAGGGCACCGATCAGGAGGGCCATGGGGGCGGGCAGGGGCGCGCTCACCATGTCCGAACCGGTCCCGCTGCCCTGAAAGTCGAAGGAGGTCGTGAAGCCGAAATTGGCCTGGGTGGTCTGGCGTTCCGCGTAGAAGACGTCGAAGTCGTAGACCGCGTTCTCGACGAGGTTGTGTCGATCCAGAAACTCCTGCGTCACCCTGAAGGCGCCCGTCTGAGGGGGGTGCAGGCCACCGAGATCGAGCACCAGCTGATCATTGATGAAGACCCATAGGTCGTCATCGCCAGAAAAAGTAAACTCGTTCCCAATCTCAAGACGAACACTCTCATTAATCTCGATCGTGAAGTGATAGTTGTTCGCCCGACCCTCGTTTCCGATGAGCTGTCCGTTGATCGGAAAGAAGGCGTCCGGCGCACTCTTGTAGAAGAGAAGTTGCGGCGCGCCCGGTACCGGTGCAAGTTCGAAGGTGATCCGATCCTGGAGGTTCACGCCCGGGATCGTGCGGAACCACTGTGAGAAGTTTTCGGGCGTCGTGAAGCTC
This sequence comes from Pseudomonadota bacterium, assembly GCA_039030915.1. GTDB lineage: Bacteria > Pseudomonadota > Alphaproteobacteria > Rhodobacterales > Rhodobacteraceae > Thermohalobaculum. The sequence goes on along the minus strand of JBCCDG010000073.1, from coordinate 19,320 downwards.
TGATAGGGCAGGCCGTCCGCCCGCAGCACCGGCTTGCCGTCGGCGTCGAGCGTGCTCTCGACCGCCCCGCGTTCCCCGCCGAGGCCGATCCCAAGCTCCATATCCGGGTGCCGATCGCTGAAGTCCCTGATCGTGCCAGTGATATTGACCGCGCCGGCCTGACCCGAAAGCAATACGGCGGACAGCGCGGCGCCGATGAACGCCTTGTACGACACTACCATCGCGACCTCCTTGTTGATGGTCCGATGGCTGGATAGGGTGAGACAAATAATGAACAGTAAAGGGTAATGGTCCTTTTTGCCTGGGCGCAGCGTAGAGATTGCCAAAATAGGTAGTAATTTGGAAATTAGAATTGAATATTAGTTAGTATTGGGTCTTTGAGAACGGGAGGGTTCTGCGCCAGATCGCGCAGATCCCTCCCGATTGTGCTCCGAACGCTATGGATGGGCGCCTTTTACTTCTGCAGCTCGGTCCAGATGGCGGTGAAGAGCTTCTGCGCTTCGGGCGGGCAGGTGTTGGTGAAGCGACCGGCGGCCGCGAGCTCCTTCGGAATGTTGACCTCGGGTGCGTCCTTCATGTCGTCCGGCATAAATTCTTCTGAGCCAGAGATGCCGTTGGCATAGCGGGCGAAGGAGGAAATCAGCGCAGCATTCTCAGGCTCCATGATGAAGTTGAGGAACAGCTTTGCGTTCTCGACATTCTGGGCATCCGACAGTACGGCCACGCTGTCCATCCAGAGCACGAAGCCTTCCTGTGGATAGCCATAGCGCACGTCCGGGTTCTTCTCACGCGACCGGAACGCTGCGCCATTCCAGTAGAGAGATGCCGCGAGGTCTTTTCCGGCAAATTTTTCGATAATGCCGTAGTCCATCGACAGCCATTTTGTCTTGGCCTCGACCAGTGTATCGCGCACTTTCCTCAGAATTTCGCGATCTGTCGTACAGCTTTCCCCACCGTGGTAATAGATGGCGGTGTGCATCACGTCCTGCATCTCGGGCGCGACGTTGATCTTGCCCACCAGTTCCTCGGGCGGATCGAAGATCACGGCAGCGGTGTTGAGATCGCCGTCATAGACCGAAGTGTCGACTACGATGCCGACACTGCCCCACTGCCAAGGGACGGTATATTCGCGGCCCGGATCCCAAGCGACGTTCTTCCACTCCTCCGCGATGTTCCCGTAGTTTTCCATTTCGGGGATGCCAGGCTTCATGATCAGCCCTTCTTCGACCCAGATCGGGACGTAGGTATGCGACGGCACGACCATATCGAAGCCGTGGCCGCCGGCCTTTACCTTGGCAAGCGCCGTGTCGTTACTGTCATAATCGGTGACGGTGACTTCGACACCATACTCTTTCTCGAACTTCTCGATCAGCTCAGGGTTCGTGTAGTTCCCCCAGTTGAAGATATTGAGCTGCCCCTCGGCAAGGGCGACGCCAGGCAGCGCCAGCGCCAGCGTGCAGACACCGGCCATCAAGCTGCGGACCATAGGAACCTCCTGTCGGTACTCTCGTTATGAAGCGCTTTGTGCACCGCCATACCGCCAGCCTCGGCGCCCTGGATCAAGCACGAAGCGGCCCGCCCGGACCCATGGTGGCTTCTCCTCAGGCCCACCGGGCGCGAGAGTTAACGCCCCTCCGAGCGCGAGATGGCCACTTCAGGGCGTTGATGAGCCGCGCTCAGCGCCTGGGCCCGACCTCGGCGCGGCGTGCGGGTTGCGTTACGTTCGCTCGATCGATGCGGTCTCGGTCGCGTGCTTCTCGATCCGGCGGAGGAGGGGGGCCATCCCGCATTCCCGTGCCAGCGTCTCCGCTGCCCTGAGGCACGCTTGGGCATCGGCGGCGCCGGTTCGCGCGAGGGCCTGCGCCTGCATGAAGAGCGCCTCAGCCTTGTTCCCGCGCTCGCGATAGGTCTCGGCGAGGGCCAAGGCCTCACCCGCCGCTGCCAGTGCCTCCTTCTCGGCGCCGGCCGCCAGGAGCGCCTCGGCAAGCCATGCGACTTCGAGCGAATGGCTCACCATGATGCCGAGTTCGCGCGACCGGGCCACCGCGGCCTCGAGATGGCGCCGCCCGCCAGCATGGTCGCCCGCCCGCACCATCGCGCAGCCGAGGGCGGAGGCGAGGTTGGTGAACCACGCGACGAGCTCGCGCTTCTCGCAGATCTCGAGCCCCTCGGAGAGGAGCGCGATGGCTTCGTCGCATGGGCCGACGTGAAGCTTGAAGAACCCGACGGAATAGAGCGACACGGCCTCGGCCAGCGGCTTGCCGTGGGACCGGCCATAGGCGGCGATGCGCCCGGCGGCGGCCGAGCCCGCTTCGCCATCGCCCATCCGTGAGAGCGCCCAGAGCCGCCAGGCCTCGAAGAAGAGATAGGCCGGCGCCGGCAGCCCCAGCGTCTCGGATGCCTCGAACTCCCCGAGCGCGCCGGCCGCCTGATCGAGCGAGGCCGCGGCCTCACCGAAGCCGCCGGAGGCGTAATGCGCCGCGCCGATATAGCCCTCGGTGAGAACCTCGAGCTTGCGCAGCCCCGCGCCACGCGCCAGCGACCGCGCGCGCTCGCATGCGGCGAGAGAGCGGTGCGGCCGGCCGAGCTGGGCGTGATCGCGTCCGATATAGGCCGCGAGCCAGGCGCGCCGGGTCATGTCCGCGTGGGGGGAGAGCGTCTGCTCCAGGTTTTCCAGGTTCTCGAGATCGCTCTTGATCCGGCCGATGGGGAAGTAGGCGCGGCGAAGATCGAAGCAGATGTCGATGGCCTCGGCCGCCTGCTCCGCGTCGACGCCCTTCTTCAGCGCGAAGTCCAGGGCGTCCTCGAGAAAGCGCGTGGCGACGAGATAGGCCGAGCGGTCGATCGCGCGCCGGCCCGCGGCCCAGGAGTACTTGATCGCCTGGTCCGTCGATTGGGACATCTTGGCGTGATAGGCCGCGGTCTCGACATTCGAGGACAGCTCGCTGCCGTGCACCGTCTCGATGGCGCGCAGGATCAGAAGATGGAGATGCCGCTTCTGCCAGGAGAGCAGGCCGCTCAGCACGACCTCCTGCAGAAGATTGACGGCGATGCGGTAGAAGACCTGCCCGCGCTCGGCATTGACGAAGAGAAACCCTTCCTCCGTCAGCGTGCCGATGGTCTTTTCCAGCGTGACGGGGGGCAGGTCGGCGAGGCAGGACTGGATGAGGTCGCGCGAAAGCTCCCCTCCCGCGACGGAGCAGAGCTGGATCATCCGCTTTTCCGGCGCATCATGCGCGTCGATCCGCGCGGCGAGGAGGGAGCGCAGCGTGGCCGGCAGGCAGAGAAGACTGTCATCGGCCGCGCGGGGGGCGCCATCGTCCCCGGCGGTCTGCACCGACTTCCGCAGCTCCTTCACGTACTGGATCACGAAGAGCGGGTTGCCGCCCGTGCGGGCGTGGACGGCGGCGGCCATCTCCCCGTCGCTGCCGGCCTCGACGGACGCGTCGCCATCCGCGCCGCCCCCCTCATCGAGACACGCGCCGATCAGCGCCAGGGCATCGCCGCGCGCCAGCTCCTCCAGCCCGAGCCGGAAATCCGTCCAGTCGTCTCGGCGCTCGAGCGCGCCGACATGGCGGGAGGTGAGGATGAAGATCACGTTCTCGCCACCGGTCGCCAGCAGATGCTCGAGGAGCTGGCGGGACTCGTCGTCCATCCAGTGGACGTTCTCGATCACCAGGACACCGGAATGGTCCGCGATGGCGGAGACGAGCGTTGCCACGGCTTCGAAGACGATCGCGCGCCTGCGCGTGGCGTCGAGCGCTGCCCATTGCTCGTCCTCGACCTTCAGGCCCAGCACGGTCTGGATACCGAAGAGAAGCTCCGCCGGCGGCCCGCCGGGCGTTCGCGATATGCCCGGCTGGGCGCGCAGCATGTCTTCAGTGCTGCTTGCGCCCAGCCGGCTCTGATGCGTCTGGATGAGCGACGCGAAGGGGCCGAAGGGCGTGTGCTGGCCGTAGGAGGTGCACTCGGCCCGTAGGACGAGCCTGCGATCCTCCCCGATCTCGCGGATGAGCTCCCTGCAGAACCGCGTCTTGCCGATGCCGGGCTCGCCGTAGATCAGCACCGAACGCGCGGAGCCTGCGCGCTCCGCCTCGATGAACCGGGCGGCCTGCCGGATCTCCTCCGCCCGCCCGATGAAGGACGGGGCGTTGGCGGGCCGCAGGGGATCCAGCGCCTCCGCCGCGCCCTTGCGGCCCTCGAGCTCGTAGACGTCGATCTCCTCCGTGAAGCTGCGGAAGAGGATCGGGCCGCGGGGCCGCCAGGCGAAGTTCTCGGGCTTCGACTGGGTGTAAGTGGCACCGTCGCAGAAGATCGTGCCAGGCTCGGCCGCCTGTTGCAGCCGCGCGCCGAGATGCGCGCAGAGGCCCGTGGCCACATGGTCGATCGACTTGTCGAGCCGCTGCGAGCGCACGATCGCCTCGCCCGTGCTGATGCCGATGCGCACGGTGACCGCGCCGAGCCTGCGCCCGCGCCAGAAGTCCGAGGCCGACCGCGCCGCCTCCTGGATGCGGAGCGCTGCGAGGCAGGCGTCCCTGGCATGGTCCTCCCCGGCGCTCGGCGCGCCGAAGAGCGCGAAGATCCCGTCGCCCATCACGCGGCTGACGATTCCCCCGAAGAACACCACCTCCCGCTCGAAGAGCGCGATGACCGAGTCGAGAAACTGGACGGAGGTCTCCGGATCGCTCCGCGCGATCAGCTCGGTCGAGCCGACGATATCGGCGAAGAGGACCGAGAGGATCTTCTTCTCCGCCCGCCAGTCGTCACCGTAAAGGCCATCCGGCGCGGTGGCCGCCCCGTCCTCACGCGTGAAGGACGCCGCCGGATCGGCGAACCCGGCCTGCCCGACGATGCGCGCGCCACAATTGGCGCAGAAGCGCGAACCCTCCGCGCACATGATCCCACAACTGGAACACAGCATGCCGGTCCCCGTCTGGATGCGCTGGGGCGATGCGCAGGCTGCTCCCGACCGGTAGAAGACCCGCTTCGGAACCCCGATGGCGCGCATGATACAGTCATTCTGGCGCCGGACCAGCATTGCCGGTCCGGCGCAGTGCGACGAGAGGCCGGTGTGGGCGACTTACTTCCCGGGCGCGGAGTAGCCGGGACGATGCTTGCGGGCGAGGTTCATCACCTCGATGGCATCGTTGAAATGAAGCATCGGCGTGATTTCGACGTTCTTGACGCCGCGCTCGGCCGATATCGCGATGGAGAATGCCCGCGCGCAGCGATCGTCCGGAAATTGTACGATGGCGATCAGGTCCGCGCTGCCGAACGCGACCCATTTCCCGATCACGGGCCCGTCATCGTCACCGTTACCGTCGCTGACGGACGCGAAACGGCCGCCCAGCCGCTCGGCGAGTGCGGTGACGGGATGAAGCCGCGTTGTGTCGACGTCGTTCGGCTGCTCCATCAATTCATGCCATGCGGACGCGTGGTAGTCGCAGCGTACGAGGTAATAGTTCATCTTCATCACTGACTCCGCTGTTCTCGTCTCCGGTGCCGCTGCCATCAGGCATGACGGCGGACAGGCCGGGGGATCGTTGCATTAACCCCCCGGAAGATTGAAGACCCATCTGTAAGCAATGCGGCAAGGATTGTCGCGACGGTGCTCTCCTGCCCGGGCACATTCGATGCCGGGGCGGCAGGGGCGGTGCCGGCCCGCACCCCGAGGCGTCGGGCGCGTTGCAGGCGTGTGCTATCGCGGGAAGCGCGACTGCCAGCGCGGGATGCGCATCCGGTCTCGGGCGTCATAGGCCTCGATCGCGTGGGCGAGCGCCGACGGCTCGGGCGGTTCGCGATCCTCGCCGAGGGCCGTGAGGCACATCGTGTACCACGCGGTCACGCCGCCCTCGGGCGGGTTCTCGAACCTCGGAAAGACCGGATCGCCCGCCGTGCCGGACTGCCAGCCCTGCGGCAGGTCGGGGTCGAGCACGAGCGCGCGGGCGAGGCCGACCATATCGACGCTCCCGTCACCGATCGAGCGGCCCGCCTGCTCCAGCGTCTTGAACCCGCCCGTGACCATCAGCGGCTTCTGCGTGAGCGTTCGCGCCCGGGCGGCGAAGTCGATGAAATAGGGGCCCGAGCCCGACGCGTCGGAGGCGGCGCGCGCGCCGGGGAAGTACGTCCCGCCGCTGATGTCGATGAGGTCGATGCCCGTCCCGTCGAGGGCGCTGACGACGGCGAGCGCATCCTCCGCCTCGAAGCCGCCCTCCAGCTGATCGGTTGCGTTCAGCTTGACGCCGACCGGGAAGCCCGGACCGACCGCGCCCCTCACGGCCTCCACCACCTCCATGAGAAGCCGCATTCGCGCCGCGATGGCGCCGCCATAGGCATCCTGCCGCCGGTTGAAGAGGGGGGAGAGGAACTGGCTGAGCAGAAAGCCATGCGCCGCATGGATCTCCACGCCGCCGAAGCCGAGTTCCTGCGCCAGACGGGCCGTGCGCGCGAACTCCGCCGGCAGGGCGCGGATCTCCTGGAGCGTAAGCGCCCCGCAGCTCAGCCCCGGCAGATCGAGCGCGCTCGGCCCCTTGGGCGCGCTGATGGGGGGATGCGCCATCGCGCCCGCGTGGCCGAGCTGCAGCCAGAGCTTGGTGTCGTTCGCCGATCCCCTGCGCGCCAGCGTGGCAAGGCGGTCACGATCCGCGTCCGGGCCGAGTACGAGATTGCCCGGCTTCTCCGCGAATTGGGGGTTTCCCTGGACCTCGCCGACGATGGAGAGCGCGACGCCGCCCTCCGCCCATCGTTCGTAGAGACGGATCTGGGTGTCTGTCGGGTTGCCGAAGCCGTCACCGAGCGAGTCGGACATTGCCGACTTTGCGATGCGGTTCTTGAGGACGGCGCCGCAGGGCAGTTGCAGCGGCTGGAAGAGGGCGGTTCGAAACGGATCTGTCATCGCCTCTCCTTAGCCCGCGATCCGCGGCTTGTCCCGCTGCGCAATCGGCGCATTGCGACCGTGGCCGAAGGGCCGTCCGCGGAGCGTTCAGGCCTGCCACCGCGGGGGGTGCTGGCGGAGGGGGCCGCTCGAGTGCGGCCAAGACGGGCCGGCGCCGTCCACCGCGACCGGAAACGCGATCCGGCGGGCCGGCCCCCAACCGGTATTCTCGATCCCCGCCGCCAGGTCCGTCTCCGTCTCCGCCGCGATATCCGCCTCGCGCAGGACGACCGCACCGGAGCGGAGGAGTGCTGCGGTGCGCGCGAGCGAAAGCCGGGCGGAGAGGACGCGGCCGGACCGGGCCCGGACGCGCAGCGCCCGCAGGACGGCGGCGGCCATCAGGTAGCCCGTGGCGTGGTCGAGCGCCTGCACCGGCAGGGGCAGGGGGCGCGCACTGCCCGCCCGGCGCATCCCTTCGGCGGCGATGCCGGTGCTCATCTGCACCAGGCTGTCGAACCCGCGACGCCCCGCCCATGGCCCGGTATGCCCGTAGGCGTTCAGCGACACCTCGATCATGCCCGGGGCGAGCGCGCGCCGCACCGCCGCGCCGTAACCGAGCCCCTCGAGCGCACCCGGTCGGTAGCCATGCACCAGCACATCGGCGCGCCGGAGCAGCGCCTCGAAGGTCTCGCGATCGCCCGATTGCCGGAGATCGAGCCCAGCGCGGCGCTTGCCGAGCGTCACTTCCGGCTCCACCCCCGGCTCGTTCCAGTCGGGCGGATCGATCCGGAGCACCGCCGCGCCGAACCCCGCAAGAAAGCGGGTGGCGACCGGACCGGCGAGGACGCGGGTAAGATCGAGGACGCGAAGACCCTGCAACGAGACGGCACGTCCTGTCCCCTCCGTCTCGCGCCATGCGATCAGCGGCTCCGCTTCGACGGCGATGCCCTGCGGATGCCCGTCCCATGCCGCCAGATCGTGCATCGCCGCGGCCGCGCCGCCGGCCGCGACGATAGCCGTCTCGAGGTCGGTCTTCGCCCAGTCGGCCAAGGCGGCGGCGACCGGCTCCCGCTCGGCCCGGGAGCCGAGTACGGAGAGTGCCGCATCGCGGTGATGGGGCGCGTTCGTATGGAGCCGGATCCAGCCGTCGCCCGCTCGATAGTCGCCGGCGACGGGGTCCCACATCGACGGCAGCGTCCAGCCGACGGGGCGCAGCGTCATGCCGAACCACATGAGCGCAAGGCGGCAGTCGAGCGCGATCTGGCGCGCGCCGAGGAGTGCCCCGAGCTCGAGCGCTGCGGCGCGGACCGAGGCGACTGCGAGCTCGGAGACCTCGAACGCGCTCGCCAAGCGCGCGGGCGACGTCTCCCGAACCCCGGGGGGCGGATCGAGGTCGAGCCCGCGATCCGCACAGAGCGCGTCGTCGATCTGCCGCCGGAAGGGGTGTGTCATGGCCGCTCTCCCTTGCCCGCATGGGAGTGAAGCGGCTGATTGACCGGGCAGCAATCTTGATAAACATAATCAACATGAAAGAGGGCGAGCTGATCGATGCTGCGATGGCCTGCGCGCTGCTCGGTGTCCGCCCGCAGACCCTCTACGCCTATGTCAGCCGGAGCCTCCTGCGGGCGGAAAGCGATCCGCAGGATGCGCGGCGCAGCCTCTATCCCCGCCGCGAGGTCGAGGCCCTGGCGCGCCGCCATCGGCGGCCTCGGGCGCGGGCGCGGGTGGCTGCCGGAGCTATCCGCTGGGGCGAGCCCGTCATGGAGACGGCGATCTCCGGCGTGCGGGAGGGCGTGCTCTATTTCGGGGAGAGCCCGGCCCACGAATGCGCCGCGACGATGACGCTCGAAGAGATCGCCGCGCGCCATTGCGGCGTGCCGTTCCTGGTGACGCATCCCGCTCACGCGGTGGCGTCGGGCGACACGACGCCTCTGCGGCGCACCCTCGACTACCTGGCGGCGCGGGCCGACGAAGGCGCGCCGATGCAAGATCAGCGGCGCCGCGAGATAGCGGCCGAAGGCGCGGCCCTTCTCTCCGGCGCGGCGGGGGCGATGCTGGGCGCGGCGCTCGACGGCCCGATACATGAGCGGTTCGCCAGCGCCTGGCGGCTCGACGGCCGGGCGGCGGAGGCGGTGCGCAGCGCCCTCGTCCTCCTCAGCGACCATGAGCTCAACCCGTCGACCTTCGCCGTCCGCGTTTGCGCATCGACGGGCGCGACGCTTGCCGCCGCATTGCTGGCAGGGCTCGCCACCCTGACCGGTCCGCGTCATGGCGGGGTCGCCGCACGGGCGCGCGAGGCCCTCGACGCAGCGGCGGAGGGGCCGGCGGCGATCGAGCGCTTCCTGGCGCGCGAGGCGGAGAGCGACCCCTACACCTTCGGCTTCGGCCATCCCCTCTACCCGGCGGGCGATCCGCGGGCGGCGTATCTGCTGGCGCGCGAGGATCCCGACAACGCCGTCGTGGCGGCGACCCGGCGCCTTTCCCGCCGCCTCGATCTCACGCCGAACATCGATGCCGCCCTGGCGGCGATCAGCCGGATCCACGGCCTGCCGGGACATGCCGCGTTCGCGATATTCGCCATCGGCCGGCTCACGGGCTGGATCGCCCATGCCATCGAGCAGTCGGAGACCGGCCAGATCATCCGGCCCCGCGCCCGCTACACGCCGCTCTGACAGTAGGGAGGGCCTACCACCGGGGGGCGGCCGGTCCTCGCGCATCGCCAGGCGGGCCGCGCCCGGCATGGATCGCTATGCCGGCCCCGTCGCCTCAGCCGGGTCGAGCCAGGCGCGGACATCGAAGTCGACCTGGTCGGCCAGCCGCTCGATATCGGAGCGGTAGTAGTCGACGAGCGCCGCCCGCGCCCCCTCGCTAAGCGTAGGTGTCGTCGGCCAGCATGCCTCCGCCCGCTTCTGCTCGGCGGTGTGGACGGGCGGCCTCAGCCGCGCGGGATCGAGGTCGCAGTCGAGGTTCAGGTCTTGGAAGATTTCGCGCAGAAGCCCGGCACCGTCGGCCGCCATCCGGTCGTGAGAATAGACCAGCATGTCGGGGAAGACGGTGCGCCAGTGGGCGAGGATCTTTCCGTAGAGCCCTGTCGACAGCATGATCTGGTCGTCGGTCAGCCGCTCGATCGTTGCCGCGAAGGGCAGGCGGCCCTTGCGGATGTGGTGGACATAGGCCGAGCGGTAACGCTCCACCGGGTTGCGCAGGACGACCATGATGCGGACATCGGGGATCGTGTCGCGGATCTGCTGCGCGACATCGCCGAAGATCGTGGGCGCGTGGAAGTAATGCGGCGTGCTCTCGAGGAAGTAACGCGCGCCCGGCTTCGCACCGGCTGGGAAATGGGCGCGATAGGCGTCGAGCCGCGCGCGATAGTCGGACTGGCCCCAGAGGTTCAGCTCCTTCGGGGTCGAGCCGTAGATGTGGCGCGAGGCGGAGAGCGTGCGGTGCAACCAGGTGGTCCCGGCCTTCTGCACGCCGACGAGAAGCAGGTTGGGGTATCGCATCGCCTTCCCGCCGCTCCCGACCGCACGCATCGCCGCCCGAATGAGGTGCAGGCACCGCGCTCGCGTGCCATTCAAGCGCCGGCGGCGCGGTCCCGCAAGGCCGGCCCGGGTCCGGTCCTTGTCTCCGGCAGGCCGTCACGGATAAGGAGGGGCACCGCCGACGCGCTGTGCCCCCGGGCTGCGTTCAGGGATGCTGCGGCCAAGGGGAAGGTTCATGAGCGACGCCGAGACTGCCCTGCCATCCTCGCTCGTCCTGGTGCTGGGCATGCATCGCAGCGGCAGCTCAGCGGTTGCGCGGGTGCTGAGCCTGCTCGGCCATTCGCTGCCGAAGACGCTGATCCCGGCCAATCTCTCCAACCGGCGCGGCCACTGGGAAAGCCAGCCCATCGCGCGGCTCAACGACGCCTATATGGACGCGGCCGAGCTTGTCTGGTCGGACTGGACATCCGGGCTTCTGCCGCGGATGCGCTCGGCCGCGATGCGGGACTTCGAGGCCGATCTGGTGGCGCATGTCGCCGACGAATTCCCCGCGGGCCAGCCTGCAGTGCTGAAGGAGCCGAGGGTCTGCCGGCTTGTCCCGCGCTACCGCAGCGCCTTTGAGCGGCGGCTGCCGATGCGGGCGGTGATCCCGATCCGCAATCCGCTCGAGGTCATCGCCTCGCTCGTCCAGCGCAACGCGCTGACGAAGACGAATGCGGGGCTTCTCTGGCTCCGCTACACGCTCGACGCCGTCTTGGGCTCCGAGGGCTTGCCGCGCGCCTTCGTCGCCTATGACAAGCTCCTGGAGAAGCCGGAGGAGACGCTGGCACGGGTCGAGGATGCGTTGGGCACGCCCTTCGCCGTGCCGCTTTCCGCCGCCGCCGCCGACATCGAGGCTTTCCTGAACGCCGGGCTCAGGAGCCATGCGCGCACGGGTGAGGACGTGATCCATTGCGACCTTACCCGCGGCTGGATCAGCGACGCCTATGCCGCCCTGCGCGTGCTGACGGAGGCGCCCACCGCCGCCCGCCCGCTCGACACGCTCGCCCGCATCCATCGCGAGATGACCGCGGCCGAGCCGATGCTGGGCTATATCGTGAGGAGTTACGACCGCGAGCTCGATGATCTGAAGCGCCGCGTCGCCTCCCTCAGCGCCAGCGTCGAGCTCAAGGTCGCGCAGGTGCGCATGCTCCGCGAAACGCTGGAGGGCGGCACGGCGGGCGCCGTGTCGGCCGATCCGGCAGGGGCGACCGCTACCAGTAAACCGGGTGCTGATTGATCGCGCAGCGCGACTTGGCGAAGAACCAGGTCTCGATGGCATAGCGGGTCTTGGTGAACGCGGGATCCGAAGACGTGGCGTGCAGGTTGTAGTGGTCGAAGAGGATCGCGTCGCCGGGCGCGAAATAGGGCCGCGCCGCCTTGAGATCGGGGAACGTCTCCGTCACCGTCGTGCCCGAGACCGACCAGTTGAAGGCGGCGCCGTTGATGCCCGTGGGCACGATGCTGTTAAGGCGCTTGGGCAAGAGATCCATGCCCGGGCTGTCCGTCCCGCCGCCGCATTCGCTGAGCGCGATCCAGACATTCACGCTCTTGATGTCGGTGGTCATGAAGGCCCCGTCCTGATGCCATTCCGCGGGGTAGATCAGCGGCTCGGCGCGGCGCAGGACGCTCTTCTTGAACGAGACGCAGGGTTCGTCGCGGAAATAGGCCTGCAGGAGCCGCCGAAACCCCAGCCGCTCGAAGCAGTCGAAGAGATCGAAGGCCAGCCGGGGCGAAAGGAACGTCTCGATGGCGCCGCTCTTGCCCAGAAACGCCTTGTGCTGGCGCAGCGGCAGGTCGTCGTCGTCCTCGCTCACGGGCATGTAGTCGGCCTTCATGGCGGTCGGGCGCGTGTCTTCCCCGCCATCCTTCGTTGCCTCGAGATGCGCGTTCGCGGCGGCCATGGTGTTGTCGATCCCGTGGCGGAAGCCGCGGGCGGCACGGGGGCTGATCATGTTGCGCAGGATGAGGGCGCCGTGATGGTGCATCGCGCTGCTGAGTGCGGCGATGTCGAGATCGCGGCCATCGATTTCCGGAATGCCGCCGGCGGCATCGGCGAAGAGGTCCGGCGGCGGCGGGGCAGGCGCATCGCCGTCCCAGGCCGTGCCCGCCTTGGGGCCGAGCTGTTCGCCTGCCAGCACCCGCAGGTCCCTCAGCCGGACGAGGTCGCCCACGCTGCCCGATTCGCGGCAACGCTCCGCCGCGCGCTCCACCTGATACGACAGCTCGTCGTGCCGTTTCGCCGGGTTCTCGGAAAGCGTTTGCGCCATCTCGCGCTCCACTGCAGTTCGCCCACCGCCCGTCGGCGGCTTTTACTGGCCTTGTACTGGCGCTGATACACCACTAACCAGCGGTCAGGAAGCGGAGCGAGCGTTGGAATTCTTCGGCGCGCGGTGTGTGGGGCGTGGTGCCGGTGCCCATCGATAACGACGCAGATAAGCAGATCGCCCGGCTGCGCAGCCACATAGCCGCGCTCGAGGAAGAGCGTACGCGCCTTCGCCATCATGTGCGCGACTATCAGCGCATCTTCGACCGGGTGTCCGACCAGCTCGCGGCCGAGACGCCGTCGCAGACCGGTCGGCAGGGCAGCTTCGAGGGGCTGACCTTCGTCATCGCGTATTACGATATTCCCCGGCAGATCGAGCGCACGCTCGTCAGCTGTTCGCCCGCCTTTCAGGGCGTGGCGGAGGACGAGGTTGAGGTCGTCATCGTCGACAACGGCTCGCCCGTACCGTTGCCGCAGGACCTGCAGGAGCGCTTTCCTCATGTGCGCCGCGTGATCCGGGTCGAGGGGCATCCCTCACCTTGCGTCGCCCTCAACCAGGGCATCGCGGCGGCCAGCCGGGACGCCATCGCCATCATGATCGACGGGGCGCACATGCTCTCGCCCGGCATCGTGCGGAATGTCCGCGATCTCTGGGCGCTCTTTGCCAACCCCGTGATCAATGTCCCGCAGCTCATTCTGGGTGCGGAGTCGCAGAACCTGACGACCGCCACAGACGCCTTCGACCGGGAAAGCGCACGGCTGAAGTCACTCGGCTGGCCGGCGGATGGCTATGCACCCTTCAACTACGCGGTCTATCCGGGCGAATCGTATCATCGGAGTGCGATCGAGGCGGTCGAGTCCAATTGCCTCATCACCACGCGGCGCGTTCTCGATACCCATGGCGGCTTCGATGAAAGGTTCGACGAGCCGGGGGCCGGTTTCGCCAATCTCGAGCTTTTCTCCCGCCTGATCCACGCGCCCGGGAACACCTTCATCACCCTGCCGGGCGAGGGCAGCTTCCACCAGGATCATCGCGGCGTCACCACCCATCGCTCGCCCGAGGAGAGGGACCGGCTGGTGGAGCGCTTCAGGGACCGCCATCGGGAGATCACGGGGGGCGAGCCGCTCATGAACGCGCGGAGCCCCTTCCTCTTCGGCAAGACGCGGCGGATCACGCAGCGCATTCCGACCATCTCGCAGGAATTCGGGAAGGTCTCGCACAAGGTCATGCGCCAGCTGGCGGATGTCTACACCGCCCGCATCCGCCAGGGCATGCACAACGGCCCACGCCCGGCGCTGGCCTTCGGCGGTGCGCCCGATGAGCGGGTGGCCCGCCCGCCTCTCGCGCCCCGCGGTCTGGCGGAGGAGGCGGCGGCGCGGAACGGGGTCGAGGTCGACGCGCTCGACTATCTCCGCTGCCTCACGGCGGTGCACCGTACCCTCGAGCCGTCGCTCTATTTCGAGGTCGGCATCGATACGGGCGCCAGCCTGCGCATCGCGGCCTGCCGGAGCATCGGGGTCGATCCCGCTTACTGGGTTTCGACCAATCTGACGCAGCCCGTCCGCCTCTTCCGCCAGACAAGCGACGTCTTCTTCCAGAACGAGCAACGCTGCCGTGGGCTTTTCCGCGACGGGATCGATCTCGCCTTCATCGACGGCATGCATCTTGCGGAGTACGTGTTGCGGGACTTCATCGCGACGGAGCGGTGGATGCGACCGGGCGGCGTTGTGCTCGTGGACGACGTGTTGCCCGAGCAGCCGGAGATGCTGGATCGCGAGCGCCGGTTCGATGCCTGGTGCGGCGATGTCTACAAGATCGTGCCGGTCCTGCGCCGCTACCGGCCGGATCTGCGCGTGTCGGTCTTCGAGACCTTTGTCGGTCCCTACCGCAAGGGTCTTGCCGTGATCTCCGGCCTCGATCCCCAGAACCGGGTGCTCGAGGAGCGGTATGCGGAGATCGAGGCGGAGATCCTGGCAGACGCCTACGATGTGCCCGACATCGCCGCGCTCGAGGCCCTGCTGGCGCCCGAGCCGATCCGTTGCCTCGAAACCGCGGTCCGTGGCGGTGCGGCCGATCTCGCGGCGCGCATCGCGGCGCCGCCGCCCGAGGAAGTCGCGCGCGGCGCCGCCTTCCCCGAAAGCCCGAGGCTCTCGGTCGTGGTCGTCGCCTACGGCATGGCGCGGGAGCTTCCCCGCACGCTCGAGACGCTCTCCGCGCGGATGCAGCGCGGGCTCGGCGATGCGGACTACGAGATCATCGTTGTCGATAACGGCTCGCCCGAACCGGCCGATGCGGCGGCATTGGTCAGCATCGCGCCGAATGCCCGTGTCGTCCGGCTGCACGAGGCCATGTGCTCGCCTTGCGGCGCGGCGAATGCCGGGATCGCGCTGGCGCGGGCGGAGCGCATCGGGGTGCTGATCGATGGCGCGCGCATGGCCTCCCCGGGTCTCCTCCAAGCGGCGCTCGACGCGCTCGCGGACGAGACGGACCGCGTTGTCGGCGCACACGGTTTCCATCTCGGCCAAGACGTGCAGCAGGACGCGGTGCGCAACGGCTATGATGCGGCAGCCGAGGACGCCCTTCTCGCGAGCGCGGGCTGGCAGCAGGACGGCTATCGCCTCTTCGATGTTTCGGTGTTCTCCAAGTCTTCCGGCGACGGCTGGCGGACGCTTCCTTCCGAGAGCAACGCGCTCTTCATGCATCGAGACCGTTGGCATGCCCTCAACGGCTACGATGAGCGCTTTGCGAGCGCCGGCGGCGGGCTCGCCAATCTCGACCTCTGGAAGCGAGCCTGCGAGGCGTCGGGGGTCGAGGTCACGATGCTGCTTGGGGAAGGGACGTTCCACCAGGTTCATGGCGGTGCGACCACGGGCTCCGCCATCTCCCGCCGCGAGGCGTTCGACCGCGAATACGAAAGGCTGCGCGGACGGCCCTATCAGCGCCCGGCGGTCGAGGCGCGCTTTGTCGGAAAAGAACCCGCGCCGGCACGGTCCGAGACGGTCGAGGCGCCCTGACGCTATGCGCCCGCGCCGAGAGGCGCCTTGCCCCCGCCCGGCTGCCGGACGACGCGTGCCGGGACGCCCACCACCGTTGCCCCGGCCGGCACATCCTCGATGACGACCGCATTCGCCCCGATGCGCGCGCCGTCCCCGACGGTGACGGGGCCCAGGATCTTGGCGCCCGTCCCGATCTTGACGCGCTTGCCGATCGTCGGGCCGATATAGTTCCCCTCCATCAAGCCGATCGTCACGAAGGGGCGGATCTGGGCGCCCGCGCCGATGGAGACGATCCCGTCGATCACCACCTGGCCATGGGGCAGGAAGATGCCCGGACCGATGAGCACGGGCGCGCCCACATGTACCTGCGCAATCACGATCGCGATGCGCCGTGCGATCATGGGCAGGAGCGGGATGCCCGCACCGCGGAGCATGGCCGCAAGCCGGATCAGCGTCATCGCCAGGAAGGCGTCCGCCTCCCACGCCATGCGCACCACGAGGCGGATGTCGTGCCAGCGCGATTGCGGGCGCGGCGGCAGCATCAGGTTGGCGGCCGCGGCCCGCGCATCCGCCAGCACCGCGTCGAGGAACGCCGGGCCTTGCCGCGCCCGCTCCCGCAGGAACGCCTGCGGCGTGATGGGCGGCGCCTCGCCCGCATCCTCGGGCTCCGCGCTCATCGCACCGATCCGGTGGCGGCGGGCCGGGGCGGATTCAGAGGACCTCCTCCGCGCGCGCGAGCCATCCCCGCTGCGGAAACACCTCCCGCGCATCCTTGCGGATCGCGGCCAGGATCATGTTGCGCTGGGTCGACTTCACCGCGTTCATCACGCGCGCCTTGCCGTGCAGGCGATGAAGGGTCGACTGCCCGGCCTTGTTGTACTTCTCGCGCTGGTCGGCCGAATAGCTCTTGGTCTTGGCGTGGTAGACAAAGCAGTCGATGGCAACGGCACAGAGAAAGCCCGCATCGAGCGCCCGGAAGGTCAGGTCGTTCTCCTCCCCGTAGCCCATCGGAAAGCTCTCCTCGTCGAAGCCGCCGACGGTCTCGATCAGCGTCCTGCGGAGCGCGATGCAGAAGCCGTTGATCTGCTCGACGATGGGGTACTCGAAACGCTCGCGGTAGCCCGTGCAATGCGCGTAGACCGCCTCGATGACCGCAGGGTCGGAGGGGATCGTCGGCTCCTGCCTGCCGGGGTTGGGCAACTCCGGGATCGACTGCCAGCCGCCTGCATTGGAGAGTGGTCCGACGATCCCGATCTGCCAGTTCGCCGCCATGCAGGCATCGATCCGGTCGAGCCAGTCCCCCGCGACCAGCGTGTCGCTGTTGAGGAGCACGACCGTCTCGGCCGTCGCCTGCCGCATTCCGGCGTTTGCCGCCTTGCAGAAGCCGCTGCCGACCTCGCGACGGATCAGGAGCGTGCGTTCGGGCGCCTCGGCCTGCGCGGCCTCGCAGATCAGGCGGGTCTCCTCCGCCGAGCCGTCATCGACGACGATGAGCCGGTCGGCAGGACCCATCGTGGCGCGCACGGAGGCGAGGCAGGGCCGAACGAAGTCGGGGCTGTTATGGACGCAGACGACGATGTCCACGCTCTGGCGGCGTTCGTTCCCGGTCATGGCTCAGGCACGCTTTTGATGCGTCGAGCGCGCGAAGAGCGTCGAGCGGGTCATGTCGTCCGGCAGGTGGCCGACCCTGAGGCCCGGCGTCTCCGCGACCGCGAGCGGCAGGGAGAGCTGATCGCGTTTCGAGCCGCGCATCATCATCCGCCACCATGTCGTGCAGAGCGCGCGCACGTCGCCGGAGCCGGGCTTTAGCGCCATGACCATCGTCTCGTAGAGCTCGGGCGTGCGGAAGGACGGGTGGCGGTGCGCCTGGTGGAGATGATCGATCAGCATCATCGGCTCCTCCTTCTTGAAGCGCCAGCATGCCGCCGCCTCGGCGATCAGTCCCTGCCGGTCGGGGTGCCGGAACGTGGCGAAGTCCACGTCGTCATGCTCGATGCGCGCCAGGATCTCGATGGGATCGACGCAGAAGAGCACGCTGCCATCGACCCAGATGACCCATTCGTAGTCCGAGAAATAGGTGGGCAGGTGCAGCTTGACGAAGCGGGCGGAGCGGCGCGGATCGGCGTTGAAGTAGTTGCCATGCACCGGCTGCCAGGCGGAGGTCGCCTCGAAGCGTCTGTCGGAGAAGAGGAAGAAGTCTGTGTGCTCGCGCCACGCGGCCTCGACGGGCAGCAGCCGGTCGAAGCCGCCGAAGATCGCGGTAACGACGGCAAGCCTCTTGCGCCCGCGATTGCGGATGGCGAAGGGGCGTATCGCACCGTCGTCCTCGGGCGAGAGCGCGCTCTTGCCCGGCGCGCCCAGAGCAACGCCCGTGCGCACCAGATACTCCGATGCCCATTGCGCGAGCGTCATGCCGTCGCTGCCCGCCATCTTTCGGCAGGGGGCGAGGAAATGGGCCATGCCGTTCTTGTTGTAGTGCTTGATCGCGGCGGCCCTGCCGGGCAGCGCATGGGTCTTTGCGTACCACTCGGCATCGAGATAGGGCGGCTCGGCCGTGCCGGGGGCCAGCGGCACGCTGGCCGCGACGGCGAAATCCGGCCGCCTCAGCTCCCCGAACTTGGCGACCTCGAGGTCGCGGCGCTGCTGCTTGGAGGCGAAGAAGATGCGGACCGCGTCGAGCGGTCCCTCTCCGCGCGCCAGTGCCGCGCGCCGCTGCAGCGATTTCACGAAGCCCATGTCAGATCGTATATGGCTGAGATCTCAGGATAACGCGCGGGGACGCACAGGCGGAGCGGCAACTGGCGGGTACCACATACCGATCCCGCTGTCTCGGCCCCGATGGCCAGGGCGCGTGTCGGTTCCATTCCCCTCTTCCCACTCATCGGCGTCGAGGTCAGGGCTTGCCGACCGCATGCGGCGATCGACGGGCCGCAGCGACCTAGCCGATTATCGCGCGCGCGACCAGTCCCGAAGTCATGCGGCGGGGGGCTGATCTGCCGACGTGTCCCGTGCACCAACCTGCCGGCCGCGCTGTCATCGGACGTGCGGGGGATCGCGGCGCCCCTGCAAATCTCGCTCGATGCCTTCGAAAGCGGCATTCGGGATCACGTTCGCTGAGTTTCGCGTCCATACAGCGACATATGCGGGGATTCGGAGCTTCCGGGGCTCGACCGCAGGTTAGCGCCCTCATACGTTGCCCGCCAATTCGTTGCATCTCGAGGGGTCGTCGGGTCGAGCGGTCCGATCATCGCCAGGTGCGGCGGGGACGTAGACCAACTGGCGTGGGCTCACCGGACTGTGACGAGAATGAGCATCCCCGCGCCATGCGCATCCGGAACCAGAAGCGTTTTCGCGACTTGTGCCACACGGACAGGCCCAACATTGCAAAGGGCGCTCTCGGCCATGGACAACACCGCCAGGCGCATCGTGGACGAACCGGAGGGCCCTTTCGCAGGCGCTGTATCCGGTACGGTCTCCTGGGCGAGCGACCGGGAGCTTCGCCGCCTGGTGAGCGTCGTCATCGTCTCCTACAGGAGCGTTGGCGTTCTCGGCGAAGCGTTGGCCTCGGTTCCCGGCGACGTGCCTGTGATCGTCGTCGACAACGAGGGACTGGATGCTTCCGCCCAGCTTGCGGAGGCGGCCGGGGCCACCGTCATCCG
>JBCCDG010000072.1:0-20628 GCA_039030915.1 Pseudomonadota bacterium | reverse complement strand
TCGAGCGCCGCGACGCTCACATAGGGCTGATAGCTGCCGCTCTTGAGCGTGGCCTGGCGCTGGAAGCGGAGGGATTGGACCACCTTCCGGCCGTCCACCTCGCCCGGTGCCATGTCTTCGAGCAGGTGGAAGAACTCGAACCTTACACCCCGCTTCTCCAGCGCCTTGTGCATCGGCGCGAAGATCGTGTCGCCCATACCGGCGCGCATCTCCATGAAGATGGACTGCTTGTAGAGCATCAGGATGGAGATCGCGCTCCGCATCGCCACGCCCGCGGCGAAGTTGGGCTTCGTCGTATCGCCGTCCTCGTAGCCGAAGACGAGATCGTAAAACCCGCGCACGGGCGCGGAATGACTGACACGGCAGTTCACCGGATCGCAGCCGTAGCGCTCGAAGAACTCCTGGAAATCCATGTCGTCGAGCACGCCGAGGCCGTGCTTGTCGATGCCCCTGCGGTTGTCGATCAGGCCGCGGAAGGCGGCCAGCATCAGATCGACGATCATCCAGAGCCGCCGCAGCGTGTCGTTCTTGCGACCCGTCGCCTCGAAGCGCGCCTTCAGCCGGTCCCTTTCATGCTCGAGCAGCGTGAGCAGGATGCCGTGCTTGTGCGCCTCGTGATGCATCCAGTCCGCGGGCATCAGGCAGGCGATGTCATAGGCCGCGTGGATGAAACCGCGCTCGGCAGTCTTCATCAGCCCGTCGAGCGCGGCAACCGCCTCGTGCCAGGCTTCCTCCGCGCCGTGGATCAGCCAGCCGACGAACCCGCCCCGGCTCTCATGCCCCTTCGGCACATCGGCCTCGTGCGGCTCGGGCTCTACGCCGAGCTCCTTGTCGATCCAGTTGCCGATGAGCTTCATCGCGGCCGTCATCACCTGCCAGACGGTCTCGTGATGCTTTGGCGTCCCGTCCCCGGGGACGCCCTTGGCGGTCGGATAGTCGATGACAAAGGGGCGCCACTCGTCGTCGATATGCTCCATGACGCCGATCAGGTTCTGGCTCTGGAAAGCCTCCTCGATGCTGCGATAGACGCCCTCGTCGCCCTGCAGCTCGGAGAACGCGTCGTTCATCGCGCGAAAGGCGTTCTCGTAGAAGCCGAGCCAGATGTGCAGCCCATGCTCCTGGATCCGCCCGTCGGGGCCGCGACCGCTCGCCCCCTTGCCGCCGAGGCGCCAGCCCATCTGGTAGAGCGTGATCTCGTACTTGTCCTGCCAGCCCGGCTGATTGGTCAGCGCGATGGCGGTGGCCATGCCGCCGACGCCGCCGCCGACGATCGCGATCCTCTGCTTCGCCATCAGGCCATCTCCCCCTCGCCGACCCCGTCGGAGATCCAGCCTTCGTCATGGGTCCAGAGGGTCGCCCCCGGGCCGATCCAGAAGTCGAAGCGCGCCCAGAAGCTGACGATCGGCTTCAGCGCCCCGTCCTTGAGGCCCAGATCGCTACGCACTGGGTGGCTGTCGAAATCCCCGAAATCGACGGAATAGGGTGAGAGCAGGATGTGCCCGCCATGGAACTTGGTAGCCTTGCAGTCGATGTTGGTAATGGCCTGATAGTCGCAGCGCGTGGTATCGCCCGCGGCGCGGAACTGCTTGAGAAAGACCATCATCACGTTGAGGTTCCAGAGGTCGTGGAGCTCATGGCGGATGAGCGCCGCGTCCTCCCCCGCCTCGGTCAGGACGTCGCGTATCGTGCGCGCCAGCGCGACCGCATCGGCCACGGGCCGCACGCCGCCATCACCGTCACCCGTCCGCTTCACCTCTATCAGCCGTTCGCGCGCGGCGGGCTGGCCCGGCCCGAACGTCGGCACGACGATGGTGTCCATCGCCAGGCGGTCGGGATGGCCCGCATCCTCCGGCAGCTCGAACCAGCCCAGCGCCTTCGGAAACCCGTAGATCTCGCGGCCCATCGTCAGCGCATAGGCGTTGTCGACGAAGATGTAGGGCTGGAACCAGTAGAGCCGGTTCGCCACCGTGTCCTCGACAAGCGTCCAGATGGCGAATTCCTTCTCTGGGAAGACACCACGGACATCAAAGGGCGGGTCGATGCTGGTCAGCGCGGTCATGTTGTTGAACACCACCATGGCGTAAGGCATCGCCATCTTGAACCGGTCGGGCGTGTCCGAAGGGTCGTTGAGGCATAGGTCGCAGATCGTCTCTCGCATCCGCCTCTTGTTCGCCTTCAGCAGAAACCCCCAGAAATCGACATTCTCCGCCGTGAAGGGCGCGCGGTAGACCTGCTCACCCCCCCGGTCCACGTAAAACGGCTTCTTCATAGATCCCCCGATCTTTCCCCTGATGCTCAGGCCACAGCGTTGCTGGCCGCGGCGACGCATGCAATCGCCCGCCTCCCCGCCCGGCTCTTCTTCGGGTCGACCGCGCGGGCCAGCGCCGGGCGTACCCAGTCGGCCTCCCCATCGCCCGACAGCCGGTCGCGCTCGACGGCGGCGGTAAGCTCCAGCTCCACCGCCCCCGTCTCGCGCGCCATGGCGATGGCGCGCTCCAGCGCCGCCGCCGCCTGGTCGCGCGCAACCCCTCGCGCGCGACGCAGTCTCGCATCGTATATGTGCAGCCAGATTTCCGAGACGGTCTCGCCCGAGCGGCGCGCGCCGTCGAAGGCCTCCTCGATCATCGCGGCCGCGGCATCGTGGCGCCCTGCCGCACGTAGGCACTCGGCCACCAGACCGCGGAAATAGGGCTGCACGGTCCTCGAGCCGATGGCCTGATAGAAGGCCAGACCTTCCTCCGCCATGGCGCAGCCCTCGATCACCTCACCGCAGCCCGCGCGCGCCCAGCCGTGAACGATGGTCATGGCGCTCTGCCAGAACGGCACGATCTGCTGCTCGGTATGGCGGAGCGCAATGGCCGAGAGGCGCTTGGCGACCCACGGCTCCTCCCGCCACGTCGCCACCAGCGGCCCGAAGCAGAGCGCCCAGGCCATGGAGAAGGGATGCCCGATCTCATGCGCCCGCTCGATGGCCGACGCGATGGAAGAACGCACACGCGCATGATCCGACAGAGCCCAGGAGGCGTAGGCCTGATAGCAATGCGCAGCAACGCACGGGTCCTGCCCGAAGAGAAGCGCGTGCGCCCCATGCGCCTCCGCGTCGAAGAGCGCGAGGCTTTCGTCGAGCGCCCGGGACGCCTCGGCCATCCGGCCCCGCCAGAAGAGCGTGTCGCCGAAGGCCCAGTGCGCCTCCGTCAGGAGCCCCGTGTCCCCCGTCTCGGCCCGCGCCCCCTCGCCGAGCGCCAGCAGCTCGCGCGAGAGCGCCTCCGCTCGGGCGAGATCGCCGGAGACGAGATGATATAGCCAGCCGCCCCAGAGCGCGCGGGCGAGCGCAGGGCCCGGGCCGATCTTGCGGCCGAGTGCCTCCGCCTGCTCGAAGACCTCGCCCACTTCCGAGGCCGCAAAGCCCTTGAGCGCGATCTGCGCGGTGCCGAGCTCGCTCAGGATCTCGAGCTCCATCTGGCGCGACCCGCCGCGGGAAAAGGCGCCCTCCGCCACAGCATCGCCCAGGGCCTCCAGGGCCGCGCCGAGCAGCGCTTCGGCCTCGCGATAATGCGCCTGGCCGAGCGCGCGCAGCCCGGCCAGGCGGAAGAGCGGCACAGCCTCCGCGGGGCGCCCGGCGGCCGCCAGATGGCGCGCCACCCGCTCCGGCGCGGCTTGTACCTCTTCGGGAAAGGCGCGGTTGAGTGCGTCGGCGACCGCCCCGTGCGCGGCGCGGCGGCGGCTGCGGAGCTGGCTCTCATAGGCCGCCTCGGCCAGCAGCACGTGGCGGAAGCTGTAGACGGGCGTCGCGGCGATATCGGCAGGCCCTTCGCGGGAGAGGATCTGCTCCTCCACCAGCCGCTCCAGCGGCGCTGCAAGCACGGTCGCGGGCAGCGCCATGACGGCGGCCAGCAGGCTTGCGGAGAAATCCCGCCCGATCACCGCGGCCATCTGCGTGATCCGCCGCGCCTCGCCCAGCCGGTCGAGCCGGGCCATCAGCGCGTCCTGCAACGTAACCGGGATCACCGGGCTCTCCGGCGCGTCGGAGGCGGATTTCGTGAGCTCCTCGAGATAGAGCGGCACGCCGCCCGAGCGCTCGACGATCTGGTGCAGCACGGTGTCGTCGAGCCCGCTATGCCCTCCCGCCTGATGACGGAGCAGCGAGACGGCATCCGCCTCCGCAAGCCGGCGAAGGTCCACGATCTCCGCGCCCTCCCACGGGATCGGACCCTCGGGCCGGGCGGTCGCGACGATCAGCGCCCGCGTGCCCTCCAGCGCCGCGGGCAGCCGCGCCGCGAAATCCAGCGTCGCGGGGTCGAGCCAGTGCAGATCCTCGAAGGCGATGGCCGTCGGCCCCCGCGCGGCGATCCCGGCCAGCATCCGGCACGTCCCGTCGAAGAGCATCGCGCGCCGGCGCTCGGCCGAGATCGTGGTGGCGGATGACGAGGCAGGCTCGAGCCCGAGCGCCTCCGCGAAGATCGGCGCAAAGCCCTCCCCTTCGAGCCCATGCGCCGCCAGCAGCGCCTCGAACCGCGTCCGCCGGGCCGCGGTGTCGTCCTCGGCCCGGATCCCCGCCAGCCGCTCGAGGAGCGCCATCACGGGGCGGAGCGGCGATTGCCCGGCATCGGGCGCACCGAAGAGCCGCAGCACCTCCGCCCCCTCGCCGAGGCCGCTCAGGAACTCGCCGAGAAGACGCGACTTGCCCATGCCGGCCTCGCCGCGGATGCAGATGACGCCGCTCTCGCCCGCCCCTGCCTCGGCCCAGGCAGTCTCCAGCCGCTCGAGCTCCTGCGCCCGTCCGATGAGCGGCACGCCCTGCGCCCCCGCGCGGCCCGCAGCCTCCGTCTCCGCCCGCGCGCCCAGCACCCGCCAGGCGCCCGTATCGTCCTCGAAGCCCTTGAGACGAACGGCGTCGAAGGGCTCGCAGTCGAAGGCGCGCTCCACCAGCTGGCGGGTCGTGTCGGCGATCGCCACCTCGCCCGGCCTCGCCACGCCCTGAAGACGCGCGGCCAGGTTGGGTACGTCGCCCATGACATCCGAGCCCTCGGGCCCGAGATCGCCGACGAGCGCAAGCCCCGTCGCGACCCCGATCCTGACCTCCAGCGGCTCACCGCCGATCAGCCCGATCCCCGCGATCTCGGACTGGATCGCAAGACCCGAACGCACGCCGTTGCGCGCATCGTGCTCCGAGGCCAACGGCCAGCCGAAAAGCGCCACCAGCCCGTCGCCCACATATTGCGAGACGATGCCGCCATTGCGCCGCACCACCCGGCCGCAAACCTCCTGATAGACGTTGATCGCCTCGAAGAGCTCCTCGGGGTCGAGCCGGCGCGACAGGGCGGTGTAGCCGACCACATCGGCGAAGAGGACGGTGATCTGCCGCCGCTCGGTCTCGTTCGCCCTTGCCGAGGGGATCGCGGGCGAGACCGGCCCGCCCTCGACCATCGCCCGGATAACCTGCATCAGCTTCCGGCGATGTCCGATCGAGAGGCCGAGCTCGCGCAGATCCGCTTCCGTCAGCTCGCGCAGCGTCTCGGGCTCGATGTCATTGGCCTCGAAAGCAGCGGCATGCATGCCGAGGCCATGCCGTTCGAGCCATGCTGCGATGTCGCTCACGCCAACTCCCCCCGGATCGCACCCCCGCCCGATGCTTACCCGTCTGTTTAGGTTAGTGAATGTCGGGCAATTGCGAAACATGAACCGGCCGGCTGGCATCGCGATCGGCCGTTTTTTTGCGCGTGGGCACGGGAAATGACCGCGTCAAACCCATTCCCCCCGGCCCTCATGGCGGCGCCATGGCGGAACGGCGGCGGCGGCGCGGCGCCATCTGGGCGGCACCGCGGCGCGGGCGCCCGACTGCGTCCCAAGGCCCACAGACGGCCGCCAAGCGGGCCGACAGGGTGCGTGAGCGATTCCCTTCCAACGCGGCGCACGGCTTTCTCGGATATGAGACGATACCCTGCGCCGCTGCCCCGAGATCGAGGAGCCCCATGCCGCACCCCGCGCCCAGCCGCGCCTCCGCCGCGCTCGCCGCCTTCTGCGCCGCCGCGCTGACAGGCGGCAGCGCCGGGGCCGCCTCCTTCGCGGTCAGCGAGCGTTCGGCCAAGGCGCAGGGCAGCGTCTATGCCGGCGCGACCGCGGGCGGCGGGGATGTGAGCTTCATCGGCTTCAATCCCGCCGCACTCGCCCGTGTCGAGGCGCGGGAGGTCGCGGCCAGCATCACCTATCTCCAGGTGCAGGTGAAGGGCCGCGCCGCCAATCCGTTCCTCGGGGGGCGGAGCGTCGGCTTCGATCCGTCCAAGGACGCGGTGCTGCCCGCCCTCACCTTCGGCTGGCGCGTCGCGCCCAACACCGTGATCGGCTTTGCGATGAACGCGCCCTTCGGCCTGGCGTCGGACTATCCCAACAACGCCGCGCTCTTCCCCGCCGGCGCCCGTGCGCTCAAGTCCGAGTTCAAGTTGCTCGAAGCCACGCCGATGGTCGCCTACAGCCCTGTGGACAGCGTGACGCTCGGCCTCGGCCTCACCGCCGCCTTCGCGGACGGCAGCATCTCATCGGGTATCGGGGAGCCTGTGGACGGGCGCTGGCCCGTCGGCCGGTTCGAGGGCGACGATGTGGGCTTCAGCGTCAAGGTCGGCGCGCTCTGGGACGTAACCGAAGGCACGACCATCGGCCTCTCCTACGCCCGCGGCTACGAGATGGAACTCGACGGCCGCTTCACGGCGCCCGGCTTCCGGACCAATGCCGAGGCAAGCTTCGACACACCCTCGATCTTCGGCGCGGGCATCCGCAGCGAGGTCTGGCCCGGCGTCGAGCTTCTGGCCGATTTCCGTTACTTCTTCTTCGAGGCCTTCGATGCGGTGCGCGTGAACCTGCCCGGCGCCACGGAGATCACGCGCAACAAGGACGCGATCTACGCCTCCGTCGGGGCGGAGGTGGACGTGACAGACACCATCATCCTGCGCGCCGGCATCGGATGGGAGGAGACGCCGACCGTCGATACAACCCGCTCGCCCCGCATCCCGGACGCGGACCGCATCGTCGTCGGCTTCGGCGCCACCTACCGTCTCGGCGCGAGCCTCGATCTCGACTTCGCCTACAACTACTGGGACTTCCTCGACACCGAGTTGCGCGCGAACGGCAGCACGATCCCGACCGAGATCGGCTATGACAGCCACGTCCACGCCATAACCCTAGGCCTCGCCTACCGCTTCTGACGCCCGCTTCGATCTCACGGCGCTACGGAACGCCCGTCTCGGCCAGGCAATCGGGACACCCCTGCAATGCTATCCGCGGTTCCGCGGTTGCCGCGTCGAGCCCGGCGATGCGGCGACCAATCGGTCGGAGCGGACCCTGTTCCATGCGGACCGGACACATGACGGGCATTCTGCGAATACCGCTTTGCGGTTGCACCGCACACGCTGTAGGTACGATTCAGCACTGCCCGGCGTGATGTTCGAGACCGTCCATGGTATGTATCGATGTGCAGCGCGCGACGATGTCGCTCGGGAATGGCCGCCGGCAGCACCTCGATCCGCTCGATCTGATCATCCTCTATTGGACCATGGCACGCGCTCCGGCACGGCGCATTGCGCAGGCCGCAGGCCTCGCCCAGGATGCGCTCGACCAGCGCAGTTCAGCGCTGCGCGCTGATGCGGGCAACGCATGGGCCGCGCTCGAGGCGGGGGACGTAACGCTCCTTTCCGGCGGTGTGCCGCGCTCACGCCTGCCATGGGCCGAGCGGCACTGCGCGAGCCTTCTCGACCGCGCACTCGAGCGCCGATCGCCGGAGGCGCCCTTCATCACCGTCGCCGGTGGCGAGACGCTGACGCTTGCCGATACCCGGCGGCGCGTTGCCTGCATCCGCGCGCGGCTGCGGGCCGCGGGGCTCGGCCCCGGCGCCGTAATTGCGGTCGATGCCGCGCCGAGGCTTGAGACGCTGTTGATGACCTTCGCCGCCCTCGCCCACCGCGCCGTCCTCCTCCGCCTCGGCGAGACCATGGGCCGCGAGACGCTGCGCGGCATGATCGTGACGGCGCCCGCCCATCTCACCCTCACCGCGAGCCGCACCGCGCTCGACGGGCTGCGGGCGACGGGCGAGATCGTCGACCTCGCCGATGACCACGGCAGGGAGGGCCCCCGCTCCTTTGCCGACTGGCTGGCCGAGGCACCGGAACCGGCGGAGGAGGATCGCGTCCCCGCCACGGTCGATCCGACGGACCCCGCCCTCATCGGCTTCACCAGCGGCTCGACGGGTACGCCAAAGGCGGTCGTGATCCCGCACGAGGCCGTTTGGCGCCAGGGTGAGGCGACACAAAACGCCCTCGGTTTCGCACTGGATGACGTCTTCAGCGCGGCGACCGATCTCACCTCGAACACCGCAACGCTCTGCATCGTCACGCTTCCGGTGCTGAGCGGCGGGCGTATCGTCCTGCCGAGCGCCGCCGCCCGGCACCAGCCGCTCGCCTATGCGCTCGATTGCGCGGCCCATGGCGTCACTTCGATGATGATCGTGCCGGGAGTGCTGCGCACGCTCCTCGCCGTGACCCGGCTGAGCGCGCCGCCCCGGCTCGACGCGCTGCGCCTCGGGATCTGCTCCACCGGCATGCTCGACCGCAGCACGGCCGAAGCGTTTCGCGCGACCTATGGAACGGACCTGATCGACTTGCTCGGCGCGCGCGAGGTCTCGACCCTCATACAGACGGAACGCGGCAGCGGCCGCCTCGCGGGCGCCGGCGGTGGCCTGCCGCTCGAGAACATGCTCCGCCTCCTCGCGCCCGACGGCCGGCCGGCGGGTCCCGGCGAGCCCGGTGAGGCGGTTTTGCATAGTGACTGCATGATGCTCGGCTACATGCCGGAGAATACGCAGGACCGGCCGGCCCGGCCGTTCTCGACTGCGGCCCTCGCGCCGGTTTCGCCATGGTTCGCGTCCGGCGATCTCATGCGCCACGACGCGGAGGGGCGGATCGAGATCGCCGGGCGCGCTCGCGACGTGATCAAGGCGGTCGACGGCAGCATCGTCTACCCTGTCGAGGTGGAGGCGGTGCTGCTGGCCGATAGCGCCGTCACCGAGGCCTGCGTGTTTCGGAGCGAGGGCGCGGACGGGATCGAGCTGGTCGCCGCCGCGGTGATCGCTGTGCCGGAAGCCCGTGACGCAGCCCTGGCTGAGCGGCTCCAGGCCCGCGCGCGCGCAGCGCTCGGGCGCTACAAGGTGCCCCGCCATATCCTGGTGGTCGATGCCCTCCCGAGGGTCGGCCGGGGCAAGCCGGACCGGCGCGCGCTCGGCGAGGATCTCTCGCGGACGCTCAGGGCAGCGGCGGAATAGCGAACGGAGGCCGCGCGCACTCGGCCTCCGCCGGTCAGCCCCAGGGCGGTCAGAGCTTGGCGTGCTCCGACCTCAGCGCCAGCCAGAGGCAGTAGCACATCACCAGCACCACCACCGTGAAGGGGATCCCGGTCGAGACCGCGGCCCCCTGCAGTGCCGAGAGCCCCCCTCCGAGCAGGAGCGCGATGGCCACCAGCCCCTCGAGCGTGCACCAGAAGACCCGCTGGATCACCGGCGCATCCATCTTGCCGCCCGCCGTGATCGTATCGATCACCAGTGACCCGCTGTCGGACGAGGTGACGAAGAAGATCACGATCAGCACGAGGCTGATGGGCGCGATGATCGAGTAGAGCGGCAGCTCCTGCAGGAACCCGAAGAGCGCCATCTCCGGCACATAGGCATCGACCACGTTGGCCTGCACCTCCGGTGCACCGCCCGCGTTGAGCATGTCGATGGCCGCGCCGCCGAAGGTCGACATCCAGAGCGCGCAGACGAGCGTCGGCGCGATGAGGGCGCAGAGCACGAATTCGCGCACCGTCCGCCCCTTGGAGATGCGGGCGATGAACATGCCGACGAAGGGCGACCACGCGATCCACCAGGCCCAGTAGAAGGTGGTCCAGCCGTGGAAGTAGCTGGTGTCCTCCCGTCCGAAGGGGTTTGAGAGCGCCGGCAGCAGCAGCACGTAGTCGGTCATGACGCTGAAGTAGCGGACGATGGCGTCGATCGGACCCGTCATGACGATCACGAAGAGAAAGAGCCCGACCGCCATGACCATGTTGATCTCGGAGAGCCGCTTCACGCCCGCATCCATGCCGAGCAGCACCGATCCGAGGGCGATCGCGGTGATGCCGATGATGAGAAGGACGGTCACCGTGTTGGTCGGCTCGATGCCCGCCACCTCGTTGAGCCCGGCCGCCACCTGCTGCGCGCCGAAGCCGAGCGAGGTGGTGAGCCCGAAGAGGGTCGCGAAGACCGCGAGCGTGTCGATGGAGTGGCCCCACCAGCCCCAGACCCGCTCGCCCAGGATCGGATAGAAGGCCGAACGCAGCGTCAGCGGCAGACCGAGATTGTAGCAGAAGATCGCGAGGCAGAGCCCGACGACCGCATAGACCGCCCAGCCCTCGAGGCCCCAGTGATGGATCGTGCCGACGACGCCGATATACTCGTTGCCCGGCTGCGTGGCGTCGATCCCGAGCGGCCGCGCGGCACCGCCTTCGGCGAAATTGTAGTAGGTGGGCTCGAGCACGCCGAAGAAGAGAAGGCCGATGCCGATGCCGGCGGCGAACATCATCGCGATCCAGCCGGCATAGGTGTATTCGGGCGTCGCGTCCTTGCCGCCGATCCTGACCGAGCCGACCGGCAGCACGATGAGCGCGAGGCAGAAGATCGTCATCGCATCGACCGAGAGCACCAGGAACCAGTCGAAGGTGCTCGTCAGCCACGGCCGCAACCAACCGAAGAACTCGGCCGATGCCTCCTGATTGGCCAGCGCCAGCAGCACGAAGGCCATGATCAGGACGCTGGAGATCAGGAAGACGGGATTGTGGATGTCGAGGCCGAGAGGGCGGATGTTGTCCTGCCCCATCTCGTAATCGGTTGAGAAGTCGAGCCCATCTTGCGATGTGTCCGACGAAGGGTCGGATGATGTCACGTTCGTTTTCCTCCCAGGCGAGCGGGCGTTGGCGCCCTTTTTTCTGCTTCGAGCCTCTGCCTGATCGGATAGGTTGTCAAAACATTACTTTACGAGGGGACGAAGCGCCTTGCCGAGCACGGACTGCGCTCGACAGCAACATGCCACGACGGTGCAGCGACCTATGGTGTTCGAGCGCGTCAAAGGCGGCGCGACGCCCGCGCCCACCCACGTCACACTATCGTCGAGCTAACGACCAATAAGTGAACATGCGGGCGCCAGCCCTCAATTCGAGCGGTCCTTCGGGATCGCATCCCGATCGTCGTGCCGCCCGTAGCCATCGCCCGCCGCGTACCGTGCAGGCGGCCGCCGCGCAGGGGCGACCATGCCGCGCGGGGGCGACCGGCACGCTCTCGGCTTCGTGATGTCGGGACGGTATTCTGGCTGGTGGGCGCGGCTGGGATTGAACCAGCGACCCCTTCGATGTCAACGAAGTGCTCTCCCGCTGAGCTACGCGCCCGCGCCAGCGAGAGGTGGCATAAATCGGGTGATCGCCGCTGGCAAGACCGGCTGGGCGAGAAAAAGGACTGTGGCCCCGCCCCCATACGGACTAAATGTGGACCATGGATGAGAGCGCTTTCGACATTCGCCGGCCGGAGCAGCCCACGAGCGGGGTTGTCTTCAGCTCTCCCCATAGTGGCCGGCACTACCCGGCGTCCTTCGTCGCCGCCGCGCGGCTCGACCGGCATGCGTTGCGGGCGTCGGAGGATGTGCTGGTCGATCGGCTCTTCGGGGGCGCGCCCTCGGCGGGGGCGCCGCTCATCGCAGCCCGCCTGCCACGTGCCTGGCTCGACCTCAACCGTGCGCCGACCGAACTCGACCCGGCGCTCGTAGAGGGCGTCTCGGCCCAGGGGCTCAATCAGCGTGTGGCGGCCGGTCTCGGCGTCGTGCCCCGCGTCGTTGCCGAGGGCGCCGCGATCTACGACGGCAAGATCAGCCTCGCGGAGGTGGAGGCGCGGATCGCGCATTGCCATACGCCCTATCACGCAGCGCTCGAGGACATGCTGCGCGCGGCGCGGGAGCGGCATGGGCGAGCGCTTCTCTACGACTGCCATTCCATGCCGGCGGAGGCGCTGCGCGCGGCCCCGCGCGTACGCGGGCGCAGCCCCGATATCGTGCTCGGCGACCGGTTCGGCGCGGCCGCGGGACGTGCGACGGTTGCGGCGACGCAGGCGGCCTTTGAGCGTGCCGGTTTCCTCGTGGGGCGCAACACGCCCTTCGCCGGCGGCTACATCACCCAACGCTATGGCAGGCCCGCGCGCGGCGTCGAAGCCGTGCAGATCGAGATAAACCGCGCACTCTATCTCGACGCGCGAAGCCTCGAGCCTCTGCCAGGTTTCGACGCGCTCGCCCGCCGGATCGACGGCGTGATCCGCGAGCTTGTCGCGGCAGGCCCTGCGCTCGGCGCCCTCGCCGCCGAATAAGCCTCACCATCACGACTGCTCCACCGGGCCGACGTGTCTGCGGGCGATATGCCGACAGCGCAAAAAAAGAGGCCGGGTTGCCCCGGCCTAAGTCTAAGGGAGGAAACGCCCAGGAAGGGCGGCGATGCCGAAGCACCGCTATCAACAAGTATGTGTGCGGCGCAGCAAATGGCAAGAGTGCAAGTGCGAAGAGATCGATGTTGCGCAACAATGCATACAAAATACCCGGCTTTTGGTGCGTGCTCGCGACACCTGCCCGAAGGCGAGGCAAAGACTAAATCTCGATACGAGACTAAATCCTGCCAGCCCGATGCGAATCCCGTTTCTCAGCGCAGCGCCCGGCCGCGAATGATCGAGTCTGCGCCGAAACGGGCGCGGATCCGGTCCGTCGCACGCTCCGCTTCCAGAAAGGCCGCCCGCTCGTCGGCGAGAAGGCCCCGCTGTCCCGGCCCGTCCGCCTCGAGCGCACCGAAGCCGATGCCGATGAGCCGGAAGGGCCCCTCGATGAGCACCCGTTCGAGCAGCCGCTCGCCCGCGCGGTAGAGAAGCTCCGCCGAGCTGGTGGGCTCCGCCAGCCGCATCTGCCGCGTCAGTGTCCGAAAACCCGCGGTCTTGAGTTTGAGGGCGACGCTCGCGCCCGCGAGACCCTTGGCCTTGGCGCGGTCGGAGGCGCGTACGGCAAGGCGCCATAGATGGCCCTCGAGCACCGCCCGCTCGGCCGTGTCGGTGTCGAAGGTCGTCTCCGCCGAGATGCTCTTTACCACCCCGCCCGGATCGACGCGCCGGTCGTCCTCTCCCCGCGCGAGCCGGGCGAGCCGCGCGCCGGCGCTGCCGTAGAGGGCCTGCAACCGATCATGCCCAGCCGCCGCGAGATCGGCGTTCGTATGGAACCCGTCCGCCTCGAGCCTCGCCGCGAAGCGCCCGCCCACGCCCCAGATGCTGCGTACGGGGCGCGGCGCGAGGAAGCTCTCGGTCTCTGCCCGGCCGATCACCGCGAAGCCGCGCGGCTTGTCGAGGTCGGAGGCGAGCTTGGCCAGGAACTTGTTGTGGCTGAGCCCGATCGAGACGGTGATGCCCACCGCCGCCTGGATACCCGCGGCCAGCCGGGCGAGGCTGAGCGCAGGCGGCGCGCCCAGAAGGCGCTCGGTGCCGGAGAGATCCAGGAAGGCTTCGTCGAGGCTTAGCGGCTCGACGAGCGGGGTCAGCCTGTCCATCTCCGCCCGGATCGTGCGGCTGACGGCGGCGTAGAGCTCCATCCGCGGTTTCAGCACCACGGCGTCGGGGCAGAGCTTCAGCGCCTGGAACATCGGCATCGCCGAGCGCACGCCGTGGATGCGCGCGATGTAGCAGCAGGTCGTGACCACGCCACGCCGCCCGCCGCCGACGATCAGCGGCCTGTCCGCAAGGCTCGGATCCTCCCGCTTCTCGACGCTGGCATAAAAGGCGTCGCAGTCGAGATGCGCGATCGAGAGGGCGCCGAGTTCCGGATGGGTGGCGAGGCGCGGCGCCCGGCAGGCCGGACAGCGCAGGCCGGGATCGGTCTCGTGCCAGGCAAGGCAGCTTCGGCAAAGGGCTGGCATCGTTCGGGTCCCGGTTGGCACGCCATCCTAACCCGCGGGGATGCCGCACCGCCAGCCGGGCCGCCCCGCCTTGCGCCCGCTCAGCCGCCGGCGATCTCGTCAAGGATCGCGCGGGCCGCGGCGGCAGGGTCGGGTGCGGCCCAGACGGGGCGGCCGACGACGATGTGGTCCGCCCCCGCCGCCAGCGCCGCGGCGGGTGTGGCGATGCGCTTCTGGTCCCCGACCGCTGCGCCCGCTGGCCGGATGCCCGGCGTCACGATCAGCCGCCCCTCGGCCTCGGGCAGGGCGCAGATGGCCGCGGCCTCCCGCGGGCTGGCGATCACGCCGTCCGCCCCGGCGGCAAGGGCACGGCGCGCGCGCTCGACCGTGATGGCGCCGGTATCGCCCGGCTCGATCATCATCTCGTCGAGATCCTCACGGTCGAGCGAGGTCAGCACACTGACGGCGAGGATGCGCATCCGCGTCGCGCCGCGGCCCTCGATGGCGGCCCGTACCACATGCGGATCGCCATGCACGGTCAGGAAATCGAGCTCGAAGGCCGCCAGCCCGCGCACCGCCGCCTCCACCGTTGCGCCGATATCGAAGAGCTTCATGTCGAGAAAGACGCGCTTGCCCGCGTCCTTGAGTTCCATGGCAAGCGCGAGCCCGCCGCCGGTCAGCATGCCGAGACCGATCTTGTAGAACCCGATCTCGGGGCCCAGCCGTGCTACGAGCTCTCCGCCTGACACGGCGTCGCCGGTGTCGAGCGCGACGATCAGCCGTTCGTCCACCCTGTCCATGCCGTCCTCCGCACAGCGTCCTCAGCGCCGCGATAGCGCGGGGAACGGCGAGCGCCAAGCGCGGCCTAATCGGCGGGCAGCCCGAAACGGGGAACTGTTGCCCTCTCCCGCGACGGGAGGAACGGCGTATAGGCATTGGCGGGCAGACCGGCTGCCGGGGGGCCCAACGCGCCCGCACCGTCCTCGAAGCGCGGCGCCGGCGGGACCGACACATCGCGAAGCTCACGCCGCATGACGGCGGCATCCACGACGGGCAGGATGCGGCCGGGATCGGCCATCGCCGAAAGCCGCGGCGCATAGGTGGCGGCCGGCAGTGCGGAGCGCCCGGCCGGTGCCACCAGCCTCAGCGGCGCCAGGAGCACCGTGGTCTCGGCCGAGGAGCCGAGACAGGCCGCGCGCGTCAGCCCCGCACTTGCCCCCGTACAGCCGGCCTCCGCCGCCGGCGCCTCGACACCAACGATGAGGCCGAGGGCGAACAGAGCCACGAGCGACTGCGTCGCGGCGGGCTGAGGGCGGAACGGCATCGTCATCTCCTCGATCGGGTAGCGGCGAAACGGAACCACGCGACGCCTTAAGCATCGGTTGAGGGCGCATCACGCGACACAGAATGCCGCCGCGATGAAAGATGCCCGCCCACGCGCGAAGCGCTACGCCGAAAGCTTGCGGGGGCGTTGCGCGAACACCACATCAACGAACGGGACGGCGGGCCGCGACGGGCGCCATCCGAAACAGGCGAGAGCTCACGCGCCGCGAGCGGGCGGGACGGATCGCGCTGAAGGAGAAGAATACATGGATCTATCGAAGTTCACAGATAGGGCGCGCGGCTTTCTGCAGACTGCGCAGACGCTCGCGCTTCGCGAACAGCATCAGCGACTTACGGCGGAGCATCTGCTCCACGTGCTGCTCCAGGATGAGACGGGCCTCGCGCGCTCGCTGATCACGGCGGCAGGCGGTGATTCGGCCGCGGCCGCGCAGGGCGCGGAGGCAGCCGTCACCAAGCTGCCCAAGGTCTCGGGTGGCGACGGGCAGATCTTCATGGATGCTGGTCTCGCCCGCCTGCTCGATGAGGCGACGCGCATCGCCGAGAAGGCGAACGACAGCGTCGTGACCGTCGAACGGGTGCTGATGGCGCTCGCCCTCGCAAAGGGAACCGAGGCTGCGACGGTGCTCGCGAGCGCCGGTTTGAAGCCGCAGGCTCTGGAAAAGGCGATCCAGGAGCTTCGGAAGGGCCGCACGGCGGACAGCGCCTCGGCCGAGGACAGCTACGATGCGCTGAAGAAATATGCGCGCGACCTGACCGCCGATGCCCGCGCCGGCCGCATCGACCCTGTGATCGGACGGGACGAGGAGATCCGACGCACCGTCCAGGTCCTCTCCCGCCGCACCAAGAACAACCCCGTCCTGATCGGTGAGCCCGGCGTCGGCAAGACCGCCATCGCCGAGGGGCTCGCCATGCGCATCGTCAACGGCGACGTGCCCGAGAGCCTCAAGGACAAGGCGCTGATGGCGCTCGACATGGGGTCGCTGATCGCGGGCGCGAAGTATCGCGGCGAGTTCGAGGAGCGGCTGAAGGCGGTGCTTTCCGAGATCAGCGCGGCGGCCGGCGGCATCGTGCTCTTCATCGACGAGATGCACACCCTCGTGGGTGCCGGAAAGGCGGACGGCGCGATGGATGCGTCCAACCTCCTGAAACCCGCCCTCGCGCGGGGGGAGCTGCACTGCGTCGGCGCCACCACGCTGGATGAATACCGCAAGCATGTTGAGAAGGACGCGGCGCTTGCCCGGCGCTTCCAGCCCGTCTTCATCGCCGAGCCGACGGTCGAGGACACGATCTCGATCCTGCGCGGCATCAAGGAGAAGTACGAGGTCCATCACGGCGTGCGCATCGCCGACAACGCGCTCGTCGCGGCCGCCACGCTCTCGAACCGCTACATCACCGACCGGTTCCTGCCGGACAAGGCGATCGATCTCATGGACGAGTCCGCCTCGCGGCTGCGCATGGAGGTCGACAGCAAGCCCGAGGAGCTCGACGCGCTGGACCGCGACATCATGCTGAAGCAGATCGAGGCCATGGCGCTCGAGAAGGAGGACGATGCGGCCTCAAAGGACCGGCTCGAGAAGCTGCGCCGCGAGCTTGGCGAGCTCGAGGAGGAAAGCCGCGCCATCACCGCCCGCTGGGAGGCGGAGAAGTCCAAGCTGGGCGCCGCACGTGAGCTCAAGGAGCAGCTCGACCATGCCCGCGGCGAGCTCGACATCGCCAAGCGCAAGGGCGACCTCGCCAAGGCCGGTGAGCTCAGCTACGGCGTGATCCCCGAGTTCGAGCGCAAGCTGGCGGAGGCCGAGGAAGCCGAGCAGTCGGACGTCCTCGTCGAAGAAGCGGTGACGGAGGAGCATATCGCCGGCGTCGTCAGCCGCTGGACCGGCATCCCCGTCGACAAGATGCTCGAGGGCGAGCGCGAGAAGCTGCTCGCGATGGAGGAGAAGATCGGGGAGCGCGTGATCGGCCAGGGCGCGGCGGTAACCGCCGTCTCCAACGCCGTGCGCCGCGCCCGGGCGGGGCTCTCGGACCCGAACCGGCCCATGGGCTCCTTTCTCTTCCTCGGCCCCACCGGCGTCGGCAAGACGGAGCTGACCAAGGCGCTGGCCGAGTTTCTGTTCGACGACGACCAGGCGATGGTGCGCATCGACATGAGCGAGTTCATGGAGAAGCACTCCGTCGCCCGGCTGATCGGCGCCCCTCCGGGCTATGTGGGCTATGAGGAAGGCGGCAAGCTGACGGAGGCCTTGCGGCGTCGCCCGTATCAGGTCGTGCTCTTCGACGAGATCGAGAAGGCCCACGGGGACGTCTTCAACGTGCTCCTGCAGGTGCTCGACGAAGGCCGGCTGACGGATGGACAGGGCCGGACGGTTGACTTCCGCAATACGCTCATCATCCTCACCTCCAACCTCGGCGCGGAGTTCCTGAGCGCGCTGCCCGAAGGCGCCAGCGCCAAGGCGGCCGAGCCACAGGTGATGGAGGTCGTGCGCGCGTCCTTCCGGCCCGAGTTCCTCAACCGGCTCGACGAGATCGTGCTCTTCGACCGGCTGGGCCGCGACCACATGGCGGGCATCGTCACCATCCAGCTCGGCCTCCTCGAGAAGCGGCTTGAGCCGCGCAAGATCGCGCTCGAGCTCGATCAGGCGGCGCGGGACTGGCTCGCCAACAAGGGCTACGACCCCGTCTACGGCGCCCGTCCGCTCAAGCGGGTGGTACAAAAGTCGCTTCAGGATCCGCTCGCCGAGCTGATTCTCGCAGGCCGGCTCAAGGATGGCGACACGCTGACGGTGAGCGCGGGGGACGATGGCCTCGTCTTCGGCGACCATGCGGACGCCGCGCCCCAGGCTGCGACCGTGCACTAAGCGTCGCGGCGGCCGGGTTTCTCCCGGCCGCCGCCTGTTACGCCGTCATCGCCCGCCGGCGCCCGGCCACGCCCATGAGCACGCCAAAACCGCCCAGCATCGTGAGCGCCGAAGCCGGCAGCGGCACGACGGTGGAGACCGTGCTGAACGCCCAGTTGAAACCCGAATTGAAGAAGATGTCCGCGTTCGACAGGAACGCGTCGCCATTGATGATGAAGGCGCTGCTCCCCGTCACGGCGAACCCCGTCTGCGTGTTATCGAAGTCGATCAGGATATCCGCGTCGTCCGTCAGCCCGACGAACTGCAGATCGAAGACGTAGTCGTCCGCCGTGCCCGCCACATGGTCGATCCCGCTCTGCGCATAGCGAAGGCCGGCCACGTCGTCGGCACCCAGCATCCGCTGCACCTCGCCGAAGAACGATCCCTGCTGCATCGCCGCTTCGGTGTTGGCGTAGCCGAGCAGACCGGCGACAGCACGGTCGGCATTGGCGGAGAACGTGTCGCCTCCAGTCAGATCGGCGAGGTCGATACTGTAGGTCGAGCTGTCTATCACGGCAGGCAACAACGTGTTGAAGGGGTCGTTGTCCGCCACGCCGTCGATGCGGAAATAGTTGGTGTTGATATCGTCACCGCGCAGATCGTCGGCCGAGCCGATGATGCCGTCCGGGCCTGCATTGAGGTCGAAGCTCCCGTTCGCGCCGGGCAGCGTTGCCGTGTAGTCCTGCAAGGCACTCGGCAGGCCCGACTCGCTCGCCAGGTTCACATGGCCGAGGCCCAGCGCATGGCCCATCTCGTGCAGGAGCACCGATTCGAAATCGATCTGGCCCACGCTGATCGTGCCGAAATCGAGGTTCCCGGTCGTTGGCACCCCCTGATTGAGCGTGTCGACCGCGTTGGCGACGGAAATGACCATCTCGTTGGCGAACATGCTCGTTTGATCGATGCCGACGGTGATCGTGAAGTCGGTGTCGAGGCTCGACGTGGTGCTGTCGAAATAGCCGATCGGAAAGGTCACGCTGTCGGCAGCCAGCGTCGAGCCGTTGCTGAGCGTGGCACCGACGAACGTATAGGTGAAGGCCCGCGCTTCCTCGGCGCCGGCCAGCAGCGCCAGGGCCATAACCACCGGCACGCATCGCGCCCGCCCGAAGCATCCTGGTCGCATCGTCTCCCCCCAGCGCCATGCGGACCGCTTCTTGCCCGGCCGCCCGCACCCTCCGATGATCACATGCCTATGACCGCCAAGCCTGCGCAAACACTGTGACTTCAGGTTTTCTTAACGCGTCGAAGCATCGAGCGGTAGTCACCCGGTCGCGCTACGCTAGCGGGTCATGCGGGCGCCTATCGCTCAGGAGCCCGTCCTGGCGAGCGCGCGGCGCACGAGCCAGCCGGCCAGCATCGCCGCCCCCACCGGGAGGAGGATGGCACCCGCGGGGCTCGCCGCCGCCCCCAGAACGCCGAGCTTCGCGCCCGCCGCCATCCCGCCAAGCTTCATCGCCCCGCCCTTCGCCAGCGCCGCCTTGCCCGCGGCAAGGGCCGCTCCGCGCGAGGCTTCGGCCGCCGTGCCCGCCGCCGCACTGCCGGCGACGACGCCCGCGCCGCGCGCCGCATCCGCCGCCACCAGTCTCATCGAGCCCGCGCGTTCACCGCCTGCATCGGCCATCGTTCATCTCCGGCTGCTGTCGTGGAAACCGCTCAACGCATACCGTTCTACTATCCAGCGCCCGTGCCGCCGCCTATGGCAAGGGACATGACGACGCGCCGCGCCATTCTCTGCCTCGCCATCGGCCAGACGATCACCTGGGCCGGCGTCTTCTACCTCTTTGCCGCCCTGCTGCCGCGTTGGGAAGCGGCGGAGGGGTGGTCGCGTACCGGGCTATCGGCCGCCTTCGCCGCCGCCATCACCGTCTCCGCCCTCGCCGCGCCGGCCGCCGGGCGGCTCATCGACCGGGGGCACGGGCCCGCGCTCATCACGGGGGCGACGCTTCTCGGCGCGCTTGCCATCGGCCTTCTGCCGCTCGCATCGCGGTCGGGAGCCGGCCTTGCCGGGTTCGCCGCGCTCTGGCTTGTCGCAGGGTTGGCGATGGCGGGCGCGCTCTACGAGCCCTGCTTCGCCCTCATCACCCGCTGCCTCCGCGACCGGGCGCGCCGCGCGATCACCACCGTCACGCTGATCGCGGGCTTCGCGGGCTCGCTCGCCTTCCCCGCGGGCCATCTGATCGCCGAGGCGGCGGGTTGGCAGGCGGCGACCACCGCCGCAGCACTCGCCGTCAGCCTCATCGCCGCACCGCTGACCTGGACGGGCGCCCGGCAGCTCGAAGCCGCCCGCGCCGCCGATCCCGGCTCCGGCGCAAACAGTCCGTCCGCCGAAACCGGAAGCCCTGCTTCCGACGGCGGCGAACGGCCCCGGCGCCCGGGCTTTCTCGCCGGCTGGCGCGCACGGCTCGCGGCG
>JBCCDG010000071.1:0-21398 GCA_039030915.1 Pseudomonadota bacterium | reverse complement strand
TTCTGCAATGGCAGATACACGATGGCCGAGGACGACCCCGGTGTGGGGCCATTCTCCGAAGGGCCGGTCTTCGCTGCCTTCCGCTGGGTATCGGGCGAGAACGGCGTCGGGGTCGAGGAGGAAAACATCGTCATCAACGCGACTTCAGATCTCGACCCGAGGGGTGCCATCTGGGCCCAGATCACCTTCCCGGCGCCGGGTCAGTATACGCTCACCGCGCAGTTTACCCCGTTCATCTATGCCGACTACCTGACCGAGATCAGGGCCACCGAGTTGACGCGCAGCATCTACTTTCAGGTCAATCCCGAGTCGATCATGACCGAGTTCTACTTCGCCGTGCTGCAGCGCGGCGGTGCGCCCGTACCTGCAGGCGTGCAGCTTTCGTACTCAGCGCTTTCGAAGTCGGTCGATCCTTTCCAGAACGAGACGAACGCGGAAGGTGTAATTCTAATCAACTGCCTGAATACGCAGTGGTTTTTCACCGATGGCAACGACCAGACGGCCCTGCCGGTATTCGTTGCTTCGGACACCGAGGGGTATTTCGATGGCTTCGTCCCGGTCGTGAACGGCCAGCGCGGCGCCTTCATCCAACTTGGCAATCGGCCCACGGAATGAAGAGGCCGAACACATGACAGCCGTCACCGCATTCAGCAGACAGGGCGAGACGGCGCTATACCTCGCGGTCGGCGTGGCGCCGGAGAGCGCCCGGCTGGGTCTGATCCTGTCGGCGGCGCCGTACCCGGCGGAGCTTGCGCTGGCGGGCGCGCTTGGCCGGAAGGATGGCGTGTTCGTCTTCGTGCCCAGGATTCCCGATGCGGCGGGGCTGGACGAGTTCGTCGCCTCGGTTCTGGCGTTTCTTGCCGCACCGGGGCGCGAGGGGACGCGCTTCGCCTGGTTCGCGAGGCCAACCGAGTACCCGCTTGCCGGGCAGGTGCTGCGAGCGTCGATCGACGGCGACGGGCTCGTGACAGACGACCGGATCGATTTCGCGTTCGCCAATGTCGTCCTGCAGCTTGCCAGGGGAAATCGCGTTGGCGTCTCTGGCGCGGGCCTGTCCTTCTCGCCGCCGGCGGAGGCGCCGAACAGCCTGCGCGTCACCCCGAACGGCGCCGGCCCGGTGGTCGATTTCACACTGACGGCGCCCGTCGGACTGCCGCTTTTCGACGGGGCGGGCCCGCCGGGGTCTCTCTGCGCATCGTTCACGGTGGATGCGGCGGGGCTCGATGCGTTCGGGACGGGCATCTGCTATTTCGCCCCGGCCCTCGATGCGCCCGGCTATGTGGATGCCCTGCGCTATCCGGTGCTGGACCTCACAGTGCCGGACGCTGGCCTGCTGACGCTGGGGGCAAGTGAGGCCGATCCGGCCAGCCTGGATCTGGCGGGATGGTTCGACCCGGTGTCGCCGCTCGACCAGGACCGGACGTATCTGGACATGGGCGGGGCGGCCACGGCCCCAATCCGCTCGTTCTATCGCAACGCCGTGGGGCAGGTGCTGCATGTGGCGCCTCAGCGAGACGCGAAGCTGGTCTTCCAGCCCCTGCTGGGCGTCGAGCCGGAGGGGGCGGGTGTGGGAGGGGTGGCCCCCGCAACCCCCTACTACCTTGCACCGGCGGGGCGGTACGGCATGACGCGCACAGTGACCGACATGGCAGCGTCCGGCGCCTATACAGGCAACGTGATGTGCGGCACCTCGGCCTCGGAATACATCACCTTTGCCGACGGGGCTGGGATCACGTTGCTGGAGTTCACGGCAAACCTGCCGGCCTATGTGCCGGCAGAGTACACCTTCGACGGCGGGGCGCTGTCGGGCGTGCGTTTCGGCGGCCTCGAAGACGCGGCGCGCACGTCCTGGTGCACGGTGATCGCGAAGGGCGAGGCCGCGACGGAGGCCGTGTCCGGTCTCGACTACTTCGCCCAGCCCGAGGCCGCGATCCTGCACGGCGCGCCCGCGAACGGGGCCTTGGCGGATACTGACATGCTGCCCTACCTGCCGGTTCTGTCGGGCAGGACGCCCGAGGGGGCGGCCGCGCCGTCTGCGGACGGCGCGGCGTCCTTGTTCCCGATGGTCGCCTATGCCGGTATCGCCGCGGCCACGCCGGATGACGGGGCGCGGTTGCGGGATCTCGAGCTTCAGGTGCTGGCGCCCGCCCGCCGTCGCAGCATGCTGCCCGCCAGCGGCCCCGCGCTTGCCGCGACCGGTACCGAGACGACTGGGACGACGCCGCAGGGGCAACTCGTCGCCCTCGACGGCGCGAACTGGCGGGTGCTGACCCTTGGCATGTCGGTGGAGGAGAGCGGTGGTGATCTGCCGCTTGACCTTTTCGATGTCGAGGGCCCGCTGAAGGAGGCGTTCCAGAGCAGCCGGACGTTTCTTGTCGTCAGCGATGGGCAGGCGCTGCTCGACCATTGCTCGGTGCGCTACGCCTTCACGGATGCGATCCTGCGAACGCTGGTCGAGGCAGCGCGCGTGCCAGCCGCCATCGTCGACGCGATAAAACCGCTTGTCGGGCAG
Organism: Pseudomonadota bacterium; assembly: GCA_039030915.1. Classification (GTDB taxonomy): domain Bacteria; phylum Pseudomonadota; class Alphaproteobacteria; order Rhodobacterales; family Rhodobacteraceae; genus Thermohalobaculum. The sequence goes on along the minus strand of JBCCDG010000071.1, from coordinate 18,886 downwards.
TCCTACACAAGCCGCGCGGAGGTCGAGATCGCGATCCTCGGGACGCAGGCGCCCTTCAGCCTCGGCGAGCAGGCGCTTGGCGCGTTCGTCGCGACGTGGGAGCCGCCGGCCGCCGTGGTCGAGGCGCTCAAGGCCGCGATCCTGGGCAAGACCTATCCTACATTCGCCGAGATCGATGCCGCGCTGAAGGTGGCGCTGGCGGACATGGACTACGCGCTCTGGCGTCTGCCGGTCATCACCTTCGCTGCAGCGGCGGGGCGCTACCAGATCTTCGCCACCGCTATCGTTTCGGCGTCGGCAGATCTGAAGCTGGCGATCCAGGGCTGGACCTTCGATCTTTCGCCCTATCAGTGGCCCGCCTTCGGCAGCGTCCTGATCGTCAAGTTCATCGACAAGTCCCTTCGCGCGCTTGCCGCCGACACCGGCGCCTGGGCGTCGGCGGACGTCTTCAACGCCAGCGTCGAGGGTACGCAACAGCGCCTGCAGGGGATCTTCGAGAGCGCGACCGGGCGCCAGGATCCGGATCTCGCCGCCTTCTACGCCATCGTCGACGATCCGAACTGGAACGGGGTGCTGGCGCTGGACGTGCGCACGCCGCTTTCGGGCCTGCCGGAGGCGCTCCGCAGCCTCGCCGCGGGGATCGACCCGTCGGAATTCAGCGCGCACCATGTGGGTGTCACGATGACGCCGTTCGACCGGACGGGGGTAGGGGATCTTCTCGCCAAGCCAAGCTCGCTGTTCGGGCTGATCGATTACCAGAGCCCCGACACCCCGCTGGACGCGGGCGATGGCTACCAGTTTCGGGTGCTGCGGCTGAAGGTTCTGTTCGCCAACTCGATCATCCGCGATTTCGCAAGCCGGGTCGTGCTGGTGGTCAATCAGCTGTTCGGCGACGGCGTCACGCTTGCGGCTGGCGAGGCGAAGGCGGGAGAGCCGAACGCAGTTCTCTTCAACGGCGTGTACCAGAAGCAGGCATCGGACGCACAGGGCACCTACAGCTTCACCACAGACAAGACCGTGGATTTTAGCGTGAGCGGTGCGGTGCTCGAACGCGTGAGCATCCCTGCAGCGCGGTTCTACACGGTCGAGGACGCGGCCTCGGCGGATGACGAGGTCGAGGCGATCTTCACGTTCGAGGGCACGCTCGGTTTCAGGCGGCAGCCGGCGTTCGATCTGTTCTCGTTCGGCAGCGAGGTCGACGCCACGGGCGGGGCGCTCAACGACGGGCTGAACTTTACGGATCTTGCGGTGCGCATGCGCTTTCCCGCCGCCGTCCCCGCCTATCGAACGTTCGCATTCGATGCGGGCGGGATCGTGCTCGATGCGGCGGCCAGCGCGGTGCGGGCGGGCAGCCTTTACGCTCATTTTCCGCTCAAGGTGACGGCCCTGCGCGTTGGCGGTGCGGCGGCGCGGCCCGACAAGACGGGATACCTGCCAGTCGCAACGCCGCTCAGCTCGGGCGGCATCGGTGACGATTGGTATGCGCTGGCGTTCGATCTCAACCTCGGTACGCCCGGCGCGTTGGCGGCGCAGGCGGGCTTCAACGCCGAGCTGATCGCCGCCTGGTCGCCCGACCCGAAGAGCGCGAAACTGTTCGTCGGCCTGGCCTTGCCCGGGGCGAAGGGCGGGGAAAGCGCGCTGACGATCCAGGGCGTGTTGAAGCTTGCCTTCGGCGACATCCGGTTCGTCGCGGCGGGCAAGAGCTACATGCTCCAGCTTCGCAACATCGCGCTCAAGTTTCTTGCACTGAGCCTCCCGACGACCGGGCAGACCAACATCCTGCTGTTCGGCGACCCGGACGGCAAGGACCGCGAGACGCTGGGCTGGTACGCCGCCTACCAGAAGCCGGACACCCGGCCGAAGCGGAACAGCCGGACATTGCGCAGACCCGACGAGGATCACTGAGGCGATTTGAGACGCGCGCCTGCCGGTGCGCCCATGGGGACAGGACACGGCATGACCATCGCCGAGCTATGGCAGAAGCTGCAGGACGCCTACATCCGGTCAGGCGCGCTCAGCCTTCCGGCAGACAACACGCTCGGCTCACCCGCTATCTCGGCGCTGATCGGCGACGCGGCTTACTATCCCGGTGGCGCCCTTGTGCTGACCATCGAGGGCACGCCGCAGGTCGGCGATACCATCGTCATAAGCGGCACCTTCGAGCAGGATTTCCTGGGCCAGACGACGCCGGCATCCACGCTGATCTTCCGGATCGACGGCGACGGCGTGGCACAGCTCGACCAAAGCATCCTGCTGCCTGCGGGCTGGACGCTCGACGCGACGTTCACGGCGCTGAAGGACACCAAGGCCGCCGGGCTCTCTTTCTCGGACGCCGCGTTTCGGCTCGCCTCGGTAGCGCATGAGGCGCCGGAGGGGCTGGTGCTGGAGCAGGGGTTGAACCTGCTCGGCAAGGTCGCGCTAAAGGGACCCTTCGCGCCTGTCGACTGGGTTTGGGGCGCGCAGGGGCGGTCCGCGCTCTGGACCGGCGGACGTTTGAGGACCGGGGCGGATCCGTTTGGGGACGTGCCGCAGATCGCGCTTGGGCCCGCTATCGTTGAGACGGGCCTCTCGGTCGGCGCGACCGGGCTTGGAGCGGGGATTGCCACATCCATCGCCCCGGACACCGACGGCAAGGCGGAGGAGAGGTTTTTCCTCAGGGGTTTGCTGACCGTCACACCGGCGCTCAATCCCTTCGCGCTCAGCGCGGATCTCACCGAGGCGAGGCAGGGGCTGCTGACCCTGCAACTTGGCAGCATCGACAGTCCGCTGGCCACGCTCGATGACCTGGCGGCGCTAGCGAACGGCACACCGCTCGGCAATCTGGTGCCCTCGCAGGTGCCGCTTGGCGACAATCTGCGGCTGCAATCGGTGTCGGTCAGCCTCTCGACGATCTCGAAGAAGGTGGTGGGGGCGGGCGTCACCGTCGGGCTAGAAGGTGTCGACTGGACGCTTTTGCCGAACGACGTGCTGACCCTCCAGGCGCTCAGGCTCACGGTCACGCTGAGCCCGACATGGAAGCCCAGCTTCGTCACCTCGGGCGCGTTCGGGATCGGCCAAGACGCGACCATCGGCATGTCGGTCGTGATCCCGAAGATGACGGTCACGGGCGCGCTCGAGACCGGCGACACGATCCCGCTGGCCGAGCTCGTGGCCCAGTTCTTCGGCGGGGGCGTGCCGGATCTCGGTCACCCGCTGGTGGTCAACGATCTGCACTTCGCGATGACGCCGTCGGATCAGACCTACCGGTTCAGGGCGGGGTTCGAGACGAACGACTGGGTCTTCGGCCTTGGCCCGGACCTGCCGGTGCCGGAGATCACGCTGGAAGGCTTCGCGCTGGCGGTCGCGCGCTCGCAAACCGTGACGTCTTTCGATCTGACCGCTGATCTCGAGTTCCTGAACAACCCGTGGACCGTCTCGGCTTCCCTTCCCGATACCAAGGGCGGCTGGACGCTTTCGGCGAGGCTCGACGCGGGCACGATCACGGTCAAGGACGTGATCGACGGGCTGCTGCCGAAATCCTGGGGCGTCCAGTTCCCCGACAATGCCAACTTGCCGAAGATCACCTCGCTGTCGGTCAGCTTCATGACCGCCAATCGCACATTCGCCGTGGCGGGTGCGCTGGATTGGGAGATCGAGATCATCGCGGACGAGCTGGTCTTCGACATCGAGGCCACCGTCCGCCTGCAATCGGCCCGCACCGACAAGACCTTGCCCGCCCAGTACAGCGGCGAGGTGGGCGGCACGTTCTCGCTGAACTCGCTGCCCCTGACGGTAACTTACGCCTTCGCGCCTGCCACCAAACAGATCACGTTCGAGTTCCAGGCAATTACTGCCACCTACGTCTCGTCGGTCGAGGATCCGTATCTGCGCATCGCGTTCGGCGACAAGTCGCTGGGCGAGATGCTGGCCTTCCTGCTGACGTTGGGGCGGCCGGGACAGCAGGCGAAGCTGTCGCCGCCGTGGAATGTGCTGAACGCCATCAATCTAAACGGCCTGCTGATCGAGATCCATTTCAAGACCAGAGAGTTGCGAGTTCTCTACCGCATCGCGGGCGGCAAGGATCTGGGGTTCCTGCGGCTGGACGCCATCGGGCTCACCTACAAGCGTCTCTATGGCGAACCGGAGGTCGAGATCATCATCGAGGGCAGGCTCCTTGGTCAGGAGTATACGGAGAAGAACCCGCTTGCCTGGAACGCGACCGACGGGGCGCCACCCGCTACCCCGGGGGCCGGCGCGTCGGTACTGGACCTTCGGTACCTTGGCATCGGACAGCACGTCTCGCTTCGCGACGTCGGCAGCCTTCAGACCGTCGGCGATGTCATCAACGCGCTTCGCGAAGCGGCCCCCGCGATCAGCGACGAGAGCGCCAATCCGCTGGCCCAGCTCGGCAGTCTTGGCTTCGATCCGGACAGCGGCTGGCTGATTGGCGCGGATTTCACGGTCATCAAAACCCTGACGCTCAGCATCGTCTTCAACGATCCGAAGGTCTACGGCCTGCTGATCGAGCTTGCGGGCGACAAGGCCGGCAGCTTCGCGGGGCTGAAGTTCGAGATCCTGTACCGCAAGGTGACCGATACGGTCGGCGTCTACCGCATCGAGCTGAAGCTGCCGACGGTGATGCGCACCTTCACGACCGGCAACTTCTCGTTGACCCTGCCGGTGGTGGTGGTCGAGATCTACACGAACGGCGATTTCCGTATCGACATGGGCTTCCCGCCGAGCCTCACCGACTTCTCACGCAGCTTCAACATCCAGTATTTTCCGTTCATCGGCTATGGCGGCTTCTACTTCGCCAAGCTGAGCGGGGCGACGTCGACCACCGTGCCGAAGATCGACGACGGCACCTTCAACCCGGTGATCGAGTTCGGGATCGCGCTGTCCGTGGGCCTTGGCAAGACCCTCAGCCTCGGCATTCTTTCCGGCGGCATCTCGGTCACCGTGACGGGCATGGTGCAGGGCACCTACGCGTTCTACGAGCCCTATGACTCGAGCCGTGGCAGCGCCAACTTCTTCCTGCTGCAGGGCACCATCGGCGTGCTGGGGCAGGTTTACGCCACCGTCGATTTCAGCGTGGTGAAGGCCGATGTTAATCTGACCGTCTACGCCGCCGTCAGCCTGACGGTCGAAGTCTATCAGCCCGCGCTGATCGAGGTGGTGGCCGGCGTCCGGGTCAAGGTGAAGATCAAGATCGTCTTCGTCAGGGTCAGCTTCAGCTTCAACGCGACGATCCGCGAGAAGTTCGTGATCGGGAAACCTAGCACGCCGCCCTGGCATGTGGTTGGCGATGGCGGGCGGTCCGCGCGGCGGCGGCTCAGCCAGCGGCCACTGGCCCGCCATCGGCCGGCGCACCGTACATTGCCGGAGGTCGCGCGCGCCTTCCCTGTCACGCGGCTGAAGGCACTGACGCTTGGCACCGCTGCGGTCGGGCCGCCAGTCGAGATCACGCTCTTCGTCACCCCTGCTGTCACCAAGGCCAGCATCGCGGATCTTGCCGTCCCCGACACGCCGCTTTCGGAGGCTGCAGCAGCAACGGACGTGCCGGCGATCTCACTCCAGCTCTTCGTTGAAACCGCCCTACCGACCGAAGCCACAGGGCCGGGCGACGCGCGGCTGGTCGTCGGCGATGCAGCGGAAAAAGGGTTCTCGAAGCTGGCGGGGCGGATCTTCGGCTGGGCCCTTTCGGATATCGGGCAGGCGGTGGATACGGTCACTGCGGCCGAGCTCGGCGATATCGAAGCCGCGCTGAAGGATCCGGCGAACATCGAGAAGTACTTCAGCTACGCGCATATCGCTGACTTCCTCTCGGCGAACGCTCGCTTCACGCTGGCACCCCGTCCCGTTTCCGGCACGCCGGTCAGTATGGCGTTCTTCCCGATGATCCCCGTGCTGGCGCTCAAGGCAGGCAGCTATGCGTTCGATTTCGGGTCCGACCGCATCGTCACGCCCGAATACGAGAAGTTCGTCGACCGCTATTTCGACGATCTGGCCGTCGACTACGCCAACAGCGTCGAGCGCAATCCCGATGGCACCGCCCGCACGATGGCCGAACCCGCGCCGGTCGAGGAAACCGTCGCCACGTTGGTCTTTCGCAAGTACTTCCAGCTTCTAACGCGCGCCGTGGTGCAGGCGGCGATCGACGAGCTTCGGACGTACAAGCACAGCGTCACGGATGCCGAAGGTGCATCGCTCGCCTCCATCGCCGCCGGGTTTCTGCCGGGGCAGGTGGCCTATGTGGTGCGTGCCGGGGATACGCTGGGCTCGATTGCTGCCGATTTCGACGTGAGCGAGGTGGCGATCGAGGACGCCAACCCAGGCGTTGATTTCGGCGACCTGAAACCGGGTGAGATGCTGGCGATCCCGGTCACCGTGACCACCGCGCGCATCGTTGAGGCGAACCAGGCCGCGACGGGGATCCTCTACGCTTGGGACGAAACCGAGCTGGCCAGCGGACCACGGGCCGGCGCGATACGCCAGCGCCCGGTACTCGGCGGCATCCGCTACAGCATTCAAGCGGCGGATACGCTGGACGAAATCGCAAAACGCTTCGGCATCGGGGCGCCGGACCTGGCGGCCGGGAACGCGGATCAGGGTGGGCTGTTCGCCCCCGGCGCCCGGATCTCCGCCGGGGATCTGAGCGTCGCCACGCGGGACGGCGACACCCTGGCCTCGCTCGCCCGATACTATGCCGTCACGGAGGAGGCGTTGCTGGACGCGAATACCGATCCCGCCATCGCCCTTGCGGCGGGGCGCGAGCTGGTGGTCGAGACCGCGGACGGCGCCGTGCGCTATACGGTGAAGCCCGGCGATACGGTCGGCGGCATCGCCGACGCCGAGGGATCGAGCACCGCGGCGATCCTGCGCCTCAACGCCGATATTCGCGTCGCCGCCGGCCAGCAGATCGTGGTGCAGGGCGCGGGCTTGCTGCTCGCCGAGGCCGTCGTCGTGCACTATGCCGTCGCGACCGGAGACACCGAAGACACCATCCTCGCCACCTATTTCGGGGCGGCGACGCCCGAGCTCCGCCAGATGCTGGCGGCTTGGAACCCGGAGGTCGATCTGGCGACCCTGGCGGCGGGTACGATCCTGGAGTTCCCGTACACGCCGACCTTCACGAACCTCGCACGGTATTTCGGGATCGATGCCGCGGCCCTGGTCGCCGCCAACGCGGCGGTGTCCGGGCTTCTCGCGCAGCGCGCCGTTCTGGTCGTGCCGCCCATAACGCCGGAAATTCGCGCGACGGACAGCTTTGCCAGCCTTGCGGATCGGTACGCGCTGGGTCTGGCGGAACTCGGCGAGTTGCTGGCCGCCACGCCGGGTCTTTTCCGTGACCCCAATGCCGACGAAGGCCCGGTGGTTCTCACTATCGCGAACGTGCCGGCCTTCACCATCTCGGCATTGACGGAGCGGCTTGTCTCCGCGGGCGCGTTCAACGAGGTCGCGGCGTCGGTCTCGCGGTTCCTTCTGCATGGGCTCCGGCTGCCGCATGTCGAGGACGATAGCGCCGCCGCCATCCTGTCGCGCCCCGACCGGCAGGCGGCGGACAGTGCCGCGATCACCACCTTCCCGGTCTTCGCCATGATCGGGCAGGAGTTCGAGGCGCCCGGCACAGACACCAAGGACTTCGCCATCGATCTCTCCAAGACACACTTGGCGGACTGGGTGGCGCTTGCGACGGGCGACACGCTCAGCGTGCCGCTCTCACCCGAGGAGATGCAGCAGATCGCCGAGTTCGCGGCCCAGACGCTGGATCCGCAGGTGCGCGCCAGCCGCCGTCTTGCGCTGATCGAGTATCAGGCCCGCCGCACGCCGCTGTCGCTGCGCCTCGCCTGGGCGGCGGGGGCACTGCCTGCGGACACCTGCCTGTCGGATCCCGACCGGGCGGCAGGCGAGCCGACGATCTGGCCGCTGCCGACGGCGTTGATCGACGCTGTCGCGGCCAGCCGAGGCCAAGCCGCGCCGTATGGTCTGGTGAAGGGTCATACGCGGCCGGACGGGCGGCTGTCGACCACGTCGCTCACCTGTGGCTTCTTTGCGACGACGGTCGAGATCGAGATTGCGCGCGTTCCCGTGGAAGGCGGCGACGCGCCCTTCCTGCCGGACACCTACACGATCCGGGGCGCGGATGACGCGGGTAAGCACCGGCTACTCGAAACCCTGCTCCATCTGCGCGAGACGTCTGGCGAAACGGCGCAGATCTATCCGCTTTACGGCGCCGACCCGGTCGCGTCGGATGCCAACAGCGACGGACTGGTCTCCGACGCGTTCGACCGGACGGCGAGCGCGGTGCTGAAGACCAACCTCTCGACGCTAAGCCATGGGACGGCGCCAAGCCCGGCTTTTTGCCGCCCGGCGCATGTCGCGGAGCGCCGACCCTGTCGCCACCGCGAATTTCACGGCGGAACAAAGCGACGGTGTCCTCGAACTGCTTTGGGAAGCCAGCACGGTGCGGTCGGGCGGATTCTATCTGACGTACCGCCAGGGCGACGGCGGGCTGCCGGGTCGGATCTTCGGGGAGGACAACACCGCGACGCTGACGCTTCTGGTCATCCTCGGCTCACAGGCGGCGGGAAACGACCTGTATCTCTACGCCTTCAACACCGTGGCGCTCGTGGGCGAGAGCATCGATCTCGCGCAGCAGGGTCTGTTCGCCCAGCCGTTGGTTCACAGGATGGTGGCGGGGGATACGCTGACGAGCGTGGCGGCGGACTATCCCGCGCTCGGTCTCACGACCGCCGCGCTGGCGGTGGCGAACGCGGCGATCCGCGGCATCCTCAGCCCCGGCGCAACCCTGACCCTGCCGGACGGCGGCAGCCACACGGTGGCGCCGGGCGACACCCTGAGCGGCATCGCGGCGGCGGCCGGGACGACCGTCGAGGCACTGGCCGGTGCTAACGAGACGGCGCCCGTCTTTGTCACCGACACGCTGATGCAGTTTCGCGCTGGCGATCTGGAGGGAGCCGCCACAGTACCCCCCGGGACCTCCGGCATCTATCTGGAACGCGACAACCCAGAATACATGAACCCGGACGCCGACCGGGCACTGGGCGCGGGCGACGCGGCGACCGAGCTTTCGACGCTCTATAATCTCCTCAGCTTCCGCCTCTCGGACACGGCCGATTTCGCGGGAAGTGGGGAAGGGTTGCCCGCCGGGCCGACGAACGAGGACGCCCGCGCCAGCAACGATCCCGGCGCCGACACCGATGCCGCCGCCGATCCGGACGAGGACAGATACTGGCGCTATCGTCGGGCCGCGCGCATCTCGCTTCTGGCCAAGCACAACCCGGTGCCCGCCAGCCCGGCGCTGCCCGATGCGCGGCAGAATCCCTATGCCGGTATCCGGGCGGGGGCGACCGTGTCGTTCAGCCTGGCGTTGCAGGACATCTACGGCAACCGCGTCACCCCGGCTACGGCGTTGCAGCCTGTCACGGCGCCCGTCGGCTACACGGACCCGCTGATCGCACCGGGTCGCTGGCCGGGCAGCACGGGCGCATACCGGTTCGCGGGCGATGCGGCGGCGCCCCGGCTGGTGCTCGACTGGGCGTTCGATCCGTCGCGCTATACTCCCATGCCCGGGCAGGCCCCCGGCGCCGCGAAGGCGAGCGCGCGCGTCGATCTCGAGCAGTACATCCGCATCTACTACCAGGTGGCGATGCCGGGGACGCGCTTCGCGCTTGGCACCACCTTGGGCGCAGTCGATCCGCTGGACGCGGCGTTGCGTCTGGATTTCGCGGGGTTCGCCTATCAGGCTTATGCATTCCTGGGCGCCGTAGCGGCTGCTAGCCCGGTTGCGGTCAGCCAGGGGTCGGCGCCGAACGATACGCTGGACGGGATCGCCAGGGCCCAGTCGACGACCCCCGGTGAGATCCTTGCCGCTAATCCCGACGCCAGGGCTGACGCGCTGTTTGCCGCCGGCCAGTCGCTGCGCATCCCGAAGCTGGTTGTCGCGCTGCCGGACGACACGCTGGAGGCGATGGCAGCGCGAGCCGGCATGGACATCTCCGGACTGGCCGCTGCAATTGCCGAGCACAGTCCCAACGCGCGGCTTGGTGCAGGTACGGTGATCAACGCCGCTGAGCGTCCCTATCAGGTACCGCCGGATCCGTTCCTGACGGCAGCCACCATCGCCGCGGACGAAGCGGTTTCACTGACCGGCCTGCAGGGCGCCGATACGGCTCCCCTGGTGCCGGGGCTGATCGAGGCCAATACGGGCGCGCTGCTTGAAGGGGGCGCGGTCCTCACCCTGAACGGTGTGTCGCTTGCCGTGGCGGCGGGCGGCGAGACCCTCGCCGCGTTCGTGATACGGTTCCAGGACCGCGAACCAAGCGCTACGGCAGTCGATCTTGTCGTCGCCAACCGAATGCTCGCGGGTCTTTTCGCCCCGGAGCAGGAGCTGGGGCTGCCGAACTACGTGGTTGCGGGCGGCGATACGCTGGCGGGCGTGGCCGAGGCGCTGGCCCCCCGCGCGGGAGGTATCGTCGCGCTGCTGACGGCAAATGCGACAGTGCCGGCATTCTTTCCCACCGCCGAGGCGCTGGTGGTCGGGTTCGACGAAGTCGCGATCCCGTCCGGGCGCAGCGTTCATGAGATCGCAGAGGACTACGGCTCATCGCTCGAGACGCTAGGCGCCGCGAATGGCGCGCTGGCGCTGGCCGGAGGCGCATCGGTCGTCCTGCCTTACAGGCTGCGGGTGGCTGGCGAGGCGCCGTCCTTCTACCGCGCGGCGTCGGCAATGCGGTTTGCGGATGTGGTGGCGGCTTATCCGGGCTGGAGCATGCCGGCGCTTGGCGACCTGAACGCCGGGCTTGCGGGTCTCTTCAATCCCGAAACCGCCATCACCCTTGCGGGAACGACGGTCACGCCCACGCTGGAGGATAGCTTCCAGTCCCTGGCAGCGGCGTTTGACTTGACACTCGATGCGTTCGCGAACGCGGTCGCGGGGCTCGACGCGCTGGTTCGCCCCGGCGCCGTGATCGCCGCGCCCGCCATCGAAAGCGCCGACGCCGAGACGCTGGGGAACGCGGCGGCGCGCATCGGCACCGACCCGGGCACTCTGGGGGCTACGAACGCCGCGCTCTACGGGTTGCTGCAGCCCGGGCAGGACGCGGTGCTCGGGACGGACATCGTGGTCATCGGCGCGGGCGCCACCCTAGGCACCGTGGCGGACGCGTTCAACGTGCTTCGGCTTCAGCGGGGGCAGGCCGCCTCGGTCGATGCCGCGACGGTGGCGCGTGCCAATACCGGCCTTCGGCTGATGGCGACGACGCTGTTCCCGCCGGTCCGGCCGCTCCAGATCGGCACAGCGGTCACGCCCGCCTATCAGACCGCGATCTGGCCGGTGAAGGCGACGCTCACGATGACGCGCCCCATCGATCTGGTCGATCCTGAGTTCGCGGATGTCGAGCAGGTCTTCTCGATAGAAACAGCGCTTGCGCCGCAACCCCTGGCCGACACGCCGGAGGACGCACTGGCGGGGCCCGATGCGGTCGATCCCGCCACACCCCGCTCGCTCAAGGTTTTCGCAGACGTGTTCGAGGGCGTCTTCCCTGGCCTCAAGCTTGCCACGGGCAATGACCGGGCCACGCGGGGCGATCCCGCGCGCTGGGCCTGCGGACAGTCCGACACGGCCGAGGGCGGCATCCGCACCGCCGAGCGTGAGGCGGGCAAGGATACGGAGGCGCGCCAGCTCTGGGCGGTGAACCTGGGGACGCAGGGGCCGCCATCGGCGCGCTTCGGCTTCACCGTCAACGGGGCGGCGACCGCCTGCTACGCGCTGCCGCCGTTGTCGACGGATCTGTGGCAGGCGACCGATGTCGACCTGCCCAAATTCGTGCCCGGACGAGGGATCGAGGGGACGGTGACCCTCAGCTTCAGCGGCGTCGATATCGACGCCTGGGCCGGGCGGTTCTATGCGATGCTCGACCGGCTCCTCTCGCCTGCCTATGCCGCCGCGATCCACCGGCTGGATGGCGCGACCCTTGCGGGGCTGGTCGGTGTGAAGGGACGCATTGCAAGCGCCCTGAAGCGACGCGTTGCCCCGATCATCGAGGCGCCGGACGCGCTGGACGATCCGGCGACGGCAACCGACGAAGCGGCCGAGGCGCTCTATCAACAGCTTCTGACCGAACTTTCCGCTGCCTACACAGTCGATGCGATCGTGCAGGTGCCTTTCGACGTGACTTCGTCCTGCTCGAACCCCGCTACCGCGGCGCGCCTGTCCGGCAAGCCCATCGGACGGTCGGTGACACTGACCGAGGGTGCTGCGGCAAGCCTCGACGCGCTCGCCACTGAGCTGGATGTCGCGCCCGCCTATCTTGCCGAGATGGTCAGCGCGCAGCGCTTCGTGCTTGGCGACGGGATCACGCTCGGCTTCGACAGCGCCCGGTTCGAGACGACGCGCAGCACTACGATCGGCGACGTGGCGGTGGCCTTCGGTGTCACCCCAGCCGATCTTCCGGGCAGGCTGGAGGTTGTCACCCCGGACGCCACGCTGTTCCGAGTGGGTGCAACGCTGACGCTGGTGGCGCTGTCGCACATGCTGGCCGAGGGCGACAGCTTTGCGGGGATCGCCGGCGGGCTGGACATCACCGTCGAACAGCTCGTAGCCGCCAACGCGAAGCGGACGGGCGTGTTCCAGACCGGTTCGACGCTGTTCGTGCCCTCCGGTTCGGGCACGGTGACGGTCGAGGCTGGCGATACGCTTGCTGATCTTGGCACGCGGCTCGGTTTCGGCACGCTCCAAGCCTTTGCCGATGCCCTTTGGGCCGGGGATATCGAGGACGCCAACCGCTATACCTTGCAGCCCGACACCACGCTGCGCGTCCTTCGGATCACGCCTGTCTACAGCTTCACGACAGGCAAGGTGGCGCTGTCGAACGGCCGCCAGCGCGCGACTTTCCTGCTCGACGTGAAGGACCTCGCCGCCAACCGCGCGCTGCTCCTCGACCTCGATTACACTGTGACCGAGCTGGAATACGACATCGTCGAGCGTCAGGAGACGGTGGGCGATTATCAGGACTCGTCGTGGCTGAGCTTCGTCATCCCGCTTGCAAGCACGCCCAGCGCGGCGCTGCCGAACGACAGCCGCGTCGGGCAGGTGGCGATCCCGCTGCCGCTACGGGCCTATCCCGGGCTCGCCACCGTGTCGCGCCAGACGGCGGACGGGCTCGAGGACGCGAACAAGGCCGCGCTGTTTGACTGGACCTATGGCCTGGAGATGCGGCGTCAGACAGCGGCACAGGACGCGATGACACTGGACGTGCGCTACAACGTCGGCGCGGCGGATGCCCTGGTCTCGCGCCGGGCGCTGGCCGAGAGCCCCGAACTGGCTCGGGCACTGGCCGCGTTCTCGGTCGCCGAAGCAGCGCTGGAGGCCGATCTGCCCGCGCTTGGCGATCCCGCTGCCGCCTCCGGGGCACAGGCTGCGGCGAAGGCGGCGCTTGGGGCATTCGCGACATTCGCGGACGCCATTGCTGCGGCGTTCGAGGTACCGGCGGCGTTCCTTGCCGGCTCGGAAGACGGGGACGCCTATCTCTACGACCTCGAGCCCGTCGTAAGCGACGAGCGGCGCGACAGCTTCGGCTATCTGATGCTGAGAAGCGTCAGCGGCAAGCCCGATTTCGTGCTGGCAGCACCCGAGAGCATGACGGCGGCGCTAGTTGCCGCGCTCGATGCGCGCACCGTCCCGCCGGAACTCCGCTCGCTGTTCGCGGATGCGGGCTTTCCGCTGTCGGGCAGCCCCCGCGTGTTCGCCGAGATGCTGGGATCGGCCTGGCGCATCGTCGACAACGCAACCGTCGAGACCTATGCGCTGTTCCTCGATCCAACGGATCAGGCCAGCAGGGTGGTGGCGACGCGCCGCTATCTTTGGCCGCAGCTCTTCGACACGTCCGGTGGGGGGGAGCCTGCACCGCTCGAGCGCCGGCAGATCGGCGATGCGCTGCTGATCCCCTACGACCGCCCGGTCTCGACCGCCATCGCGCTGAGCTTCGGGTTCGAGCAGCTGGATCTTGTCACCAAGCAGAACGGGTGGAGCGGCATCGGCGTGACCCGCAATGCGCGGCTTCTGCCGAAGCGCACGACCAACCCGGACTTCGTCTACCGCACGCGCGAGGCGATGTTCCCCAGCAAGGTGACGCCTTACGTGTTGCGCTCTGAACGGGTCGATCTGCGCGATTTCGCGTCCGGCACCGGCACGGACCCGTCCCTGACCGAGGCGCTGTCCGGCTTCTTCAACGCGCTCTTCCGGCAGGTCATCAACGCAGCGTCGGTGACAGCGCTGGACATGGGGGCGGCAGGGGCCGGGCGTTTCGTGAAGGTCGCGGCCCGCTATGGCTATGACATTGCGGTGCCGGCGGGCGGGGCCGCTCCGTTCGGTGCCTACTTCCCGCTTGTGCTGGTGCCCGAGTACCGGTTCGAGATACCCGGCGACGCGATGCCTGACGCTGGCAGTTTCGTGACCCGCTTCGCCAAGGCGGTCGAGGATGCGCGCGCAGCGGCAGGCGCTCCAGCCGAGACCGGTCTCTTCCAGATCGAGGTCACGGTCTACTCAACGGACGATCGGGGCACCGACACACCCGTGGCGGGACAGCCGATCTTGTCCCTCACCAATCTGGTCTACGCCCTGCCGGCAGGTGCGCCGCGGCCCTGACGTCCAGGCGCCGCCGGCGACGGGGCGCCGGGTGGATGCTGCGGCTCGGACTTCTCGACACGACCGACATCGGTTCCGGCGCCCGCGCCGGTCGCTACCGGGAGCGCCACCGGACCGAGCGGCAACGGCGACACCTACCGCTTGCCAAAGGAGTTTCTCAGCCTCACCGCGGCGCGAACCTCTTTCGGGCTCCGCGCCGGCGCTCATGGCAACTCACCACCCAAAGAATTCCAGTAAACGCGGCCTCTGATCCAGGGGAGAGGTCAGCCTCGTGGGTTTCTTGGCCTTGGTGCTCTTGGCACCTAATGCTGGGTGCCAAATTTAGTGAGAAGTTCCAATTATTCGGTGAAATGAGTGCAGGAAAGAATCTGAAACAATAGCGCTAACATCCTCATTGGAAGTGCAAATTACGACCCTCTCCTAGAGAATTGTGGGCTCTTCAGCCAGCCAGCCATTGGCGAGTTCTGCCTCATAGAACTCGATCAATTCAGGGGATCTGCTGGAGGCCACTGCCATCCCGGCCTGGCTGAGCGCACCTGTCTCGAGAAGGCCGGTCCAGAAATCGAAGCCAGCCATGTCCGGCATACGCTCGAGCCCGAAGAGATAGCGGTCTTCCACGAAGGCTGCGTCGCTCTCGGGCACGCCGAAATTGTCGAGGAACTCGTCGCTTTCGATCATCTTGCCCGCGACGAATTCGAAGCTCGCCCCCGCCGCAATCGACGCTTTCCAGAACGCAAGCCCGCTCGGGTCGGGCGCCCGGTCGAGGATCAACTGATAGAGCAGGAACAACGTCGCCGCTTCCGGCGTGTCGCAGAGCACCAAGGTCGTGTCCGCAAGCTCGATCCGCTCTACCGAGATGAGATCGATGGGCTGTCCGTCCTCCGTCCAGATCCGGAAGCCGCCCTCGACCGCCTCGATGTCGATCTCGGCGAGCGTGGCGGGCAAGGCGACAGTGTCCTCCTCCGCCAGCCCCTCGATGCGCAGGGGTGTCCCGAAGCTGTCGATGTCGAAACGGTCGGGCGCCGGTGTCCCGATCAGGACGGTAAACTGGGGCCCCGCGATGTCGATGCTGACGGTGGCGGTGTCGGTCAGGCCGTCGTCGTCCACCACCGAGTAATCGAAGCTGTCGGTGGCGGTGTCGCCTGGCATGAGATCGTCGAATGCACCGGCCGGATCGTAGAGAAATCCGCCATCCGCCGAGAGGGTTACAACCGCCCCCGATGCCAGCGTTACCGGCATGCCGGGCGCACCCACCGGCATCGCAAGCGCATTGACCGTGAGCGCGCCACCATCGGGATCGCTGTCCGCCCCGGCACCGTTGTCCGCGAGCACTTTCCCCGACAGCGCCTGCCGCGCACCGGTGCCGAAGGCATCGTCACGCGCCACTGGGGGCGACCCGGTCGGCCCCGGACCGGGGCCGGGCGCCGGACCCGGTCCCGGACCGGGATCGGGCATCGCGTTCCCGATCAGCACGGTTATGGACGCGGTTGCCAGACCGCCATTGCCGTCCGAGACCTCGTAGACCAGTCGGTCGATCGCGGCACTGCCCGGCGCCAGCGCCGGATCGGGGACATAGATCACCGTCTGCCCGTCCGCCAGGATGCGCGCCGTTCCGTCCGTATCGATCGTGTCGAGCCGCACGACCGTCAACTGGTCCGACGCGTCGACATCGCTGTCGTTGTCCAGAACCGCGATGGCGACCTCATCGGGACCCGCCTCGACCCTGGCGATATCGTTGTTGGCAACCGGAGCGTCGTTGGCCCCTTCTACCGTCACCCGCAGCGCGGCGGTGCCGCTGCGGCCAGTGCCATCGGATATGGTGTAGTTGATCAGGTCCTCAGCCGTCTCTCCAACGGCCAGCGCCTCAAACGCGCCTGCCGGATCGTAGAGGATGG
Source organism: Pseudomonadota bacterium (assembly GCA_039030915.1). Taxonomy (GTDB): domain Bacteria; phylum Pseudomonadota; class Alphaproteobacteria; order Rhodobacterales; family Rhodobacteraceae; genus Thermohalobaculum. Next base: position 2,344 of record JBCCDG010000071.1, on the reverse strand, counting down.
TACCGCCAGCACCGATCCGCGCCGTCCCTGCGAACCCATTCGCCGCGATGGCGCTCAGGGTTAGCGGATCGCCGTTCGCATCGCTGTCGTTGGCCAGCACGTCGACTGCGGTTTCAGGACCGTCCTCCGAAACGGTCGCGGCGTCGTCGCGCGCGACCGGCGGCTCGGGCCGGTCGGCGACGTCGATGGTCACCTCGGCGGTGGCGAAGGGCCCGGTAGCCGTGTCCCGCAGCTGCACGGTGAGCGTGCGCGCGCCCTCATCCAGATCGGCAGCCGCCGCGTTCTCGTAAGTCAGCTCACGCAGCACACGGGCGACCCGCTCCGGCGTTGCGTTGGCATTGAGCGCCACATCGAGCGAGAAGAACGTGCCCGCGCCAAGCTGCCCGACTGCCGCAATCGTGCCAATCGCGAGCCCATCGACGACCAGCGGATTGCCGACGCCGGGCATCGGCGTCGCCACTCCGTTGGCCGTCCGGATGCTCAGCGTTTCCAGGTCTCCGTCCGGCAGCGGAGAGGGGTCGGACAACGCGATACGCAGTGTTCCTCCGTCGAAATGATCGCTGTCCACGTCGACGATGTCGAGCATCGTGCCCCGGTCGACCGCGACCGGTCCATCCCCCTCGACATACGGCACCACATCGCCGTCCAGCTCCAGGATCTCCGGCGGATCGTCGACCGGGAGCACGTCGATCTCGAAGCCGAGATTGCGGGTGCCCGAGGGATCGACATCACCGTCCGAGATCGACAGAAGCACCGCGCGCGCGCCGCCGGTGGGGTCGTCGGTGTCGGTGTTCTCGTAGGTCAGCCGCTGGATAACCCGCGCCACCGTCGCCGCCGTCGCATCCTCGTCCAGCGCGATGGACAGGGCCAGTCCGCCCGTCCCGCCCGTCACGGTCCCGATCTCGATCCCGTCGACCAGCACACCATCGCCTGCGAGCGTGACCCCGGCACCCTCGTCGATGGCCAGAATGTCCTCGCCTGCGTCGCCGCCTGCATTGATCGCGAGCCGCAGCAATCCGCCGTCGAAGTCGGGGCTGTCCACGTCGGTCACCATCGCCGGCGCACCGATATCGAGGAACAACGGCCCCTGTCCTTCAGCGTAGTTGAGCGTCGCCAGCGTGAAGTCCGTGATGCTCGGGAAATCGTTTCGCGCGCTCACGCTCACCGTCGCCGACACGGTGTTCGGCACCTGGGTCAATCCGTTGACAAGCGAGAAGTCGACGGTCCGGTCGCCCGCCACCGGGCTGTCCTCGTCCGTGTTGCGGTATGCGACGGCGCGCAGCAGCGCATCCACCATCTCGACGTCGGCCTCCGCGGTGAGCGCGATCACCAGCGGGCTGCCGCTCGTCCCCCCGGTCGCCGTGCCGAACGCCGTGCCGCCGAAGCCGAGTGCACCGGTCGTGTCGTCGAAGGTCAGTGGGCCCGAGGGCAGGATCGACAGCGTGTCCTCCGCCGCCTCCCCGCCAGCGCTAATCGCCAACGTCAGCTGGCCGGTGCCGAAATCGCCGGGCCCCGCCGTGGCGCTGCCGTCAACGTCCAGTACTGCAGCATTCGCGCCGGCATCGATGGCGACCAGCCCGTCGCCCTCCGCATAGGCCAGCACATCGCCGTCGAGCGCGCCGATCGTCGGTGTGTCATCGACCGCCTCGACCGTCACGGTGCTGGAGAACGTTGCCGTGCCGCCGTCGCCATCCGTCAGCGTGTAGTCGATCATGCGCCCGCCCGGCGTAGGATCGTCGTCATCGATATTGTCGAAACTCAGCGCGCGCAGCAGCGTTTGCACCCGCGCCAGCGTGGCATTCGCGTTGAAGTCGAAAACGATATCCTCGCCCACGCCGAACTGAAGACGCGTGCCGATCACAACGCCATCCACGGTGACGTCGAGCGGCGTGCACGTATTCCAAGATGTTCGTCCCGGTCGCATCGCTTGAGTATGTCGGCGTAGCCTTCCTTCGTGTTGGCCTCAAAGTGCTTCCTATCACCTTCCAGCGTACAATCGATCTCCACTCCTCCACGGTCGCTCAGGTTTCCCACTGGGTGAACGCGATTTGTGATAGGAGCATGCAGGAGCTGCACGACCTCAGCAAGCCTTTCAAATATGTAGTTTCGTGCGTGATTGTGCAGAAGAACGGAGCAGGCTTTCACATTGGCCACAGTGCCTTCTGGGACATAAGCAACGACAACGTCTGCCAGGTAATCACAGTGGACGAGACTTTGGCACATGAATGAGAAAAAAAAAATCCTGACCATGTGTACCTTCACTTCGGAGAGCCTTCCAGGATACCATATTCCTCTCGGTTTACATGCACTTTGAGGTGTTTGTGATTGCTTTCTTCAAAAAAAT
>JBCCDG010000070.1:0-21931 GCA_039030915.1 Pseudomonadota bacterium | reverse complement strand
CGCTTGCAGGATTTCCGGGCGCCGGGTGCTGCGCACCCGCCTCCGCAAGCGCTTCGGCGTCCTCATGGACCGTGTCCCCGTGCTCTTCAGCACCGGGCTCCACCGCCCCTTCGGCGTCGTCGGCATCGGCCGTCCCAGCCGTCTCCTCGGCAACCTCGCCGTCGGGCTCGGGCTCGGGCTCGGGGATGTCGTAGCCCCGCCCCACCTTCCACGCGGTCGCCAGGTTCTCCACCACGGTCGCCGCGTCGGTGAAGTCCTCGCCGTAATCCACCAGCTCATCGAGGTTCGCGAGCACCGGGTTCGTGGTCCAGAGCCGGCGGAGCGCCCGGCGCCGCAGATGCTCGGGCACCGCGGCCTTCATGAAGGCCGCGAAATCGTCGCCGGGTTCCAGCATCTCGGGCTCCGGCAGGCCAAGCTCCTCCAGAACCTCCGCATCGCTCTTCGGGGGCTCGGCCGGCGCCGCCGCCTCGATCTCCGCCGCGGCTTCCGCCTCGGCCGGCGCGGGTTCCCCGCCCTCGCGCTTCAGTCGCGACCAGCGGCCGAGGAACCCGTCATCGCGGCTGTCAGGGCGGCTCAATGCACCGTCTCCCCGTCCGGCCCGTCGCCCATGCCGGGCGACGCCTCCTCGGCGCCGTCCGTCCGCTTCTCGGCCTCGCCCGCCCGGCGGCTCGCGGGGCTTCTGTAGACATCGGCGGTCTGGCGGATACGGGCATCCCCGCGCCCGTCCTCCACCGCCTCGATCCGCACCCGGTCGCGCTTGCGCTTCTTGAACGCCTCGTCGCGGTGATGGCGGTCCACAAAGCTCGAGATCCAGGCGATGAGCGCAGGCGTCATCGCCACCGGCTCGACCAGCTCCTCCCCGCTATCCGCATAGTCCTGCGCCTCGAAGGGCGAGGCGGTGGCGAGGAACGGCACGTAAGGCCGCGCCGCGGCGCCGGCGCCGCCCTCGTCCGCCTCGTTCGGCCGCAGCACGACATAGAGGATCGGCGGGTCGTTGGAGAGCGCGACGCGATAGGCCTCGGTCTCCGCGCGATGGAGCGTCAGGGGCAGCGTCGCGGCATGGAAATCCGCCGCCCCGCCCGGCGCCTCCGTCAGCACCTGCCAGTCCGCCGCGCTCGCCGCCGCGGGCCCCGCCCCCGGCAGCACCGCCGTCGGCCGCCATGACCACGCCGCCCAGCGGGTCACGCCCGGTCGCCGGCTCAGCACGATGCCAAGCGGGATCGTCTCATGCCGCTCGGTCACGACGCTCTCGATGGGTGGGTTGCGCTCGGCGCCCACAATATCCTCCCGTTCGGGGACTGCTTTCCCCATGTTCTTGTCAACCGATAGATAGTGCGGATCGATCGGTCTAGGAAAGAGACTGCCACCAAGCGGAAAGAGGCACGCGCCCTCCGTCTTGTCGCGGAACCGTCTTGCGCCTAGACGGATCGGCAACGGCCCGCAGAGGCCGCCTGGCGGCACGCCGCCGATCCGATCCGGGAGGACCCATGGCGCCGAGCCATCCACGCCAGCCCCGCCTCATCCTGTGCGACTGCGCAGGCACCTTCCGTCCCGATGCGGCCGCCATCGCGGCAGGCGCGGGGTTCGAGACCGTGGCCCAGGCGACCCTTCTCTGCGGGCGCGATGCCGGCATGCTCGCCGAGGCGCTCGGGGGCGAGGGCGAGGTCGTCGTCGCCTGCGCCCAGATGGCGGAGACCTTTGCCGAGATCGCGGCCGAGGCCGGCCGCCCCGCGCCCGCGACCGTCGATATCCGCGACCGCGCAGGCTGGACCCGCCCAGCCGATCTCGCGCGCACCGGGCCAAAGCAGGCCGCCCTCCTCGCCGCCGCCCGCCTCGGCGCGGCACCGACGCCGGTGATGGATGTCGAAAGCGGCGGCCTCTGCCTCGTGCTCGGGGGCGGCGGCGTTGCGGCCGACGCGGCCCTCGACGCCGCGGCCAGGCTCTCGGACGCGCTCTCCGTCACCGTGCTGCTCGATGAGGCCGAGGAGATCGTCACCCCGCCCCAGGGCTTCGACATCGCCGTCGGTCGCGTCACCCGCGCCGCCGGCGCGCTCGGCCGCTTCGCCCTCACGGTCGACGGCTACCGTGCGATGGAGCCTGCGGGCCGCGGCGCCCTGGGCTTCGGCCGCGCACAGAACGGGGCGGAGACGGGCTGCGACGTCATCCTCGATCTGCGCGGCACCGACCCGCTCTTTCCCGCGCCTGCCAAGCGCGACGGCTATCTCCGCGCCGACCCGCGCGACCCCGCCGGCATCACCCGCGCCGTCGCGGAGGCGTCGCAGCTCGAGGGCAGCTTCGAGAAGCCGCTCCACATCCGCTTCGAAGCCAGCCTCTGCGCCCATGCGCGCGCGGGCAAGACGGGCTGCACCCGCTGCCTTTCGGTCTGTCCCACCGGGGCCATCATCGGCGCCTCCAAACCGGATCAGGAGGCGGTCGTCCTCGACCACAACATCTGCGCGGGCTGCGGCGCCTGCGCCGCCGTCTGCCCCTCCGGCGCAGCCCTCTCCTCCGACCCGCCCGTCGAACATCTCTACCGCGTCATGCGCGTCATGGCCGAGGCGTGGGAGAAGGCCGGCGGCAAGGGTGCTCCCCGCCTCCTCGTCCATTGCGACGGCCACGGTGCGGAGATGATCCGCCTCGCCGCCCGCCATTCGGACGGCCTGCCCCATGACGTCCTGCCGCTCGAGACCCGGGCGCTCGCCGCCTTCGGGCATGCGGAGATGCTCGTCGCCCTCGCCCTCGGTTACAGCGACGTCACGGTCCTCGCCGGCCCCAAGGACGACCGCGAGGTGATCGCGGCCGAGATGGCGCTGGCCGATGCCGTCCTCTCCGGCGCCATGGCCGCCCGCGGCCCGCATGGCGCCAAGGCACCCGCCGGGCGCCTCCGCCTCGTCGAGCCGGCCGAGCCGGACGCCCTCTGCGAGGCGCTCTACGCCCCCGCGCCCCCGGCACTCGAGATCGACACGATCCTCGCCTCCGGCGGCCGGCGCGACGGCGTGCGCCTCGCGGCCAAGGCGCTGGCCGGCGGCGTGCCGGACGCGCCCCTGCCGCTCCCGGAAGGCGCACCCTACGGCGCCGTCATCGTGAACGAGGACGCCTGCACCCTCTGCCTCGCCTGCGCCGGCCTCTGCCCCACGGGCGCGCTCATGGACAATCCGGACAGCCCCGAGCTCAGCTTCCGCGAGGAGGCCTGCGTCCAGTGCGGCATCTGCGCCAATGTCTGCCCGGAGGACGCGATCACGCTCCGCCCCCAGCTCGAGCTTTCGGACCAGGCCTTCCGCGGCGAGGTCAAGAAGGCCGAGGAGCCCTTCGCCTGCATCGAATGCGGCACCCTCTTCGGCGTGAAGTCCACGGTCGAGAAGATCATCGCCAAGCTAGAGGGCAACCACGCGCTCTTCACCAATTCCGACAATGTCCGCCTCATCCAGATGTGCGACGACTGCCGCGTGAAGGTGCAGTTCCGCGCCCAGGCCGGCGGCCCCTTCGCGGGCCCCGACCGCCCCCGCGTGCGCACGACCGACGACTACCTCAAGAGCGACGACTGACCGCCAGGACCCGGGCGCGACCGGACAGGATCCTCCGAACCCGGACACGCCCCCTAAGCGACGAACCGAGCGCACGGCCGCAGCACTTCCCGAAGGACACGGGCCTCGTTTGCCATGGCGCAACCGACCTCGCGGCCGTGATGCACGCTCTCAGTACCCGGCCACGGAAAACGTCCGGCCGGGGGATACCCGTCGAGGCGCTCCACTAAATCCCACGGCCGCCTCAGAACCATGGTGTCGCGACGACCGGTTGAGACCGGCCAGCGCACCTCCGTCACCTTCGGGGTCCGATGCAGGGAAGCCGGCGCCAAGCCGTCGACGCCCTCGCTCGGCGACGCGCGCGACAACCCTTCCGGCACCGGCTTCGCACGGATGGCGGTCTGAAGCCGAACTGCGAGCGCTCCTTCGCCGCGCTCGACCGTGCATCGCTCGACCGGCGCGAAGTCGCCGCCATGGCCGTCGTCCAGGCAATCGGGGGCTGGCGCAGCCCGGGCCCGGCGCCATCCACCGCGCGGCTGTCACTCGCTCATCGACTAAGAGAGGGGGGTCTCACCAGCCGGGAGATGTCTGGCCCATCACGATCCGTGAACCCGAGGGCTTCGCAAGGCCGCAAGGTCGCCTCGCGCGCGGCCTAAGCTACCGAACCGACGCCCGTGACCAGGGCGAAGGACAGCGAACGCCACATATCGGACCGCAGGGTGTCGCCATCGCGCTCCCGACCGCTCGCACCACGAGGATGACGCTGCCAGGCGCCCCAACCTCACCTGCAGGCTCGGTTGCGGAGACGACCGCTCACGGCCGACCCGGCGCCCCGAGCGTTCGCTCTTTGCCCCGGAGATGGCCATCTCGCCCTCGGTCACCCGTTAACTCTCGTCGTCGGTGGTCCTCGGGCCGTGGCCACCATGGTCCTTTCCGGCATTCTGAGGGCCACGCTCCTCACCACCCTCCCGAGATCCTGCGCGGGATCGGAGCCAGATTGGAGGGGTCCGCCCGGCACGAGGCAAACCGGGGAAACAGCGTTGGAGGATGGGTATGTTCTCTAAATGTTCAGGCTCGCCGCCCTACGCTGACGTGGGTGGGCGCGGGCATCGCCCCGCTCCCGGTTTCAGCCGCCTTCGCCGGGGACCGTGCAGGGGGCGCTGTAGCCGCTGTCGGCGTCGTAGTAGATGTATTCGATGCGGAAGTCCTCGTAACCCGCTACGGCCCGGGCCGGCGCGTCGTGAAAGACCTCGATGCCTTCCGCATCATTGGGGGTGTAGATGTTGAGCCGGCCTTCCTCGCCGATCACCCGGTTGCCGTTGGCATCGATCAGGTCCGCCGTGACATGCTCCCAAGCCGTCGCAACCAGCCAGTCGCCCTTGGTCATGTTCAGCACGGGGCGCAGCGAGATCGGCGTCGGATGGCGCAGGATCTCGGCCGAGCCGACCTCACACCGGTCCCCGCTCAGGCAGAAGCGAAAGACCTCAGCTTCGTGGCATAATTGCTTGGCGTCATTGATATAACGGCTTACCTCGTCGATCTCCTCACTCAGCGCGAGCCGGTCGACCGGGCCCTCCTCCTCGTCCTCGATCCCCCGCCGAGCGCCATGGCCGAGGAGATCGACCAGGCTCTCATGCACCCGGTTCGGCTCGACCCGCCCCTCGATATCCGTCAGGCGGCGGGCATGGTCGAGATAGGCATCGAGCGCCAGGCCCTGCTCCGTCGCGCGCTCCTCCAGCGTCCCGACCCGCGCCCCGATCGTCGCGAGCGCGGGGCCCGTCTCGTCGAGCGCAGCGAGCGCCTCCTCGGCGGCGGCCAGCCGCTCCGTCAGTGCCGCCACCTCCGCCTCCGGCACGCCGCCGAGCACCCGGATGAGCCCGCCATCGGTCACCCAGTTGGCACCGAAGGTGAAGAGGAAGACGCCAGCACTCACCACCGCCATCTGCACGAGCGCCGTGCCGCCCTTGGCGAAGGCCGCCGCGAAAAAGCCCGGCTTGTCCCCGCCGCCGCCTGCCCCGCCGCCAGATCCAGCGCCCCCGCTCATTCCAGGCACCACACGATGTCGCGCTGCGTGCGCCGGCCGGTATCCTCCCAGATGATCACGTTCGCGCCGTCGAAGCGCGACCCGCCGGCAACCGCCAAGTACTTGCGACTGTTCACATTCAGGATCTTGTAGCAATCGCCCCGCACGCGCTGGAGCCGCCAGCGGATGTCTGGCTGATCGACGTCTCGCCACTGGATCACATTGGTGCCGTTGCGCGTCCCTGCCCCGGCCACCGCCAGATAGAGCCCGCTGTTGCGATTGCGGATCTTGATCGTTCCGCCCGTCGGCCCCTCGATGTTCCAGCGCACGTCCCGCTGGTTCACGTCGCGCCACTGGATGACGTTGCCGCCGTTCTTCCTGCTCGCGCCCGAGACGGCGAGCAGCTTTCGCGAACTGGCGTTCATGATCTCCGTCGCGCCCGCAGGCGGCGCGATAACGGAAGCGAGTGCAGGCGCAAGAACGGCCGCAAGGGCAACGGGAACAAGCATACGGAGCATCGCAAGCCCCTCTCAAATGATGAGAAAACCTACGCGTCGCCTGCCTTTGGGTCAATATGAGACAGAGCCCGCGGCGCCGGCGCGACTTGACGAACGGGCGCGCTATCGTGCCACAAGCGGGGCGAAACGGTTGCATGCGAGAGAGCGAGCGATGAGCGAAGACGCCTTCAACATGTCGATGCGCAAGTTCCTGAAGCAGGTGGGCGTCACCTCGCAGCAGGAGATCGAGAAGGCGATGCGCGAGGCCGCGCCGGCTGGCAGCGTCAAGGCACGCATGGTCCTGAGCATCCCCGAGATCGGGCTGGAGCATGTCGTGGAGGGCGAGATCTCGTCCGCCGGGGCCGCCGAGGGGGATGCGGAATGAGCGTGAAGCGCGAGGACGTGCTGGCCGCCCTCTCAAAGATCGTCGATCCCGGCCAGGGCCGCGACATCGTGAGCGCCGACATGGCCAAGGCGATAAGCGTCGCCGAGGGCGGAGACGGCGCGCGCATTAGCTTCGTGATCGAAGTCGATCCGGCGAACGGCCCGGCGATGGAGCCTGTCCGCGCCGCTGCCGAAGCGGCGGTCAAGACACTGCCGGGCGTCGCCAGCGTCTCGGCCGTCCTCACGGCGCATTCGACCCAGCCGACGGCACCGAGCGCGCGCGCCGCCCCCAAGGGTCCGCCGCCCGAGCTCAATATCGGCCGCAAGAAGCCTGCAGAACCCGCCTCCAAGAAGGTGCCCGGCGTCGAGCGCATCATAGCCATCGCCTCCGGCAAGGGCGGCGTCGGCAAGTCGACCGTCACCTCCAACCTCGCCGTGGCGCTCGCGGCCAAGGGGCTGCGTGTCGGCCTTCTCGATGCGGATGTCTACGGGCCCTCGCAGCCCCGCATGCTCGGCATCTCCGGCCGCCCGTCGAGCCCTGACGGCAAGATCATCCTGCCGCTCCGCAACCACGGCGTCACGGCCATGTCCATCGGCTTCATGGTGCCCGAGGGCGAGGCGGTGGTGTGGCGCGGACCAATGCTGATGGGCGCGCTCCAGCAGATGCTGGGCCAGGTGCAGTGGGGCCGGCTCGACGTCCTCCTCGTCGACCTGCCGCCCGGCACGGGCGACGTGCAGCTGACCCTTGCGCAGAAGGCCGAGGTCAATGGCGCCGTCGTCGTCTCCACACCGCAGGACATCGCGCTTCTGGATGCGCGCAAGGCCGTCGACATGTTCAAGAAGACCGAGGTGCCCATCCTCGGGGTCATCGAGAACATGTCCGGATACATCTGCCCCAGTTGCGGGCATGAGGCGCATCCCTTCGGCAAGGGCGGCGCGAAGGCGGAGGCGGAGCGTATCGGCGCCCCCTTCCTCGGTGAGATCCCGCTCGATCTCGCGATCCGCGAGGCCGGCGATGGCGGGGCCCCGATCGTGGCGCTGAAGCCCGGTAGCCCGCAGGCCCGCGCCTTCCTCGACGTGGCCGACCGGCTGGTCGAGACCGGCGCGCTCGCCGAAACAGCCAGTCCCGTGGCCTGAGCGGCGATGAGCGCGAGCCCAGCGACCGACGGCCTCGTTGCGCCGGGCGATGCGCCGCTGCTGCCGCCGCGCCTGCGGGGCGAGCGCGCGCCGCTCGGCCAGGCGCCGATGGCGCGCGCGGTCGCGCAAGCCGCCATCGGCATCGATCCCGGCCTCGTCGTCTGGCAGTTCGACGCGAACACCCTGGAGGCGGCGCTCGTCCTTGCGCCTGAGGAGCCGCTGTCCTCCGCCATGGCCGCCCTCTTCGCGGTCGAGCTCGGGCTCGGCGACGCGCTCGGTGCCCTCGCGCCGCCCGAGGTCGCGGTGCATTACGACTGGCCGGGCGGCATCCGCATCAATGGCGGGCGCGCGGGGCGGTTCGAGGCTGCGGCCAGCACAGAAGATCCCGCCACCGAGCCGGACTGGCTCGTGATCGGCTTCAGCCTCGTCTTCCTCCCGGCCAGCGACACTCCTCACGCCGAGGAGACCGCGCTCCATCTCGAGGGCTGTGGCGAGATCACGCCCATCGCCCTCCTCGAGAGCTGGTCGCGCCACAGTCTTGTCTGGCTCAACACGCTCGAGGAGAGGGGCCTCGCCGGCCTGCAGGAGGCATGGCGCGGCCGCGCCTGGCGCCTCGGCGAGCCGCTTGAACACGGGCCCGAGAAGGGCTCGGTTTTCATGGGGATCGACGAGCAGGGCGGCCAGCTCCTCAAGCGTTCCGCCGAAGCGGGCGGGACCACGCATCTGCGCCCGCTCACGGCGATCCTGGGAGCGGGCGGATGACCGCAACCCCGACCAAGCTCGCCCGCACGCTCCGCTTCGACGAGAGCGATCTCAACATCTTCGAGCGCGCCGCCGAGCCCGACGAGTGGGCCGTCTCGGGCGCCTTCGCGTTCTCGGACCTCACGGCGATGCCCGAAGGCAAGGCCCGCCAGGCCTTCTCCAACGGCTGGCTCGGGCTCGAAAGCTTTGGCCGCGCTACGGTCGTCGCCGTCTGCCAGATCGAGCCCGCCGAACTCGCGGCCCAGATCGAGGCGCTGGCCGCGCATTTCGTCGCCGACTGGGGCGCGCCAGATCTCGACGCCGCCCGCCCGGTCGCGGCGGAGGAGCTGGCCTTCATGGCCTCGCTTGCCGAGGAGCACGCGCCCAACACCCTTCTCGTCGTGGAACGCCGCCTCATCGATGCGGGGGTGGCCGAGAGCTTCCGCGCCATCCGACCGCAGGAGGCGCAGCTCGACATCGTCGCCGTGCACGGCAGCCTCGACGAGGACTGAGAGCCCGACCCTCCCCAACAGGTTGTATCCGCAACCAAGGCGTGCGCCATACTTTGGCCCTAGCGCCTCGCTCTACTCCCTCCGAAGGCCAAGGGGGGACACCGAAGTGAAGCTCATGCGCGTGGGCCCGCCGGGCAGCGAACGCCCGGCGCTGCTGTGTTCGGAGGGCCGGCTGCGCGATCTCTCGGGCCATGCCAGCGAGATCGACGGCGCCACGCTCAGCCCCTCGGGGCTCGACCGCCTGCGCCTCCTCGACCCGGCGACCCTGCCCGAGCTGACCGGGACCCAGCGCATCGGCCCCTGCGTCGCGCGCCCCGGCAAGGTCATCTGCGTCGGCCTCAACTACACCGACCATGCCGCCGAACTGGGTATGACCCCGCCCGAGGAGCCGGTGCTCTTCGGCAAGGCCACCAGCAGCCTCGCGGGCCCGAATGACGACATAGAGATGCCGCGCGACGCGAGCGCGCTCGACTACGAGATCGAGCTCGCGGTCATCATCGGCAGCCGCGCGCGCTATGTCACCGAGGCCTCGGCGCTCGCTCACGTAGCCGGCTACGCGCTCCTAAACGATGTCAGCGAGCGGACGCATCAGACCCAGCGCGGCGGCCAGTGGATCAAGGGCAAGAGCCATGACGGCTTCGGCCCGCTCGGCCCCTGGCTCGTCACCGCGGACGAGGTGGCGGATCCGCAAGCACTCGACCTCGTCCTCAGCGTCAACGGCACCCCGCGCCAGACAGGCAACACGTCATCGATGATCGCGCCCGTACGCCGGCTCGTCTCCTACATCTCCCGGTTCATGACCCTCGAGCCCGGGGACGTCATCGCAACCGGCACGCCGGCGGGCGTCGCCATGGGCATGGACCCGCCCGGCTGGCTCGTGCCCGGCGATGTGCTGGAGCTCGCCATCACCGGCCTCGGCCAGCAGCGCTGCCGCATCCTCCCCGCGTGACCGCGCCCGCTTTGCTGGGGTAGGCGATCATGCCGGAGGGCCGTTGACCGAGCGCAACGGATAGCGCAACGGCACGTTCGACACCCGGCCGGGCACGCTGAACCTTCGGGTGTTTGGCCTCGGAGAAGGCGCTCGTGGCCGTCTCACGCATCGATAGCGACGACGTCCGTTCCGTCCCCGGCATAATCTACGACGGCGCATCGTCGTGCCGCCACACCATCCGGCGAACCCTACGGCCTTGGCCAAGGGGACGGCCGCGATGGCACATCATGGTATCCGACATGTCGAACAGGGTCGTGTCGCAGGCGCATCGAGCCGACACTGCGTCGCGATGGAACGGACATCATGCAGGCGGTCGGGATCGTCGGTCGTATGATGTATCGAAGCAGGGTTGCGGCGGCGGCGTGCCGGAAGCGCATCGCATCGTCGGGGAAGGAACGGCATGGGCGGAGATGGCGACGGCAAGGACGGTGAGCCGAGCGGCGGGCGCAATGCCGGGCGGCGCCGCGCTGCCAATGATCGCCCTGTAGCCGGCGCGCGAGGCGGCGGGCCGGGTGACAAGCAACACCCCGGCAAGGAGGGCCCCACCAAGGAGAAGGGCGGCAGACGGCCCGGTGGGGCCGGCCGCGGCCCGGGCGGCGGCGGCCCGGGCGGCGGCGGCAGGCGACGGATCGGCGCACCGGATCAGGCTCGGCCGCCGAAGGGCGGTCCGCGGGGACGCGCCGGTGCCGGTGGCGGCGATGACGGGCCGGTATGGCTTTTCGGCATCCACGCGGTGCGCGACGCGCTGGCCAATCCCCGGCGCAGGCTGCACCGGCTGATCCTGACGCCGAACGCCCGCACGCGTCTGGCGGATGTGCTGGAGCCGCGCCTCGCGGACACAAGGCTCGAGCCCGAGATCGCCGATCCGCGCCGCTTTACCGCGCCGCTCGATCCGGGCTCGGTGCACCAGGGTGCCGCCCTCGCCGCCGACCCGCTCGACTGGGGCGCGCTCGAGGCGACCTGCACGCCCGACCCGGCCCAGCCAGCCCCTGTCGTCGTGGCACTCGACCGGGTTACCGATCCGCACAATGTAGGGGCCATCCTGCGCTCTGCCGAAGTCTTCGGCGCGCGCGCCGTCATCGCCCCCCGACGCCACGCCGCGCCGGAGACCGGGGCACTGGCCAAGACCGCCTCCGGCGCACTCGAGCGACAGCCCTATCTCCGCGTCGGCAATCTCGGCAATGCGCTCGTGACGCTGAAGGGCCTTGGCTTCACGATCCTCGGGCTCGACGGCGAGGGCGATGCCGCCCTCGGCCCGGCCATCGCCGCGACGGCCGGCCAGCCGCTCGCGCTGGTGCTGGGCGCGGAGGGGCCTGGCCTCAGGCCGCGCACGCGCGAGATCTGCGACGGACTGGTGCGAATCGAATCGGCGAGCGGTTTCGCCTCCCTCAACGTCTCTAACGCGACGGCCGTTGCGCTCTTTGCCGCAGCGCAACGCGATTGAAGGGCGTTCTGCGCGTCCTCTGGCGTAAAATCACGCACGAAACCGTGCAGAGGGGTTACAGAAACTTCGTGTTCGCCCCATATTCTCCTGTGTGAGGCTGGAGCTGAACGACCCGCCTCAACACTCACTGTCCCTCGTTCCGACTTGAAGTCCGCCGGTTGTCGCTCAAAAAGCACAAATGCCGGCGGACCTTTTTTCGTGCCGACGGCCCGGGGCGATGTCCCCCTCGCCAGAAGCGGAGAAGCGCGATGCCCATTCATCGTCACAGCGACGCCGAGATCGCCGCGATCCTCGACCGGACGCGCACCATCGCCGCCGTCGGCGTCTCGCTGAACGAGGTGCGCCCGTCCTACTACGTGGCGCGCTATCTCAAGCTCAAAGGCTTCCGTGTCATCCCCGTCAACCCGCGCTATGCGGGCAAGACCGCCTTCGGGGAGACGGTGATCGAAAGCCTCGAGGCCATTCCCGACAGCGCCGGTACGGTGCAGATGGTCGATATCTTCCGACGCTCAGAGGAAGCGGGGGCGGTGGTGGACGAGGCGATGCGCGTGCTCGGCGACCGGGGGCTCGAGACGCTCTGGCTCCAGATCGGCGTGATCGATGAGGACGCCGCCGCGCGGGCGGAGGCGGCGGGCTACACGGTCGTCATGGACCGCTGCCCCAAGATCGAATACCAGCGGCTCAAGGGCGAGCTGAGCTGGGGCGGGTTCAACTCCGGCATCGTTTCGTCGAAGCTGCGCTGAGCGCGCGCCACCGCCGACGAGGGTCCATGTTCGTTGCAATGAACCGCTTCCGCATCGTGCCCGGGCAGGAGGCGGCATTCGAGGCGCTTTGGACCGGGCGCAAATCCCACCTCCATGAAACGCCGGGCTTCGTGAGCTTTCATCTCCTCAAAGGTGGGGCCGCGGCCGACCACGTGCCCTATTGCTCGCACTCGGTGTGGGAGAGCCGTGCTTCGTTCGAGGCATGGACACGCTCCGAGGCGTTTCGAGCAGCGCATGGCGGGATCGGCAGCTCGAAGGAGCTTTATCTCGAGGCACCCGTGCTTGAGCTTTTCGAGGCCGTCGAGGGGGCGTGACGCGCCCCTCCCGCAGCGGAAGAGAGCAGGCGAAGAATGAGCCGAGGGCGCTGCGCTAGCGATAGGCGGCAGCGCCGCTGGCGCGAAGCGCCTCCGCCAGACGCTTGCCCGCCAGCGCATAGGCTGCTGTTCGCAGGTCGCAATCGAGCTTCCCCACTTCCTCGCGCACGGCTTTGGCACGGGAGGTCATTCGGTCGGTCAGGCGGTCGCGCACCTCCTCCTCGCCGAGCGGCATCTCGGTTCGCCCCTGAACCCATTCGAGCCAGCTCACGACCACGCCGCCCGCATTGGCGAGGAGATCGGGAATGACCGGTATCTCCCGCTCGCGAAGCGCCTGGTCTGCCGAGGGCACGACGGGACCGTTCGCGATCTCAAGGATCGCCCTGCAGTCGAGCCTGCCAACCATGTCCTCGTCGATCTGACCGCCGAGTGCTGCCGGCACCAGAAGATCGCAGCCGGTCTCGAGCACCGCTTCGGCCTCCTGCGCCTCGACGCCCTTCGCATCGGCGACACCCTCGCCCGCCTCCTTTGCCTCGTCGAGCGCATCGAGGTCGAGCCCGTCGGCGTTGAAGGCCGTGCCGCGGCTGTCGGCGACCGCGACGATGGTCCAGCCGGCATCGGCCGCGACCCGCGCAAAGCGCCGTCCGCCCGAGCCGTAGCCCTGAAGCGCGATGCGGCCGGGCTCCGTCAGGCCCACCGCCTCTGCCAGCGTCTCGAGCGCGATGAAGGCGCCGTCCCCGGTGGCGCCTGTGCGGCCCGTCAGCCCGCCCAGCACCGGGGGCTTGCCGGTGACAACATGGGCCCGGCGCGCGCCCTCGCCGTCGGAAAAGCTGTCGGCGATGATCGCCATCTCCGTCGGGCCAGTCCCCATATCCGGCGCGGGAATGTCCCGGTCCGGCCCGAAGACCTGCCGGAACGCTCCCGTCATCGACCGGGTGAGGCGCTCGTTCTCATGCGGGCTGAGGCTCGACGGGTCGATCTGGATGCCGCCCTTTCCGCCGCCGAAGGGCAGCTCCATCAGCGCGCATTTCACGGTCATGAGAAAGGCGAGGAGCGCCACTTCGTCCGCGCTGGTCGTCGGATGGTAGCGGATGCCGCCCTTGGTGGGGCCCAGGAGCGCCGAGTACCGGCAGCGCCACGCCTTCACAAGCTCGAGGCTGCCGTCGTCACGGCGGAGCGGGATCGAGGCCGCGACAGTTTCCTGCGGATACTTCAGGACTTCGCAGGCCTCGCTATCGACACCCGCCTTCTTCATCGCGTCGAACAACCGCTTGCGCGCCGCGCTCACCAGTTCACCCATTGTCTCGCTCCCCTGCCCTCATGCTTGTTGTCCCAACGCCCGCGCTGGTCGATGCGATCCTGCCTTCCCGGAGAGCGGATGCGAATTCCGACCTGACAAGCGCGCGCTTCGGACGTAGCGTCTCGCTCCGGAATCGTCCCGACAGACCGACGAGGAAACTATGACCGATACCACCTACGGCTTCGACACGCTGCAGATCCATGCCGGCGCGAAGCCTGATCCCGCCACAGGCGCGCGGCAGACACCGATCTACCAGACGACGGCCTACTGCTTCCGCGACCACGAGCATGCCGCAGCCCTCTTCAACCTCCAGGAAGTGGGCTTCATCTATTCACGCCTCACCAACCCAACGGTCGCCGCGCTGCAGGAGCGCGTGGCGGCGCTCGAGGGAGGCGTGGGCGCCACCGCCTGCTCCTCCGGCCACGCAGCGCAGATCATGGCGCTCTTCCCGCTGATGAGCCCGGGCGACAACATTGTCGTCTCCAACCGGCTCTACGGCGGCTCCGTGACGCAGCTCAGCCAGACCATCAAGCGCTTCGGATGGGAGGCGAAGTTCGTCGATATCGACAAGCCGGGTGAGATCAGCCGCGCCTGCACCAAGCGCACGAAGGCGATCTTCTGCGAGTCGATCGCCAACCCGGGCGGGCATATCGCGGACCTGCCCAAGATCGCGGCGATCGCGGACAAGAAGGGCATTCCCCTCATCGTCGATAACACGACGGCGACGCCTTATCTCTGTCGCCCCATCGAGCATGGCGCGACGCTCGTCACCCATTCGACCACCAAGTTCCTTTCGGGCAACGGCACCGTTATGGGCGGCGTGGTCGTCGACAGCGGCAAGTTCGACTGGACCGCGGCGGGTAAGTTCCCCTCCCTCTCCGAGCCCGAGCCCGCCTATCACGGCCTCAAGTTCCACGAGACCTTCGGGCCGCTCAGCTTCACGCTGCATTCCCACGCCGTGGGTCTGCGCGACCTTGGCATGTGCCAAAGTCCGCAGAACGCCTTCATCACGCTCCTCGGGATAGAGACGCTGTCGCTGCGCATGGAGCGCCATGTGGCGAACGCGAAGAAGATCGCGCAGTGGCTCGAGAACGATCCGCGCGTGGAGGCCGTGACGTATGCGGGGCTGAAGAGCTCGCCCTCCTACCGGCGGATCAAGAAGATCTGTCCCAAGGGTGCGGGCTCGCTCTTCACCGTGGCGATCAAGGGCGGCTACGACGCCTGCATCAGCGTCGTGAACAATGTCGAGATCTTCAGCCACGTGGCCAATCTGGGCGATGCGCGGAGCCTCATCATCCACTCAGCCAGCACGACGCACCGCCAGCTCAGCTCCGAGCAGCGCGCGGCGGCGGGGGCCGGGGACAATGTGATCAGGCTCTCCATAGGCATCGAGGATGCGGACGACCTGATCGCCGATCTCGACCAGGCCCTCTCGAAGGCTACCAACATGCCGCAGGCGGCCGAGTAACGCCTCCGTCCGCGGCGCCCTGCCTTCGGGCGGGGCGCCACCTCCGGCCATGGCGGCCCGCGACGGGTCTCGACCTCCAAGACGGCGCTCCGGTCAGCGATCTGCCTCGGACACGCCCCGAGCAACAGGATGTGCGGGCGCGCCAGGTCTCTCGGGCCGGCTATGCTCGAAAGGGCCGTGGCGCCGTGAGGCTGTGAGAGGTTGCTGGCATGGCTCTTGCCGGCTCCTCGCACATAGGCATAAGGCGCTCCCTAGGCCGCTTCACGAGCGGCTGTCGGTGCCCTGCCCCGCGGCGCGTCTTCGAGCGCTGCATCCGATGCGCAATCTCGGTTAACATGCCGTTCGCCGTTCGTCGCGAAGGATGGGACAACGGCGGCGGATGCCCCCTGAGGGGCACGATCGATGGGAGACAGGCATGCGCTGGATCGGCGTTCTCTTCATCCTCTGCGCGGTGGCGTTCTGCGTCGCGCTGCTCACGCGGATGCCGGTGCCGGACGAGCTGGAAGCCGGCATCAAGGATACGGCGCGCGCATTGGCGGAAGCGACGGCAGAGCGTGATCCCGGTGCTCTGCCACCCGCCCCCTCCCCGGCAGACGGAGACATCACGGCAGGGAATCCAGTGGGTACGGTGGAGACGGACGCGCTGGCCGCCACCGGACCCGTTGCGACAGCAGCGCCCGCGGAGGATACAACCGACGCCCCGGCCGACGACGCCGCCATCGAGACGGGAGGCGACGCAAGCCCCGAGGCGGCTGCGGATGACGGTGCCGCGGCCGAGGGTGAGAGCCCCGTCGACCGCGTGGTGGACTACGTGATCGCCATCGGCCGCGCGGCAGGGCTGATCGACGCGGAAGATCCCGCCGGGACGCCTGCCGACGATGGCGTCACAGACGGGGGCACGGCGGTCGAATAGAGCACCGGCCGCTGCCCCCGGCGTTGCGCCGTCAGATCGCGTGAGCCCGCGCCTCGGCAATATAAATCTCGCGCAAGCGCTTCGCGACGGGCCCGGGCGTTCCATCGCCCAGCGTCACGCCATCGACCGAGACCACGGGGCAGACGAAGGTGCTGGCGGCGGTGATGAACGCCTCGTCGGCCTGTTGCGCCTCCTCGATGGTGAAGGGGCGCTCCTCCACCTGCATCTGCGCCTCGCGCGCCAGCTTCAAGACCGCAGCGCGGGTGATGCCATGCAGGATATCGTTGGAGAGCTGGCGAGTGACGATCTTGCCGCCCTTGACGATATAGGCGTTGTTCGACGTCCCCTCGGTGACGAAGCCGTCGTCCGCAACCATCCACGCGTCGTCTGCACCCAGTTCCTTGGCCGCCATCTTGGCGAAGCTGGGGTAGAGGAGCTGCACCGTCTTGATGTCGCGACGCGCCCAGCGAAGGTCGGGCTGGCTCATGATCTTGATGCCCGTCTTAGCGGCCCTGGCCTCCTCCAGATCCTTGCCCTGCGTGAAGAGGACGATGCCGGGCGTCGCGTCCTTCGGCCAGGCAAAATCCCGATCCGCGGCGCCGCGGGTGATCTGGAGGTAGATGACACCCTCATGGAGATCGTTGCGCTTCACGAGCTCACGGTGGATCTCGAGAAGCTCGTTATCCGTCACGGGACTGTCCATCTTGAGCTCGGAGAGGGAGCGACGGAGACGCACCTTGTGGCCCTCGTAGTCGCAGAGCTTGCCCTCGAGCACGGATGTGACCTCGTAGACCCCGTCCGCCATCAGAAACCCACGGTCGAAGACGGAGATCTTCGCGTCCTCCTCTGGCACGTAGTCGCCGTTCACATAGACGATGCGGCTCATTCTCTCTCTCCCATTCGGTTTTCCCCAGGGCTTGCAAGGGCCTCAGGGAGGTCCCGGGTCGATGCCCGGGAAATGTCGCACCTGCATCCCGCTGCGCGCCTAACCCCAGAGCGCGGGTTCGGGGGGACTGACGCTGGAGCCCTCGACGGCGAGCGGCGGCTCCCGATCCTCGCCGAGCAGCATCGGCGGGTCGAGATCGGCGATCTTGGCCCCGCCCGCGACCAGCACCGCGGGGGCGACCCCGAGGGAGGAAGACATCATGCAGCCCACCATCACCCCGAAACCCCGATCCTCCGCCTCCTTGCGCAGCGCCAGCGCCTCCGTCAGCCCGCCCGTCTTGTCGAGCTTGATATTGACGATCTCGTAGCGGCCGGACAGGCGGTCGAGCGACGCACGGGTGTGGCAGCTCTCGTCGGCGCAGAGGGGCACGGGATGGGCGATGCCGACAAGCGCTGCATCGTCCTTCTCATGCACCGGCTGCTCGATGAGCTCGACGCCGAGCGTCTGGAGCATCGGCACATGCGCCTCGTAGTCCGCGATGCTCCAGCCCTCGTTGGCGTCGATCACGAGGCGGGCATCCGGCGCGCCGTCGCGGACGGCGGCGATGCGGGTCATGTCCTCCGGTCCCGCGCCCAGCTTGACCTTGAGGAGCGGGCGGGTGGACTGCCGCGCGGCAGCGTCCCGCATTCTGTCGGGCGTGTCGATGGAGAGCGTGTAGCAGGACGGCACCGGCGCGGGCTGGCGGCCGCCGAGCGCTGCATAGGCCGGCAACTCCCAGACGCGGGTGCCTGCCTTTCTGGCCTCGAGATCCCAGAAGGCGAGATCGAGCGCATTGCGCGCCGCCCCGGCCGGCATCGCCTCCTGCAGCGCGTCACGGTCGAGCCCGCCATCGAGCGCGTCCCGCATCGCCTCGATGGTAGCGGTCACGCCCTCCGGCGTCTCGTCGTAGCGGGGATAGGGCACGCATTCGCCGCGTCCCGTCACGCCGCCATCGGTCAACCGCACCTCGACGACGGTGACATGCGTGCGCGAGCCGCGGCTGATCGTGAACGTCTCGCGCAGCGCGAAGCGTCGCGTCTCGACCGCAAGGGTCGGCATCAAAGCGCCTCAACCAGCGCCGCGGCACCATGGCGGTAGGGATCGACGCAGGGCATCTCGAGCCGGTCCGACGTCTCCGAGAGGTACTTCTCCGCAGCGGCGTCATCGAGCGCTGCGGTATTGATCGAGGCGCCGATCACCCTGACATCGGGGTTCACCACGCGGGCGAGCGGGAGCACGAGGGGCTCAAGCTCATGGATGTCGCGCGCCGGATAGTGCGGCAGGCCGCGCATATGCGTCCGCGTCGGCTCGTGGCAGAGGACCAGCGCATCGGCCTGTCCGCCGTGGATGAGCGCCATGGTCACGCCTGAGTAGCTGGGGTGGAAGAGCGAGCCCTGCCCCTCGATGATGTCCCAGTGGTGGCCGTCGTTATCGGGCGTCAGTGTCTCGACCGCGCCGGCCATGAAATCCGCCACCACGGCGTCGAGCGGCACACCCTCGCCCGTGATGAGGATGCCGGTCTGGCCGGTGGCGCGGAAGGAGGCGTTCATACCCGCCTCGTGCATCGCCTTCTCGATGGCGAGGGCGGTGTACATCTTGCCGCAGGAGCAGTCCGTGCCCACGGCCAGCAGCCGCTTGCCCGTCCGCTTCGCACCGTCACCGATCGGGTACTTTCGGTCCGGCAGACGCACGTCGTGCAGCTTCCGGCCGGTGCGCTGTGCCGCCTCGGTCAGCATCGGCTGGTCGCGGAGCAGGGTGTGGAGCCCGGCTGCGATATCCATGCCGGCCTCCATCGCCTCGACCAGCACCTGCTGCCAGGTCTCGGAGATATAGCCGCCACGGTTGGCAACGCCGATCACGACGGTCTTGGCCCCCGCTTCCTTGGCCTCGGCGATGGTCATGTCCGGCAGCTTCATGTCCGCCTTGCAGCCCTCGAGCCGGAGCTGGCCGACGCTCACGCCGGGGCGCCAGTCCTTGATGCCCTGCGCGACCTTGGCGGCGAGAGGATCCGGCGCGTCGCCGAGGAAGAGGAGATAGGGCTGTTCGAGAGACATGGGGGTCGCCTCCGCTGTCGAGCTTCTGCGGGCGGCCTGCGGCCGGCCTGGCGGGCCATGGGGCACCGCAGCAGCCTCTTTTCAGGGAAGCGCGGCTCGCGTCAAGGAGGCGCGGAACTGGCCCTAAAGAAGCGCGCCGCCTGGACCGAGGACGGTCGAGGCGGCGCTCGGTCACGCGGCGATGCGTGCCCGCCTATCAGGCGGCGAGCCGCGTCTCCATCTCCGGCTCGAGGCCGAACTGCCCGAGCCCCGGGGTGGGCAAAACTTCCTCCGGCACGGCGCAAAGACCGGCCGCCGCCGCCCGCTCACCAAGTGCGCAGTTCGACGTAATCACGGCAAAGGGGATGGCGCCGAGGAGCCCTGCGACAAGCGGTGCGGCCCAGATGAGCCCGCCCGTGCCGATGGTCGAGACGATAGCGGCGACGATGGCCGCGCCAAACAACGTCTGCGGCCAGAAGCTGCGTGCCGCGCCCCTCCAGCTCAGCGCGTAGACATCGCGGTTCTGCCCGCCCCATTTGATCGATCGGCCAAACAGGAGACCGACGACGAAGATGCTGACATGGAGCGCGATGACAGGCGCCATCAGGATCGAGAACACGGCCTCCGCCAGACAGCTCAACAGGAAGCGCCCGGTCCCGCCATAGGCCCGGACACCACCCCGCGTCAGCATCACGTCGATCATGCCGAAAAGCTTCGGCACCAGGCTGATGCCGAACATGACGAAGAACATGGCCATGCCGATGGCAAGATCGATCCCGCCCGGATCGGGCAGGAACGCCTTCGAGACCGCGGTGGCGGTCATGACCATCCAGGCCACGGGGCCCACATACATCATGAGCGCGATGATGATTTGCAGGTAGCTCACCGTCTTGAGCCCACGGATACCGAGGAGCTTGGAGTATTGCAGGTTGCCCTGACACCAGCGCAGCTCCCGCCCGATATGGTCGGTCAGCGTCGGGGGCATCGTCTCCCACGACCCGCCCTCGACCGGGACCACGCGGACCTCGTAGCCCGCGCGGCGGACGAGGGTCGCCTCGATCTGGTCGTGGCTGAGGATATGACCGCCGAGTGGCGGCTTGCCGGGCAGCACGGGCAAGCGGCAATGGCGGCGGAAGACATCGGCCCGGATGAGGGCGTTATGACCCCAGTAGGGGCCGCAATCGCCCTGCCACCAGGCGGAGCCGAGCGTGAAGCTTCGCATCCCGTGGCGCATGCCGAAGCTGAAGAGACGTCCGAAGAGGCTCTTGGTCGGCAGCCCCGTCGCCAGCGTCTGAAGGATGCCGATCCGCGGATAGGCCTCCATGATCCGCACGAGGCGCAGAACCGCGTCCGCGCTCATCAGGCTGTCGCTGTCGAGCGGCAGGTAGAACGGATAGTCGCGACCCTCCTTCATGAGAAAGTCGCGCACGTTGCCGGCCTTGAAACCCACATTGCTGCTGCGCCGCCTGTAGTGGGCGGTCGCGCCGCCGAGAGCGCCGCGCATCTCGCCGAAGAGACGTTCCTCCTCCTCCGCGATTTCCGGGTCGGTCGTGTCCGAGAGGATGAAGAAATGGAAAAGGTGCCCGTAGCCGGTGGCGTCGAGGCCACGCCGCATCTCGAGAAGCTTCTCATAGCTCCCGCGCGGCGGTTCGTTGCGCACGGTCATGGCGACGGCGGTGCGGGTACGGATCGGCTCACCGGTTTGGCTGGCTGCCAGATGGGGGGCGGCAACCTCCATCGCGTCGCGGCGCCGGCCATGAAGCAGCCAAAGCCCCACAGCCGCATTGACGATGCCAAGGATCGTCCAGGGCGCGCCGAGAACGAAGGCTGCGAAGATGATGATCTCCGTCGCGACCCAGCCGCCTGCGCCGAACACATTGATGATGCCGATGGTCAGAAGACCGAACATCGCAGCGCACAGCGCCGCGAAGATCAGGCGCCGGCGCGCCAAAACCTTCCGGTCCTGAAGCCCGGCGGGGGTCAGGCGGCCACGGAAGGACGGGAATTTGTCGTGCTTCGTAGCGAGGCTTGGCGTATCTGCGGCCAAAGGTGCCGTTGGGGGGGCCATCTCTTACCTCTTGCGTCGACGGCGGGCAGCGCTGCATTTGCTCCGCACCATCAGGATTTCAACGAAGGCGCACGATGACGGAGCACAGCCCCGCTCTATGGTACCGATCACCGGGACACGCCACGGTCGATGAAACGCCGCTTCCGCCGCTTCGTTCCGACATGGTGGAGATCGAGACAGAGGCCAGCCTGATCAGCCGCGGCACCGAGCGTCTCGTCTTCGAGGGCCGGGTGCCCGCGAGCGAGCGCGGCCGCATGCGCGCACCACTGCAAGAGGGTGATTTTCCCTTTCCCGTCAAGTACGGATACGCCGCCGCCGGCCGCGTGATAGACGGTGAGCCGACGCTTGTCGGCAAGCAAGTCTTCGCCCTCGCGCCCCATCAGCGCCGTCTCCGCATCCCCGCCGGCATGGCCCTGCCGCTACCCGATGACGTGCCCCCCGAGCGCGCCGTCCTAGCCGCCAACATCGAGACCGCGCTAAACGCCGTGTGGGACGCATCGCCGCAGCCCGGCGCACGCATCCTTGTCGTCGGTCTCGGTCTGGTCGGTCTGCTCATCACCTTCATCCTCACGCGCCAGACGGACCTTTCCGTCGCGGCGATGGACGTTCTAGCGGAACGCCGCCAAGAAGCATCGCAATTTGCCGTGAACTTCATGTCGGATAACGACATCCGGCCGGAGTACGACATCGTTTTTCACACGAGTGCGACGGAAGACGGGCTCGATACGGCGCTGTCGGCCCTGCGCTTCGAGGGCACGCTGGTTGAGCTCTCGTGGTACGGTGACCGGCGGGTGGCCGTGCCGCTCGGCGGCGCCTTCCATTCCCAGCGGCTGACGATCAAGTCCAGCCAGGTGGGCCATGTGGCGCCCGCGCGCAGGGCCAGCACGACGCAT
>JBCCDG010000069.1:0-22101 GCA_039030915.1 Pseudomonadota bacterium | reverse complement strand
GTCACGCTGTCGGTCGGGCTCGCCGGCTTCTTCTTCCTGGTCGCGCTCTTCCTCGTCCCGGCCGTGATCGACCAGGTGCGCAGTCTTATCGCCGGTGCGCCGGATCATGTCCGCTCGATCCAGGCATTCCTGACGGAGAAGCTACCGGTGGATGCGCCGGGCGAGGACATGGTGGGCCGCATGATCAGCGTGCTGCAAGGGCGCGCCGAGGAATGGTCCGTAAGGGTGCTGGAGAACGTCTGGCTCGGTGGCCTCGCGCTCATCGATTTCGTCACGCTGGCGGTCATCACCCCCGTCGTCGCCTTCTACCTGCTCTTCGACTGGGACAACCTGATCGCAGCACTCGACGATCTCACGCCGCGCCAGCACCAGCAGATGATCCGGCGGCTCGCGCTCGAGCTCGATGACGTGCTTGCCGGCTTCATTCGAGGCCAGCTAACGGTCTGCATGATCCTCGGCAGCTTCTACGCCATTGGGCTGACGGTCGTGGGGCTCGATTTCGGGCTCCTCGTCGGGCTCTTCGCGGGTCTCATCAGCTTTATTCCCTTCGTCGGCTCCATCCTCGGCGGTCTTATCTCCATCGGGATCGCCATCGGTCAGTTCTGGAGCGACCCGCAATGGCTTGTCGCGGTTGCCGTGATCTTCGTGATCGGACAGGTGGTCGAAGGCAACTATCTCACGCCAAAGCTGGTCGGCGGGCATGTCAAGCTGCACCCGGTATGGCTGATGCTGGCACTCTCGGTCTTCGGCGCGCTGATGGGCTTCGTCGGCATGCTCATCGCTGTGCCCGCAGCCGCCGGCATCGGGGTGCTGGCGCGGTTCCTCGTGGGCCAGTACCGGACCGGTCGGCTCTATCAGGGCGACCCGGCCTGGCGCGCGGCCCGTGTGCGCGAGGAGCGGGAAATGGCGATGGAAGGCCAGGAGACCGTGGGCGAGGAGGGTCGGGGAACATGACCTCGGTCGCGACGCGCCAGCTCCCACTTGTCTTCCCGGCGCGACCGGCGCTCGGCCGGGCGGATTTCATGGTGACGCCAGCGAATGCCCACGCGGCGGAGACGGTGCTGGCGCCGCGCCTCTGGCCGAACGGACGGCTCGCGCTCATCGGTCCGGCGGGTGCGGGCAAGACCCATCTTGCCCATGCACTGATGGCGGAGGCGGCGGCGGCGCTTGCCCCGGCCATGACGCTGACAGCCGCAAAGGTGCCGGCCCTCGCGGCGTGCGGCGTGGCCATCGTCGAGGACGTGGACCGGCTCGCGGCGATGCCGCCGGCCGAAGCGCGCCCGGCAGAGGACGCGCTCTTCCACCTCTTCAACTTGGCCGCAGCGGGCGAGACGCGGCTCCTGGTCACCGGCCGCGGCGCCGCAAGGAGCTGGCGCATCCGAACGCCCGACCTCGCCTCAAGGCTGCAGAGCCTCACGGTGGCAGAGATCGCGGTGCCGGATGACGCGCTTCTGTCATCGCTCCTCCTCAAACAGGGGCGCGATCGCGGGCTCGACATCGCGGCGGAGGCTGCAACGTTCCTGGCAACCCGCGTCGATCGGTCCTTCGCCGGTCTCGCAGCGGCGGTGGAGATGCTGGACAAGGCCGCCGCCCAACGGCAACGGCGCCACGTTACGCTGGCGCTGGCGGCCGCGGCCTACAAGGAGGCGCAGCCGCCAGTGAGGCACGGAGAGGAATGACGCCATGCGCGCCGATTTTCTGAACATCGCCGAGACGCCGATCCCGGACGAGCACGGCGTCGAGATCGATACCGAGGGCCCGGAGCGCTTCATCAACCGAGAGCTTTCGTGGCTCGGCTTCAACGCGCGGGTGCTGGAGGAAGCGGAGAACCCCAACCAGCCGCTGCTCGAGCGCCTCCGCTTCCTCTCGATCTCGGGCAACAACCTCGACGAGTTCTACTGCGTGCGCGTCGCGGGCCTGCGCGCGCAGGTCAAGGCGGGCGTCGAGGCGCGGAGCCAGGACGGGCGCACCCCGGCACAGCAGCTTGCCGCCATCGACGCCGAGGCCGGCCGCCTCCAGCAGCGCCAGCAGCAGGTCTGGCTCCGCCTCAGATCCGAGCTTGCCGCCGAAGGCATCCATGTCGTCGAGGCCCCCGAGCTGACGGAGGCGGATCGCGCATGGTTGGCCAAGCATTTCCTCGAGCAGGTCTTCCCCGTCCTCTCGCCGCTTGCCATCGACCCGGCGCATCCCTTCCCCTTCATTGCGAATGAGGGGATGGCGCTTGCGCTCAGTCTCAGGCGTGCGAAGGACGGTGAGCCGCTCGATGCGCTCATCCCGGTGCCCGCGCAGCTCAAGCGCTATCTCCGGCTCGACGACGGGTCGGATGGGGCGATCCGCTTCCTACCGCTCGAGACGCTGCTCGAGCTCTTCCAGGATCAGCTCTTCCCCGGATACGAGCCGGTCGGACACTGCCTCTTCCGCGTCCTTCGCGACAGCGATCTCGAGGTGGAGGAGGAGGCCGAGGACCTGATGCGGGAGTTCGAGACCGCGCTGAAGCGACGCCGCCGGGGCGAGGTCGTGCGTCTCAAGATCACCTGCAACAGCCCGAAGCCGCTGAGGGATCTGATCATCGCGGAGGCGGGGGCCAGGCCGGAGGAGATCATCGAGGTCGACGGCGTCGTCGGCATTGCGGCACTCGCAGAGCTCGTGATCGATGACCGGCCGGACCTCAAATGGACGCCCTACCAGCCCCGCCTGCCCGAGCGTGTGCGGGACCATGACGGGGATATCTTCGCCGCGATCCGCCAGAAGGACATGCTGCTGCACCACCCCTACGAAAGCTTCGAGATCGTGGTGAACTTCCTGCAGCAGGCGGCGCGGGACCCGAACGTCATCGCTATCAAGCAGACGCTCTACCGCACCAGCCGCGACAGCCCGATCGTCACCGCCCTCTGCGAGGCGGCGGAGGATGGCAAGTCCGTCACGGCGCTGGTGGAGCTGAAGGCGCGTTTCGACGAAGCGGCGAACATCCGCCAGGCCCGGCAGCTGGAGCGCGCGGGCGCCCAGGTCGTCTTCGGCTTCGTCGACCTCAAGACCCACGCCAAGATAAGCACCGTGGTCAGGCGCGAGGGCGCGGATCTCGTGACCTACACGCATTTCGGGACGGGCAACTACCACCCCATAACGGCGAAGATCTACACCGACCTATCGCTCTTCACCTGCTCGCCGGCGCATGCGCGGGATGCAGCGAAGATCTTCAATTACACCACGGGCTACGCCGAACCCTCGGGGCTCGAGAAAGTGCAGGCCGCACCCATCAGCCTCAAATCGACGCTGCTCAAGCTCATCGAGGCGGAGACCGAGCATGCCCGCGCAGGGCGCCCCGCTCAGATCTGGGCAAAACTCAACAGCCTGATCGAAGAAGACATGATCGACGCGCTCTACGCTGCCAGCCAGGCGGGCGTGCAGATCGACCTGGTGATCCGCGGCATCTGCGGTCTGAGGCCCGGTGTGCCGGGGCTTTCGGAGCGCATCCGCGTCAAGAGCATCGTCGGCCGCTTCCTCGAGCACTCCCGCATCTGTTGCTTCGGTAACGGCCATGGCCTGCCGAGTGCCGAGGCGCGGCTCTTCATCAGCTCGGCAGACTGGATGGGCCGCAATCTCAACCGGCGTGTGGAGACGCTGGTGGAGATCGAGAACGAGACGGTTCGCGACCAGATCCTGCAGCAGGTCATGGCGGCGAACCTGCGGGACGAGGCGCAGAGCTGGCTCCTGATGCCTAACGGCAGCCATGTGCGCGCGACGGGGGAGGAGGGCGAGCAGCTCTTCAATTGCCACGAGTTCTTCATGCGCCATCCGAGCCTCTCGGGCCGGGGGCGGAGCGGCACGGCCGATGCGCCGCGGCTGGCGCGCGAGCTTGCGCAAGGTGCCGAGGCGGCGGAATAGTGAGGTGCGTGAAAACCACGCGTTGGCCCGCCGCCATGCGCCCCGCCAAGGGTTGCCTGGCATGATGGCGCAGGGGGATCGCGAGTGAGCGAGCGCGATGGCGACGGGCCGGGTACAGCGGATCTTCTGCCGAAGACCCGATCGCCGGCGCGATCCAAGGCGCGGGTTGGCCAGCGCGGCGTGCTGCCGGCGGTGGCGGGCGGCGCGGCCGTCGCAGCCCGGGCAGTTGTCGCTTCGCCGCGCCAGCCGAGCCTCGTTCCCACTGCCGCCGCCCGATCCTTCGCCGCACCCGGAACGCGAGAGGGCCGCGTCGCGGTCGTCGATGCGGGCTCGAACAGCGTTCGGCTCGTCGTCTACGAGGGCGCCTCTCGTGCCCCGGCGGTCGTTTTCAACGAGAAGGTCATGTGCGGCCTCGGCGCGGCGCTTGCCGATACGGGGCATCTGTCGCCCGAGGGCCGCGAACGGGCGTTGAGGGCGCTCGGCCGATTTGCCGCCGTGGCCGAGCATCTTCACGTCGCGACGCTTGCGGGCGTCGCGACCGCGGCGATCCGGGAGGCGGCAGACGGCCGTGCGTTCCGCGCGGAGGTGGCGCGCAGGACGGGCATCCGCCTCAAGGTGGCGAGCGGGGCGGACGAGTCGCGGCTGGCGGCCTCGGGCGTCCTCTACGGCAATCCCGCTGCGGAGGGGGTGGTGGTCGATCTCGGCGGCGCGTCGATGGAGCTTTGTCCCGTCTCGGGCGGGCGACCCGGCACGGGCGTGACGACGCCGCTCGGGCCGCTGCGGCTCGCACGTGAAGCGGATCCCGGCCGCGCCATCGCCGCGGCGCTGGCCAAGATCGGCCCGTCGCTCCGCCGCCCGGGCCTGCGCCTCTTCCTGGTGGGTGGCGCCTGGCGGGCGCTTGCGCGCGCGGATATCGAGCGCCGGCGCTATCCCCTCAAGGTCCTGCACGAATACACGCTCAGTGGCGCAGAGGCACGCGATCTCGCGCGCTTCGCCGCGGGCTCGACCCCTGCGGGCCTCGCCGCGCTCGATGGCGTCTCGGAGAACCGTGCGGCCGCGATGCCGATGGCGGGCAGGCTCCTTCGCGGGCTGGTGGAGGCACTGGCGCCTGCAAGCGTCGCGATCTCCGCCTTCGGGCTACGCGAGGGCGTCGTGTACGAGGCCATGGCGCCCGGGCTCAGGGCGGAGGATCCTCTGCTCGCCGCGGCGGCGGAGATGGAGCGCCTGCACGGCCGCGCGCCCGGCTTCGGCGCGGAACTCGGCGCTTGGGTGACGGGCGTCATGACGCCCAACGATGCGCGCGAGCGGCGCCTGATGCTCACGGCTTGCCTTCTCGCCGACGTCAACTGGCGTACCCATCCCGATCATCGCCACCAGGCTTGCTGGGAGGCGGCGACGCGCGTGGCGCTGACCGATCTCGGCCATGACGGGCGGGTGCTGCTGGCGACCGCGCTCGCAGCGCGCTACAGGCGCCCGAAGTCCGCGACGCCTGAGACCGAAGTGGCGGAGCTGGTGACGCCCGATGCGCTCTCCCGCGCGCTGGCGCTCGGCCTCGGCATGCGGCTCGGTTGCACCCTTGCGGCAGCGAGCCCGGGGCTCTTGCGGCATTGCCGGGTCGAGGGCGGAGGCGGTCGCTTCCGTCTCATCCTCGACGGACCGGCGCGCGAGCTATCGGGCGAGGACGTGGACAAACGTTTCGCGCAGTTCGCCCGCGCGCTGGGTGTCGAGAGCGACGGCGTCATGGCGGCCTGAGCGAGACTGAAAGTCTCGATACTTCCCAAGTCGCCCGACGACAAAAAATGCCCGCCCCTCTGGGGCGGGCAGTCCTCCCTCAGACTTATCTGCGTCTGAAGTCTTGCTCGTAATCGAAGACTGCAAGAGTGTCAAACCACGACTATTGCCCAATTTCGCATCTCTTCGTGGGTGTTGCTCTCGCCGCGCGCTGCCGACAAGTCGACGTGCGTCCGATTTCTTGGACGTGACCGTCGGCGGTCGAGCGGCGGAGCGGCGGGGTCCCGAGGCGCTTGCAGAGCACGCCCCGGGCGCTTAGGCCAAGGCGATCTTGCCTATGACCCGGAGCGACCGATGCGTCTCAGCCGCTACTTCCTGCCAGTTCTCAAGGAGACGCCCGCCGAGGCGCAGATCGCCTCGCATCGACTGATGCTGCGCGCTGGCATGATCCGCCAGGCGAGCGCCGGCATCTACTCCTGGCTGCCGCTCGGCTACCGCGTGCTGAAACGGATCGAGGAGATCGTGCATCAGGAGCAGCAGCGCGCCGGGGCGATCCCGATCCTTATGCCGACCATCCAGTCGGCCGATCTCTGGCGCGAGAGCGGGCGGTACGATGCCTACGGGCCCGAAATGCTGCGCATCCGTGACCGGCACGACCGGGACATGCTCTACGGACCGACGAACGAGGAGCAGGTCACCGAGATGTTCCGCGCCTATGCGGGCAGCTACCGGGACGTGCCCAAGATGCTCTACCATATTCAGTGGAAGTTCCGGGATGAGATACGCCCCCGCTTCGGGGTGATGCGCGGGCGCGAGTTCCTGATGAAGGATGGCTATTCCTTCGATCTCGACCGCGACGCTGCGACGATCAGCTATTACAAGATGCTGGCCAGCTACCTTCGCACCTTCGAGCGGCTGGGCCTGAAGGCCGTGCCCATGAAGGCGGAGAGCGGGCCCATCGGCGGAGACCTCGCGCACGAGTTCCTGGTGCTGGCCGAGACGGGTGAGAGCGGCGTCTTCCTCGACCGTCGGATCGCGGAGCTGACACTCGGGGATCGCGATATCGACTATGACGATCCTGCCCAGCTCGAAGGCATCTTCCGCGAGTGGACTTCGGGCTATGCCCGGACTGACGACACCCATGACGAAGCCGCGTTCCACGCCGAGGTTGCCGAGGGCGAGCGGGTGACCGCGCGCGGTATCGAGGTCGGGCACATCTTCTACTTCGGCACCAAGTATTCCGAGCCGCTCGGCGCTACCGTCGCGGGGCCGGATGGGAGCCGCGCCCCGATCCACGGCGGCAGCTACGGCATCGGCGTCTCGCGGCTCGTGGGCGCGCTCATCGAGGCGAACCACGATGAGAGGGGCATCATCTGGCCGGAGAGCGTGACGCCCTTCGATGTCGGCCTCGTAAACCTCAAGCAGGGCGACGAGGCGACCGACGGCGCCTGCGAGACGTTGCTCGAGGAGCTTGGCTTGCGCGGCCTAAGCGCGCTCTACGACGACCGTGACGAGCGTGCCGGTGCCAAGTTCGCGACGATGGAGCTAATCGGATTGCCCTGGCGCCTTACGGTCGGTCCGCGCGGCATCAAGGCGGGCACGGTCGAGCTCGCCAACCGGCGCACGGGCGAGAGCGAAGAGTTGAGCGCGGAGGCTGCCGTCAACAGGCTCTCGGAAATCTACGCAGGGCTCTGACGGAGCGCGCGGTAATGACACAGTGGACGGACCCTGACCCCGCCCCGCCGAGGGTCTGGAGGCCGGTTGTCGGAACGGAGCATAGTCATGAGCGAGACGAGCCCGCGGCCCTTCGGCCGGCTCGAATGGATGATTGCGGGGCGCTATCTCCGCTCGCGCAGGCGGGAGGGCGTGATCTCGGTGATCGCAGGGTTCAGCCTCGTGGGCATCATGCTGGGCGTCGCCACGCTCATCATCGTCATGAGCGTGATGAACGGGTTCCGGACGGAGCTCGTGGACCGCATTCTGGGCGCGCAGGCGCATATCTCCGCGTTGCCCTATGAGAAGGGGCGGCTGGAAGGCTACGATGCCCTTGCCGAGGATCTTGCCGCTGTCGACGGCGTGGTGCGCGCCGCTCCCGTGATCGAGCGGCAGGTGTTGGCGACAACGCCGCGGGGCAATGCCGGTGTGCTGGTGCGTGGCATGGCGCCCGAGGATCTCGCCGAGCTCGACGGCGTCGCGAACCCTGAGGAGGCGCAGGGTCGGCTCGAGGACTTTGGCGAGGGGGTTGCCGTAGGTGCAGGGGTTGCGCGCCAGCTCGGTCTGCGGCTCGGCGAGAAGATCACGCTGGTAAGTCCCCGCGGCATGACCACGCCCTTCGGCACGGCGCCCAAGACCAAGGCCTTCACGGTCACCTACATCTTCCGCATCGGCATGCACCAGTACGATAGCGCCTATGTCTTCATGCCGCTCGAGGAGGCCCAGGCCTATTTCAACAGCCCGAACCGGGTCGACGGCGTCGAGGTAATGGTGGCGGATCCGCTGGCCATCGACGCAACACAGCCCTTCGAGGACCCGGTCTCCCGCGCCATCGAGGCGGCGGCGGGGGACAGGGGCTATCTCTGGAACTGGAAGGCCGCGAACGGCAGCTTCCTGCAGGCGCTCGACGTGGAGCGGAACGTGATGTTCCTGATCCTGGCGCTCATCATCCTGGTCGCCGCGCTCAACATCATCTCCGGCCTCATCATGCTGGTGAAGGACAAGGGGCGGGATATCGGCATCCTGCGCACCATGGGGCTCACGCGGGGTGCGGTGCTGCGCGTCTTCTTTATCTGCGGCGCCTCCATCGGGGTCGTTGGCACTGTGCTGGGCGTGGCGCTCGGCGTCGTCTTCACGCTCAATATCCAGGAGATTCAGGCGGCGGTGGAGGCGATCACGGGGACCGACGTCTGGCCTGCGGAGATCCGGATGCTGACGCGGGTGCCGGCGGTGATGGTGCCGTCG
This sequence comes from Pseudomonadota bacterium, assembly GCA_039030915.1. Taxonomy (GTDB): domain Bacteria; phylum Pseudomonadota; class Alphaproteobacteria; order Rhodobacterales; family Rhodobacteraceae; genus Thermohalobaculum. The sequence goes on along the minus strand of JBCCDG010000069.1, from coordinate 13,527 downwards.
GATGTGGTGATCACGGTGTGCATCGCATTGTCGCTCAGTTTCCTCGCCACCTGGTACCCGGCGCGCCGCGCGGCCCGGCTCGATCCGGTGGAGGCGCTTCGCTATGAGTGATGCGGAGGGTGCGCCGGCGCTCGAGCTCAGCGGGATCGCGCGGGGCTACGGTCCGGCAGGGCGCAGGCTCGAGGTGCTGAGGGGCGCGGATCTCCGGCTCATGCCGGGTGAGGCAGTGGCGCTGGTGGCCCCTTCCGGCGCTGGCAAGTCGACGCTCCTCCAGATCGCGGGTCTTCTCGACACGCCCGATGGCGGTGCGGTGCGCATCGCCGGGCGGGACCTCACGGGCGCAGACGATTCGGCGCGCACGATGGCGCGGGCGCGCATGATCGGCTTCGTTTACCAGTTCCACCATCTCCTGCCCGAGTTCTCGGCCGAGGAGAACGTGGTGCTGCCGCAGATGGCGGCGGGCAGCGCGCCAGGGCCCGCATCGGAGCGGGCCCTCGAGCTGCTCGGCCGTGTGGGGCTTGCGGAGCGCGCGGGGCACCGGCCGGCGGAGCTCTCCGGCGGGGAGCAGCAACGGGTCGCCATCTGCCGCGCCTTGGCCAATGCGCCGCGCGTCCTGCTGGCCGACGAGCCGACGGGCAATCTCGACCCCGAAACCGCGGACCGGGTCTTCGACATGCTGCTGACGCTGGTTCGCGAGACCGGGCTCGCCGCGCTCGTGGCGACGCACAACCACGCGCTCGCCGCGCGGATGGACCGGATCGTGCGGCTCGACGGCGGGCGGCTGGTCGGCTGACCGGGCGTTGGCGCGATGGGGCGCGGCGAACGGACAGGGAGGGCTGTCCGAAACGCCACCGGGGGATCTAGCGGGGGGCCATGGCGCAGAGGAGCTCGAACATGATCGTGGCGCCGTTGATCGCCGTGATCCCGGCTGTGTCCCAGGGTGGCGAGACCTCCACCATGTCCGCCCCGCGGATGTCGAGGCCCGAGAGCATGCGGACCATCCCCTGGGCCTCGCGCATGGTGAGCCCGCCGGCCTCGGGCGTGCCGGTGCCCGGCGCGAAGACCGGGTCGAGTGCGTCGATGTCGAACGACACGTAGCAGGGCGCATCGCCCACGATGCCGAGCGCCTCCTCCATGCAGGCCCGCCAGCCGCGTTCCTCCACCTCCTCGATCTTCATCACCCGCATGCCGCTGTCATAGGAGAACTGCCACATCTCCGGCACGAAGAGACTGCCGCGGATGCCGATCTGGACCACCTTTTTCGGATCAAGCAAACCCTCGTCGACCGCGATCTTGAACGGGGCGCCGTGGTGGAAGCGGCTGCCGAGATAGTCGTCGCCCGTGTCGCAATGCGCGTCGAAATGGATCATGGCAAGCGGCGTCTCGCGCGCGATGGCGCGCAGGATCGGCAGGCTGATCGAATGGTCGCCACCGCAGGTGAGCGGGCGTATGCCGGCGCCGTGGACGCGCGCGAACTCGGCCTCGATCTCCTCCTGGGCTGAGAGGAGGTCGAATGGCCGGCGCACCCAGGCATCCCCGATATCTGCGATGCGGGCGGCATCGAAGGGCGCGGCGCCGGTAGCCTGGTTCACCTTCCGGATGAGCGAGGACTGGTTGCGCACCTCCCGCGGACCGTGCCTGGGGCCGGGCCGGTTGGTGACGCCGCCGTCATAGGGCACGCCGACGATGCCGATCTCCGGCCGCTCCTCTGGCGGCAGCGTATCGAAGTCCTCGCAATACGGAAGGCGGAAGAAGCTGGCGAGGCCGGTATAGCGGGGCCGCCCCTGCGGATTGTCATCGGTCATTTCGGTGTCCCCGGCGCTGTGAACGGTCAGCCCGTTCTGCCGCGCCGTGCGGGCCCGGGCAATCGTTGCGGTGCGCTCCCAAGGAACGGCTCGGGGGACGCAGACATTGCTACGGTCCCGGGTGGGGGGCAGGCAGCCGAGGCGAGGCCGAGGGCTCTGGAGAGCGCATCCCGCGCGCGCCTGCACCTCATTGGGTCAAGATCCCGTGCGTCTGTTTCTAAACGAAACGTTTGTGCGCGCTTTCATCGGTAACGCTGTGATAACCATAATAAATCCTTCCGTGAGACCCTTACCCGTTGTTTAACAGCCGAGACGCGAGTCGGGCATTGCCTGGTGGTCGCGCCCCCGGTCGAAGAAGTCGACCACCTTCAACTTCGGGATCGGGGATCTTCATGAGACGCGCAATTGTCGCGGCCTCTCTGGCCGTCTGTATGCTGTCGACGCCGTCCGGCGCCGAAAACCGGGAAGCTTTCGCCGGGCTTTATGCTGGCGTTCAGGGGGGCGGGGGCGCCACCGAGGTGACCCTCATCCTCGACGGCGACGGTATCGGCGACGTTTCCGTCGAGACGGCCGAGGGCGGCGTCTTCGCTGGCTACGCACTGCGGCGCGACCGCTTCGTCGGAGGCGTGGAGCTCGAGGGCGTCTATGTGAGCGGCTCTGACGACATCATGGCCCCCTTCGGACCGGCGCGGGTCGAGACGCGCGGTGCGGTCGGGGCGAGCGTGATCGCCGGGGTCGTCGTCGCCGATGCGGTGCCGTCGCTTGCCCTCGGCGAAGGCGGTGGCAGTGTCATGGTCTATGGTCGGGTCGGCTACCGGGCGCTCTTCGCCAAGATCGAAGCCGGGGGCGATGCGGGCACGGACGCCTTCCACGGGCTCCGTGCGGGCGCTGGCGTGGCTTATCAGGCAAGCTACAACATCAGCGTGCGGGCGGAGTACACGCGGCTCCAGTACCGCGATCAGCGCTATGGCTCGGGCCGCAACACCCTCACGGTCGGGCCCTCCGGCGACCTGGTGAGCGTCGGCGTGAGCTGGCGCTTCTAGGCACCGGCAGTCACGTCTGGGGATGAGGGCGGGGGTTCGGGGCGGCCGGGCTCCTCAGCCGCGGGGGCGGCCGGGGAGATGGGGGATCCGCTCGAGCCACGGCAGCGCCGACACGGTCCATAGCTGTCGGCGGGGGGCGAGCGCCGCCGCCTCCGCCAACACACCGGTGCGGATGAAGTAGTCGGCCGCACGGTCGTCCGCATCCGTCGAGTGGATCGCACTGCCGCAATTGCCGCAGAAGGCGAGCGCGCGACGAGCGCCGCTCTCGGCCTTCTTGATATAGAAGCGCGGTGTGCCGGTCAGCGGATAGAAAGCGTTGCGCCGGCAGCGAACGAGGGTGCGGAACGCGCTGGCGGAGAGCGCACGGCAATCCGTGCAGTGGCAGATGAACGCCTCGTCAGGCTCCACTTCTGCCTCGAAGGTAACCCCGCCGCAATGGCACCGCCCATGCACCATCATGGCGGCGACCCCGCCGCGAGGCGCTGGGGCGTCACATGAGCAGAATCCTCTATCCACCTGATCTCAAACATCCCCGCAGGCTAGCATCATATTTTCGCTCCGTCAGCAGCAAGGGCGGCTGGACAATGCGACAGGCGGCCGAGCGTTGCGCCGGCCCCGCGGTCGTGCGCCGTGCCGGGCACCCAGATGCTAGCCGTCCGCCAGGACGTAGACCTGCGCCGGCAGGGTGGTGCCCTCCGGAAGGCGAAAGCCGACCGTTATCCGTTGGAAGGCCTCTCCCTCGAAAGCGTCGAGACGCGCCCAGTGGTCGGGCAGTGCCTCAGCCTCGAGCAGAAAGGCAGGCAGATACGGGCCGCCGGGCAGCGGCTCGAAACCGGCAAAGCCTGTCCATCGCCCCCGTCGCGCTGCCCGCGTGCGGCCCTGGAGGAAACCTTCGCGCCAATGACCGCCGATTGGGGCCACGACATGATGGTTCTCCCGCCCGGGCGGAAAGGTGCCGTAGGTCGCGAGGCGGTGCTCGGCGTTCAGATCAAGCATTGTCGGTCCTCTGGCGGATGGTGCGGGGCGGGGTGGCCCGATAGTCTTTGCCCATGGACCCGCGATTCATCCACCTCCGTGCCCGCTCCGCCTATTCGCTCCTCGAGGGCGCGATCCATGTGAAGAAGCTGCCGGGCCTCGCCGCCAGCCTCGAAATGCCGGCCATCGGGCTTGCCGACACCGGCAACCTCTTCGGCGCGCTGGAGTTTTCCGAGGCGGCGGCCAAGGCTGGGGTGCAGCCTATCATGGGCCTCACGCTCGACGTGGTGCTCGCGCGGCCAAAGCCGGGGGAGAAGGCGGATCCACCGGCGCCCCTCGTTCTCTTCGCGCAGGACGAGGCGGGATGGCTGAACCTAATGGCCCTCACCTCAATCGCCTATCTCGACACCCCGGACAACGCGGAGCCGCATGTTGCGCTCGAGGCGGTCGAGGCCCGGTCGGCGGGGCTGATCTGCCTCACCGGCGGGGCGGAGGGGGCGCTCGCATGCCTCCTCGCGCAGGGCCGTCAGGGGCCGGCGGAGGCATTCGCTGGGCGGCTGGAGGCGGCGTTCCCGGGCCGGCTCTACGTCGAGCTCCAGCGCCATGGCGAAGGGGGGCCTACCCAGGCGGAGGCTGCGGTAGAGGATGCGCTCATCGACCTCGCCTATGCGCGGGATCTGCCACTCGTTGCGACCAATGCCGTCTTCTTCGAGACGCCGGACATGTTCGAGGCGCATGACGCGCTCCTCTGCATCGGGGAGGGGCGGTATGTGAACGAGGCGAACCGCCGGCAGCTTACGCCCGAGCACTGGCTGAAGCCCGCGGAAGACATGATGGCGCTCTTCGCCGATCTGCCCGAGGCCATCGAGAACACGGTCGAGATCGCCAGACGCTGCGCCTATCGCCCGCGCACCCGCGACCCGATCCTGCCGCGTTTTGCCGAGGACGAGGTGGAGGAGCTGCGCCGACAGGCCAAGGAGGGGCTTGCCGCGCGCCTGGCAGTGATCCCGCACGCCGCATCGGTTGCCGAGTATGAGGAGCGCCTCGACTTCGAGCTCGGCGTGATCGAGGGCATGGGCTTCCCCGGATACTTCCTGATCGTCGCGGACTTCATCAAATGGGCGAAGGCGCAGGACATTCCCGTTGGTCCGGGCCGCGGCTCGGGCGCGGGATCGCTGGTGGCATATGCGCTGACGATTACCGATCTCGATCCATTGCGTTACGGCCTGCTCTTCGAGCGCTTCCTCAACCCTGAGCGCATCTCGATGCCCGATTTCGACATCGATTTCTGCCAGGATCGGCGGGAGGAGGTGATCGAATACGTCGCCGAGAAATACGGGCGGGACAGGGTGGCGCAGATCATTACCTTCGGCGCGCTCCTGTCGAAAGCCGCGGTTCGGGATGTGGCGCGCGTCCTCCAGCTTCCCTTCAGCGTGGGCGACCGGCTCTCCAAGCTCATCCCGATGGAGGGCGTGAAGCCGGTCAGCATCGCCAAGGCCCGCGCCGAGGAGCCGCGCTTCGCCGAGGAGGCAGCGCGGGAGGAAAGCATCGGGGTGCTGCTCGACATCGCCGAGAAGATCGAGGGGCTCTACAGGAACGCCTCCACCCACGCAGCGGGCGTGGTGATCGGCGACCGGCCGCTACCGGAGCTCGTGCCGCTCTACAAGGATCCGAAGTCCGACATGCCGGCGACCCAGTTCAATATGAAATGGGTGGAGCCTGCGGGCCTGGTGAAGTTCGACTTCCTCGGGCTCAAGACGCTGACGGTGATCCAGAACGCCGTCGACCTCCTCAAACTGCGGGGCTTCGATCTCGATATCGGCACGATCGAGCTGGACGATCCGGAGACCTATGCGCTTTACGGAAGGGCCGATACCGTCGGCGTCTTCCAGGTGGAGAGCGCGGGCATGCGGGACGCGCTGCGGCAGCTCCAGCCCACGGTTATCGAGGACATCGTTGCTCTCGTCGCGCTCTATCGACCCGGCCCGATGGAGAACATCCCTGTCTATTGCGACGTGAAGAACGGGCGGAAGAAGCGGGGGCGCATCCATCCGCTCATCGATGACATCCTCGACGAGACCCAGGGCATCATCGTCTACCAGGAACAGGTGATGGAGATCGCCCGGAAGATGGCCGGGTACTCCCTCGGGGGCGCCGACATGCTCCGCCGGGCGATGGGTAAGAAGATCCAGGAGGCGATGGACGCCGAGCGGCCGAAGTTCCTGAAGGGTGCGGCCGCCAACGGGGTCGACGAGGCGAAGGCGATGGAGGTCTGGAACCTCCTCGACAAGTTCGCGAACTACGGCTTCAACAAGTCCCACGCGGCGGCCTACGGGCTGGTCAGCTACCAGACTGCGTGGCTGAAGGCGAACCATCCGGTCGAGTTCATGGCCGCGGTCATGAACCTCGACATCAACCTCACCGACAAGCTGGCCGGCTTCGTGCAGGAGGCGCGCAGGCTAGGCATCGAGGTGGCGCCACCCTGCGTCAACCGCTCGCTTCCGCGCTTCACCGTGGCCGAGGGGCGCATCCTCTACGCCCTCGGTGCCCTCAAGGGCGTCGGCGTGGAGGCAATGCGGCTCGTGGAGGAGGGCCGTGCGGACGGGCCGTTCGCGGACCTCTTCGATTTCGCCCGCCGAGTGCCCCTCAAGCTCCTCGGCAAGCGGGCGCTCGAGATGATGGCCCGGGCCGGCGCGCTCGATGCGCTCGAGCCCAACCGTCGCCGGGTGTTCGAGAGCCTCGACCGCATCCTCGAATACTCCGCCGCGCATGCCGCGGAGAAGGCGTCCGGTCAGGTCTCGCTCTTCGGCGGGGGCGAGGAGTTGCCGCCGCCCCGCCTCTCGACCTCGGAGGACTGGCTGCCCGGCGACCGGCTCGCGCAGGAGCATGCGGCGGCGGGGTTCTATCTTTCCGGCCACCCGCTCGACGTCTATCGCGACGTGCTCGAGACCAAGAAGATCCGCACCCATGGGGATTTCGTGGCGCGCTGCGGGGTCAATGGCGGCGGTGGGCGGCTGGCCGGCACGCTTGGCGAGGTGCAGGTGCGCAAATCGGCCCGCGGCAACCGCTTCGCATATCTCAAATTCTCCGACCCGTCGGGCGGCTACGAGGTCATGGCGTTCAGCGACGCGCTCCAGTCGGCTGAAGTCTCGGGTCTGCTCGAGACCGGGGCCAACCTCGTGCTGACGGTGGATACCGAGGGCGAGGCAGCGGGCGGGCGCATCATGCTGCGTGGGCTCCAGCCGATCGCGGAGGTTACGGCCGATACGGCGACGGGCCTGCGCGTCCACCTCGCTGACGGCGCTGCGCTGCACTCCGTGGAGAAGCGGCTTGCCCTCGGGCGCAGCGCCGCGGCCGAGGGGCGCACGAAGAGCCGCGGGCAGGGGCCGGTCAGCCTGGTGCTGGCGCTCGATGACATGGGCTCGGAGGTCGAGCTCTCGCTGCCGGGCGAGTACCCCGTCGGGCCGGAGATCCGCGGCATGCTGAAGGATATCGCCGGCGTCTCCGCCGTCGAGGCGATGTAATCGGTCATTCCCCTTTCGAAGGAGTTCACGATGCTGAAGACGATCCGAGCGGCTGCCGCCGCGGCGCTGTTCCTCGCGGCCGTTCCCGCCATGGCGGACGAGGTCGAGCAGACGCTGCAGGCGGCGCTCGATGCCTACAGGGCCGGCGATGTCGCGACCGCGCAGCAGGAAGTGGATTTCGCCGCCTCCCTCCTCGCCAAGATGAAGGCCGAAAGCCTCGCCGCCTACCTGCCCGACGCGCTCGAAGGCTGGCAGATCACAGAGGAGAACGCCGGCGCGCAAATGGCGGCGATGATGGGCGGCGGCCTTGTCGCCAACCGGAGCTACCAGGGCCCCGACGGCGAGAACGTCGACATCACACTGATGGCCGACAACCCGATGGTCGCCTCCCTCGGCGCGATGTTCGGGAATGCGGCGCTGGCGGGCAGCATGGGCGAGATGCGGCGCATCGCCGGCCAGCGCGCGGTAGTCACGCCTGACGGGGAGATCAACGCGATGGTCGCCAACCGCTTTCTTGTCCAGGTCGCCGGCAGCGCGACCGTCGAGGACAAGGAAAGCTATTTCGGCGCTATCGACTTTGAGGCGCTTGGACAGTTTTGAATCGTGACGTTGCGTCATTAACGCGGTTTCAGGACGTTTCCGGGAGAACTGGGCCACGCGCGGGTGAGCGCGGTCTCATTTCAACGAAGCCTGGAAGTCCATGCGCACACCGTCGGACACCGAACAGCTCTACCTCGAACTGATCAACCGCGCGCGCGCCGATCCTGCGGGCGAGCTCGATCGGCTGATCGCGGACCGGGCCAACGGCATCGCGGTCCAAGACAACATCACGGACGCTCTCGTCTTCTGGCAGGTCGATCTCGATACGCTCTACAGCCAGCTCGAAGGGGAGAGCCCTGTCGCACCTCTCGCCTGGAGCACGGCGCTGGCCCAGTCCGCCAAGGTGCACAGCGAAGCGATGATCAATGCGGACGAGCAGTCGCACAACCTGCCGGGGGAGCCGTCGCTGGGCGACCGGATCACGAATGCGGGCTATGTGGGCTGGAGCCAGGTGGCCGAGAACATCTTCGCCTATACCGAGGACCCGGTGCAGGGCCACGCGGCCTTCTTCATCGATTGGGGCCCCGGCATCGACGGGATCCAGAACCCGCCCGGGCATCGGGACACGATCCTCAACGCTCTTTATCGCGAGGTCGGCATCGCCGAGCTGGCGGTGCCGGAGTTCGGCTACGAGATCGGGCCCAACAGTCATACGCAGCATTTCGGCCGCCGCTTCGGCACGGACGCCTTTCTGACCGGTGTCGTGATCGACGACGGCGACGGGGACCGGTTCTACGATATTGGCGAAGGCCTCGGCGGCGTGACCGTGACGGCGAGCGGCGCGAACGGCACTTTCACCACCACGACATGGGAGAGTGGCGGCTACACGCTCGAACTTGCGCCCGGCAGCTACACGCTCACCTTCTCGGGCGGCGGGCTCCAGGGCAGCATCGATCGTGCGCTCAGCATGACCGCGCTCAACCAGAAGGCCGATGCGGTGGCCGCCGATGCCGTCGTCGCGGGCGAGCGGATCGTGGGCGGCAGCGGGGACGAGACGCTGATCGGCACGCCGGGGCCCGACACGATCATCGACCGCGGCGGCTCCAACCGCCTCGAGGGGCGGGAGGGGAACGATCGCCTGATCACCGGCGAAGGCGCCGACGTCGTGCTCGGCGAAGAAGGGGACGACGTGATCAAGAGCGCCGGAGGGCGCGACACGGTCGAGGGCGGACCGGACAACGACATCATCCTCTCTGGCACCGGCGACGACAGCGTCCTCGGAAACGCGGGCGACGACACGCTCAAGGCCAGTGACGGGAACGACGTGGTGCTCGGGGGCGACGGCAATGACGAGATCTTCGGCTGGCGAGGGAACGACACGGTGTCGGGCGGTGACGGGGACGACGTTGTGCGCGGCAACTTCGATGAGGACCGGCTGGAGGGCGGCCGCGGCAACGACCGGGTGCAGGGCGGCCCCGGGCGCGACGTTTTCGTCTTCAGCGACGGCTTCGACGAAGACCGGATCCTCGACTACAACACCGCGCTCGAAAAGCTCGACTTCAGCCTTCATTCGCTGGTCGACGGTATGGAGGACCTGACGATCAGCCAGGTCGGGACCTCGGTGCTCATCGTCACGCCGGAGGGCGGGAGGGTCGTGCTCGCGGACAACCTCGTCGAGACGATCAGCGCCGGCGACTTCATCTTCGTCTGAAGGGCTCGAAAGCGGATGACGGACACGGTCGGAGCGAAGGACGCAGAGCCGACGCGGGAGAGGGCGGCCGCGGCGGACGGCTTGGCGCAGGAAGACGTCGGTTCCGAGGCGCTCCTCGACACAGCCGTGATCGGCGAGATCGCGGCGGCGGGTGGTCCCGCGCTCCTCTCGGCCGTCGCGACGAGTGCCGGGGCAGAGGCCGAGAACGAGCTTAATCGGCTGGCCGATGCGCGGGCTAAGGGCAGTCTTGATGCGTGCGAGGCGTCGGTGCATGCGTTGAAGGGCACGGCCGCGAGCCTGGGCGTGGCGGCGCTCGCCGCCGCGGCTGAAGACGTGCTCGCCACCATCCGCGCAGGCGTGCTGCCCGATACCGAGGCTGAGGCAGGGCTCCGGCACGGCTGGCGGGTAGGCTTCGCTGCATTCCGCGCCTTCGTCGAGAAGCTGCAGGCAGACGATGTTCGGACCGCGTAGGACTTCCGTGCGCCAGATCGCTGTCGGACGCCGTCGGTGATCTCGCTCCTCCGAAGGCTTCTGGTTGGCCCGGTGGCGACGGAACGGACATCCCGCGGAGCGACAACGCAACCCCGCCATTTCGGTGGGACGAATGTCGGCGATGAGCCTCGCGGCCTTGATCCCGCAATGGTGCCTCACCTCATGGTTTGGCGCGGATAGGGCGTGCGTCGGCTCGCTTCGCGGTATGGCGGAGCGACCGAAGCCCTCCCCATGCTGAGCCCCTGCGGGTCAGCGGCATCGCGTAGCAAGTCTGCTCTGCCGCTCTGGTCTCCGTCGCCGCCGCTGGCGAGCGGCTTCGGTCAGGCCAGCCGGAGGCCAAGCAGTGATACGCCCGATCTGAACGCGGCGTTCGAGGTTCTTGGGGCGGCTCTTCGCTAGGGGAGGTGTTCTTCAGCGTTTGGCGGTCGCTGCAGCGACCGAGTGCTTTGGCGGAAATCGAGCATCGGCTTACCGTCGGATGGAGCCCGGTGGTTAAGCCTGGAGTGCAGGTCACGTGCGGATCGGGGCGCCTTGACGGTGGCTTAGAGGGCGGGCAGCCAATGCTTCAGCGCCGTCCCGCCGATTGTAGGGGAGCCTGCTCTTGCTCGGACGCCGTGCGTTGCGGCGCCGTGTGCCGCTGACGACGCGTGCCGGGCTCACCGGTCATCTCCGCCGCGGCGGCGCCGCGCAGCTCGAACACGAGGGCGGAGACGTCGTCGTCGAGGCCGTTCTCGCCCGCGTAATCTTCGATGGCTGCGGAGAGCCGCGGTAGGAGCGCTGTTACCGGCTCCTCGCCAAGCGGGCGGAGAAGCGCCCTGAAGCCCTCGGCCCCCAGCATCCGTTCGGGGTGCCCCGCGGCCTGGGCCTCGACGATGCCGTCCGAATAGAGGATGAGCCGTTCGCCGGGGTGCAGCTTCAGCTCCCCGCTCTCGAACTGCGCTCCGTCGAAGAGGCCGACGGGCGGACCGCCCCCCGCCTCGCAAAACCGCACCGTGCCGTCGGGCGAGAGGATGGCGGCCGGCGAGTGCCCGGCCTGGCAGAGTTCCACCCGCCCGCTCTCGAGCTCCACGATCGCATAGGCCATGGTGAAGTAGATGTCGTGCTCGAGCGAGGTGTGACAGCGCTCATTGAGTTCGGCCAGAACCTCGCGCGGCGGCCGCGCGCCCAGCGTGCCATCCGGCCAGCGGGTGAGGGCAATGTTGTTCTCCGGGTCGCGCGGCGCGAAGTACTGTGCGAGCCTAATCGCGAGCAGGGACGCCGCCACGCCGTGGCCGGAGACGTCGATCGAGAAGAGCCCGATCGCATCCTCGCCGATCGGGAAGAAGCCGACATGGTCACCGCCCACATGCCCCGCAAAGCGACAGAACGTCCCGATCTCGCAGCCGTTGACCTCCGCATGCGCCGGCGGCAGCTGTGCGCGCTGAAGCGCCGCGGCGGCGGCAAGATCCGCCTCGAAGGCGCGATAGAGCTTTTGCAGCTCCGAAAGTGCCGCTTCCGTCTCGCGCTTCTGCTGGAGGAGCCGGCGCTCCATCGCCACGACCCGCGTGCCCGAGGCGAGCCGCGCCTTCAGCTCCACCGGATTGACGGGCTTCATCAGGAAGTCGTCGGCGCCCGAGGCGAGCCCGTCGCTCACGGCGCTACTACCCGTCCGCGAGGTCAGGAGGAGGATATAGATGTACGCGTCGCCAGGAAGCGACCGGATCGCGCGACAGAGCCCCGGCCCGTCGAGCCCCGGCATCATCCAGTCCGTCAGCACGAGGTCGGGCAGGTCGCTCCGCAGCGCCTCCAGCGCCTCGTCCCCGTTCGCGGCTTCGCTCACTTCGAAGCCCCATCCCTTTAGATGCGCCGAAAGAAGGAGCCGTTGGGTCGCGCTGTCATCGACCACGAGGATCCGCCGCGCGCCCGCGCCGCCTTCATCCGCCTGCTGCATCGCCACTCCCGCCGGCTGTTCGCGTCACCTTGGCAGGTTGCGCTTAACCATCAGTGAATGCCGGACCTTCGGGGTTCCTTAAGTCCTCGCCTGCTATGGCTCGACGGTGCGAAAGGGGAGGCTTTGATGTCGTTCCAGGCGATGCGGAGCGGGGATATGCTCCATGTCACTGTGCCCGGCCCTCGGCTCGATGCCGCGGCTGTGCCGGTTTTCAAGCAATGGATGAACGATGCCACCGCACGCCACTCGGGCGACGTGGTGCTCGATCTCGGCGAGATCACGTTCATCGACAGCTCCGGCCTCGGCGCGATCGTCGGCATCGCCCGCCGCTTGCCGAAGGGCCGGAGCCTCTCGCTAGACAATGTGGCGCCGCCTGTGATGCGGCTGCTGCGGCTCACGCGCGTCGACACCGTGTTCACGATCCGCGAGTCGGTGGCCGGGGGCAATGCCTGAGGATCGCAGCGCCGCCGGACGGGTTCCGAGAATGTTCGCCTCGCTTGTCGAGGTGACACCGGACCTGCGCGAGATCGGTCCGGCCGTCGATGAGATCATGCGTCAGGCCGCAGCGCCCTGGCCGCCCGCGTTCTGCGAGGGATCGGAGGAGTTGCGCCTTGCTCTGACGGAGGCGCTCAACAACGTGATCGAGCATGCGGCGCACCCATCCGACATTCCCATCCGCGTCACCACCCATAGGGCTACGGGCGGACGGGTTTCGATCACGATCGAGGACCGCGGGACGCCGCTGCCTGAAACCCTTCTGGACGAGCAGTGGGAAGCCGAAGAGCCGAACCTCAAGGACGACGTCGCGCTGCTGCCTGAGGGCGGATGGGGCTGGATGCTCATCCGTGCATCGGTCGAACGGCTGGCCTTCCGGCGTGTCGATGGCCACAACCTCCTGACACTCGAGCGCGGCATGGCGCCAGTCGACGGCGCGGGCGACGCGATCCCGGATCCGCTCCCCAAGTTGGCGGGACGCGGCCGATGAGGTTCGGAGCCGTGGCATGGCCGACAGGCCTGGCAACGGATCGCGGCGCGCGCATCGCGCAACCGGGGCTTGTCGAGGCACGCCTCTATGGACATTGAGTCCGCCAACAGCGCGCCGAGCGAGGATGAGCCCGCTGAGAATGGGCCGTTGCGGCGAGCCGTATCGTCCGGGCCTGCCGAGGAGCCGCAGGGATCATCGGCGGTAGCGCCGGGTTTGATCGAGGAACCTGCACCCTTCCCTGGAGCGGGGTTGCGACAGACACCGGCCCTCATGGGGGCGCTCAGCCATGAGCTGCGCACACCCCTCAATGGGCTTTCGGGCAGCGCGCAGCTCCTGCTCGAGGGCCGGTTGACGCCGCTCCAGCGCCGCCTCTGCGAGGTGATCGTCGAAAGCGGGGACGCGATGGTCGCCGTCATAGAAGATCTCGTGGCTCTGACGGGCATGGAGGGGCGGGAGCATTGGCTGCCGGCGGCGCCCGTGGATGCCGTCGAGGTCGTCGCCGAGGCCGTGCGGCTCGTCCGC
>JBCCDG010000068.1:0-22395 GCA_039030915.1 Pseudomonadota bacterium | reverse complement strand
TCCCTGAAGTACGAGTGCGTGTACCTCCATGCCTTCGAGACGGGCTCGGAGGCACGCTCCGGCATCGGCAGATGGATCGCATACTACAACACCGAGCGTCCGCACTCGGCCCTCGGCGGACGAACACCCTTCGAGGCCCACACCGGCCTCGGAGGAACCGAACTGGCGGCATAGAGGAGAACCGGTTCAAGCGTAGCAAGGCCGCCAGACTGTTCGGAAAATGGGGACCACCTCTCGTCAGCCTGGAGCGCCTTCGAGCCCGCGAGGTGCCCCGCTGTCATCTCCACGACGAACATAGTCGCGTTCAGGGCGATGACGATCCAGAGCCGTCGCTTGTAGTCCGCCGACAGGCCCTCGAACGTCACATTTGATCCGCAGCATCCGCTCATTCAGTTGCCTTTCCGATTTTGTCCATGGCAACGTAAGGTCTCTAGTCACTAGAGGTTCAAGGGGAAAGACATGCTATCGATTGGGGCGCTTTCGAAGCGAACCAAGGTGAAGGTGCCGACCATCCGGTACTACGAGCAGGCTGGATTGCTGGATGAGCCCGAGCGGACCTCTGGCAACCAGAGGCGCTATTCCGACCGCGACGTGGAGCGGCTGAGCTTCGTTCGCCACGCACGCGAACTCGGCTTCCCTGTCGAAGCCATTCGGGAGCTGATCGAGCTTAGCGATCACCCTGAGCGGCCATGTGACTATGCCAACCGGATCGCGGCTGAGCAGCTTGCTGCTGTCCGCACCCGCATAGCCCGACTGAAGCGACTGAAAACAGAACTTGAACGCATCGCCTCAGGATGCTCCGCTAACACTATTGGCAGCTGCTATGTTCTTGATTCCTTGTCTGATCATTCTCTATGTAAAACCGATCATAACTGATAGAGTGTTTGAAAATTACGGCCGTGAAATATAACAACCTCGACATACCAATTCGAGCAATCCCAGAAGATCGGTGAAGTTCAGCTCTAAGCCCCACTTTGTCCGATGCTGTACTGCGCTTGGACGGCCGCTTTTTGGGCTACGCCGCAGATGCAGTATCACGTTACATATGGACCTAGACCCGTCCGCCGAAGCGCTATTGGGGCCTGATCGGACCCAAACAGAGGGAGCGAACCGTTTCACTTCAGCGTCCATCCTGGGCGTTGACATCTGATGCTCGAAGCCTGCGGCGCGGTCAGAGCGTGGCAGACCGGTTCCCGAGACGCTGTCCCACCCGCATGCCCACGTAACGTTGGATCAGCTCCTCCGCCTCTTCCGCTGCAGTGGCGGGGTCAGCGCCGTCATGGATGAAGGCGTGGGCGAAGGCGTCCCGCAGGTCGTCCATGCGCGCGCGGATCCGTGTCGAGACCTCCGCGTCGAGCGCCGCGATGCCGGCGATCGAGTTGCACATGAGGCACCCGCGGGGGTCGTGCGTGTCGAAAAGCGCGGCGATCCGCTGCGTTCCGGACAACGGGGCGGCCTCGCCCTCGCCTCGCAGGAGGGCGATCCCCGGCGCGACATGGCGTGCGTCGTAGTCGGCAAGGCAGGCGAGGAACAGGCCCATCTTCGAGCCCCACGCCTTGTAGAGAGACCCGCGCCGCATCTCCATGGCGTGCAGCAGCTCCGCCAGTCCCGTGCCGTCATAGCCCCGCGCCCAGAACAGGTCGGTGGCGGCGGCGAGCGCCGTGTCCTCGTCGAAGCTGCGGGGGCGGGCCATCGGTCCTCCGGTGCGTGTCGAGCGTCATGTGGAACACCGGAACCGTTCGGTCAATAACTCACGAGCTCGTGTCCGACAGGTTGTTGACCGAACGGTTCCGAACTCTCAAATCATCCCCCGACGAGCGACGCCATCCCGGCCGCCGCCGCATCCTGGACCATCCGCCCCAACCGAAAGGAAAACGCCATGACCTTCTCCCGCCGCCTTGTCCTCGCCGTCCCGACCGCAGCCCTGGCCCTCACGATCGCGCTCGGCGCCCTGTCCCCGGCCGCCGCCGCTGGGGTCGGAGACACCGGTCAGCTCTACGGCCAATCCGACCACGTCACAGTTGGCACCGTCTCCATCGTGGAAGAGGACGGCGCGCGTTACGTTGTGCTGGGCGACGACTTCTCGCTCGACGGGGCGCCCGCGCCGACCCTTGGCTTCTCGGTAGACGGCGAGTTCGTCGAGGCCAGTGAGTTCGCGAAGCTCGGGTCGATCACCGGCGCGCAGCGCTACGAGATCCCGGCCGCGCTCGACATATCGGACTTCGACGCCTTCGTCGTCTGGTGCTCGCAGTTCTCCGTGCCGCTCGGCTCCGCCGATCTGAACTGATCCTCCCGCCGGGGCCACGCGCCCCGGCGCCTGCCTTCCCCGACCGAAAGGCTCTGCACCATGCCCGACCTTCTGACCAAGCGCGTCCATGCCTATCTCGATTATCCCGTCGCTCTCGGCCTGATCGCCTTACCCTTTCTCCTCGGCCTCGGTGCGGCAAACCCGCTGGCCCTTTGGCTTTCCGTCGCGACCGGCGTCGTGGCGCTGATCCTGACAGTGCTCACGGATCACCATCTGGGGCTCGTTCGCGTGCTGCCGTTCCGCCTGCACCTCGCCGTCGACCTCGCTGTGGGCCTCGTGTTCGTCGCGACGCCGTTCCTCTTCGGCTTCGCCGGGCTGGCGGCCGCGTACTACTGGGTTCTTGGCACTACTATAGTCGCGGTGGTACTGCTGAACGCACCGGAACGCGGCAGAATCTCCGCCTGACACGCCGCGGCTTCGGCCGGGATGTTCCCTCCCGTGCACCCCGTACAGGCCGCCGTCCCGATCCTACGGGGCGGCGTCGCAAGCACAACCGGCATACCGGCTAACACGAGGACTGCCCCATGCTCGACGCTACGATAGCTACGGCTCACCCCTCCCGAGAGTACGATGTTGACGTCGCAGTCCTGGGCGCGGGCACGGCCGGGATGGCTGCCTACCGCGAGGCGATGAAGCGCACCGAGCGGGTAGCCCTGATCGATGGCGGCCCCCTAGGGACGACCTGCGCGCGGGTGGGCTGCATGCCCTCCAAGCTCCTGATCGCCGCGGCCGAAGCGGCACATGAGACCCGCGGGACGGATCGGTTCGGCATCCGTGTCGAGGGCGTGAGTGTGGACGGCCGCGCCGTCATGGAACGGGTGCGCGCCGAGCGCGACCGCTTCGTGGGCTTCGTGACGGACGCTGTGGAGGGATTCGAAGACGCGCATCTGATCCGGTCCAACGGGCGCTTCTTGGACGACCACACGCTGGAGCTGGACGATGGCCGCCGCCTGACTGCCCGGTCCGTCGTTATCGCCACCGGTTCCCGGCCCAGCATTCCGCCGCCCCTTGAGGCGGCCGGCGACCTGCTGATCGTCAACGATGATGTATTCGACTGGACCGACCTTCCCCGCTCCGCAGCCGTGTTTGGCGCGGGTGTGATTGGGCTGGAGTTGGGGCAGGCGCTGCACCGGCTGGGCGTCAGGGTGCATCTGTTTGGGCGCGGCGGATCCGTGGGGCCGTTGACCGACCCGGACCTGATCGCCTACGCGCGCGAAACCTTCGCGGGTGAGTTCCCCGCCTCTTTCGACGCGGAGGCGGAGGTGTCGCGCGACGGCGACGAGGTTGTCGTGCGCTGGTCCGAGAACGGCGAGATGGGCGAGGAGCGGTTCGACTACCTTCTCGCTGCCACCGGACGGCGCCCCAACCTTGACCGCATCGGGCTGGAGAACACGAGTCTGCTCACAGACGGGCATGGAAGCGTGCGCCACGATCCACTGTCAATGCGCGCCGAGATCGAAAGTGAGGGGCTGTCCTCGATCTTCGTGACCGGGGACCTGACGAACCCGCCGCTCTTGCACGAGGCCGCCGACGAGGGCCGCATCGCTGGCGAGAACGCGGCGCGCTACCCCCACGTCTATCGCCGCGCGCGGCGCACAGGGCTGGGCGTGGTCTTCTGCGACCCGCAGATCGCGATCGCAGGGCGCTCCCATCGGGAGCTGACCGAGGCCAGGATCGACTTCGCCCATGGCGAGGTGTCGTTCGAGGACCAGGGCCGCGCGCGGGTCATCGGCAAGGACAAGGGCCTGTTGCGTGTTTACGGTGCGCGCGACACGGGCGAGATCCTGGGTGCGGAGATGATCGGGCCAGGGGCGGAGCACATGGGCCACCTGCTGGCCTGGACCATCGAGTCCCGCCTGACCGTCACCGAAGTCCTGCAGCGCCCGTTCTATCATCCCGTCCTAGAGGAAGGGCTTCGCACCGCCCTGCGCGGACTCGCCGCGACACTCGCTTTCGGGCCGAACCCGCCGCTGCGCTGCATCGATTGCGGGCCAGGCGGCTGAGGTGGCGCCGATCCTCCTTTCGACGGCCCTCGCGGCCTTCGACTACATCTACCTTCTGTTCAGCCTGACCTGGGGCAGCCTATCCTTTGAAGAACGACCGGACGCACTGTCTCAGGCGCAGAATACCACAACGTCCTCAATCAAGGAACTTTTCACACAGCCTCTCCGCATACCCGCCGAGCAGGCCGTATTACCGAAAAGGTCATTCTGGAAGATTTCTGAGGTCTATCGCTGCCCGGGCCACACTGAAAACATTGATGAATTTCTCACCTGCTTGCTGAGGATCAGACAGAATTCCTAGAGAAATGGAAGCCCGATCGGATCGGCGGCGCGCGAGAGCTGCCATTCGCTGAATGGCGGCTCTGTCCGCGCTCCGGACGACTCCACGGCGCTCATCGAACGGCCGCAATCCGGAACGCTAAGTGACGACGCGCGCTATCTTGACCGAAGGGCGTCGGATTTCGATCCTACCGCTCGAAGCCACGATCCTGCTTCTGCGAGGGCGCGGGAGGTTTCGTGTCCCGCGCCTTCTCAACCGCATCGCGCCGAAAGAGCTCCTCGACGCTGCGCGCAGGCTGCTGCCGGTCACCTTCCCGGTCGTGCACCCGCTCGTCCCGCAGCCGCTCAACGGCCACTGTCGGTTCGCGCCGCTCCTGCGCGGCGTGTGCGTCGAGGCGCTGCTCCGGTGGCCGCCAGTGAATGCTGAGGGGGTCGCGCTCGGCCGCGCGCCGCGCCTCCGGCGACATGCGCCGCCAGTCCGCATCGGCACGATCCCGCGCCGCCTCGAAGGCATCCCGCCGCGCGCGGTCTCCGTCATCAATCCCTGTGCGTGTCGCCCGCGCGGCGCGCGCGATGGTCTCGGACGCGATCTCGCCAAGGCGCGTGAGCGGCGAGACGGTCCGGGTCGGCCGCGCCGCCGCACGCTCGGTCTCCCGGCCCGTGAGCGCGGTCTCCTTTTGACCAGCGCGTGCCTCGACGGCCGCTGCGAGCTCTGCGCGGCTATCTGTGACCACAACGCCGGTCTCCTTTGCGCGGCTGAGCGCGACGTAGAACGAGGCCCGGTTCACGAGATTGATGCGCGAGGCCTCCGCATGGACGATCACCCGATCCGCCGTCCGGCCCTGCACGGCATAGGCCGTCCCGGCATAGGCGTGGCGCCAGTGTCCATCCGCCGGGGTTGTCATCGAGAGCGCGACCGCTCGCTCACCGAAGAGAACGGTCGCAACGGCGCCGCTACTGTCGATCTCCGCCACTGTCCCGACGCGGCCGTTCGCGAGCCCGCGATCAGGGTCGTTCCGTGTCCAGACGATCCGGTCGCCGGCCCGCAGATCGGCGGGTTTCGGCTTGAAGAGCTCCGCCGTGCTCGCGCCTTTCTCCGCCGGGTTCCAGACCACCGAGCGCCTGCCGTCCATGCGGAGGCGAAGCCGATTCTCGCCGCGGTCCACACTCTGGATCGTGGCATAGGCCCCCTTTCGCCAGGTTTCTTTGCCGAAGCGAAGGTCGCGGCGGAGCACCACGAGGTCGCCCTTCGCGTAGTTCTGCGCCTGGCGTGCCTCGGCAAGGGTGAGGCTCTCCTTTTCGAGCCGCACGCCCTCGAGCGCGTCGCCGCCGAGCGTTCCTTCACGCACGAGCCCGTCCCGGATCGCCTGGTTAACGGCCTCGCGGCCCGCGCGGCTCGGATCGATGACGATGGTGTTCTCGCGTTCGGCCGGCGACAGCGCGAGCCAACTTTGGGCCAGCGCTGCGACCCGCTCTTCCGCAGTCGATGCCTCCACAACCGTGCCGCCCGCGGCTTCGAGCATGGCGAGCGCCGTCTTCGCCTCTGCCTTCAGGCTCGCCTCAACGGCGCCTTTCATCGCCGGTTTCGACTGCCGGACGATCTCCTCGAGGCGCTCCGTGACCATGCCGGCGCGCTGCAGCTGGTCGAAGCCGCGCCCGGCCCCGACCGAGCCGAGCTGATGCGCATCGCCGACGAGGACGAGCCTTGCGCCCTGCGCCTCAGCCGCCTTCAGGAGCCGATCGAGGTCGCGCGTGGCCAGCATCGAGGCCTCGTCCACCACCCAGACATCGAGCGGTCGGGTGAGCCCGCGGCTTCCCCCTGCCCTCTCGACGCGGACGGACGCGAGATGCCGCGCGACGGTGAGGCCCGGCTTCCCGAGCGCCGATCCGAGCGTTTCGGCGGCGCTCGCCGTGGGCGCGAGGGCGACGATCCTTCGCCCGCTGCGCTCTGCGGCCGCCGCGTAGGTCGCGAGCACGGTCGTCGTCTTGGCGGTGCCCGCGAGCCCCTGGACGGCATGGACGCGGTGCCGTGAGCCCAGAAGCCCGAGTGTCGCGCGGCGCTGATCGTCGGTCCAGGCATGTCCCGCCGCCACGCTCTTCGCCTCTGCGGCCCGCAGGATCTCCTTCGCATGCCGCGGTCCCGAAACCCGCGTCTTGGCGGTCCGCCCGGCATGCTCGCGGTCAATAAGGCGCCGCTCGGCAGCCTGGGCACGCGCGGTCGCGACGCCTGCGCGTTCGACATCGGCTCGGGCCTTCGCATCGGCCTCGCGGACCTGCCGGCCGACGAGGCTCCCCTTCGCAAACGCCCGACCGAGCGCGGCGCGGAGGAACGGCTCGCGTGTGCGCCCGACGGCGAGCGCGTTCGCGGTCGCCATCAGGCGCTCGGTCGAAAAGGCGGCATCGCGTTCCGAAAGGGTCTCGACGGCCGTCGCGAGAACCCGGTCCGCAGCGCGCCGCTCGGCATCCTCGGTGACGCCCTCGGGCGTCATCGCCGCCCTTGCTTCCGCTTCTGACTTAAGCGTTTCGAGGTCCTGCCGGGCATTCTCGTCGAGCGCGCGATCCCAGATCGCCACCGCCTCCTCGCGCGAGATCGCCGACTTCTTGGCCCGCGTCGCGAGGGTGGCGCGCGTCGCAACCTCCGGCGTGGCGGTCGTCGGATCGACGCCGAATTGGCGGAGCTTCTCCTCGATCTGGACGCGCCGGGAGGAGAACTCGCGAAGCGTCGTCTCGCTCACGCCGCGGATTTCGAAGGTGCCGTTGCGGCCCTGGACGGTGTCGTAGCCGAGGCGCCGGACCGCCATCGCGAGTTCCTGCTGGTAGGCGATGCCGATCGCCTTCGAGTTGAGGAAAAGCGGGCGCGACACGAGGCTGCGCCAGCCGCGCTCTGTCTCGGTCATGTTGATCACGACCGCATGGGTGTGAAGCTGGGGATCCTGGTTGCGGCTCAGATCGTGCCGGAAGCTCGCGACGACGAGATTGCCGGTCGGGTCGTAGCGGAGGCCCTCCTTCGAATTGTAGCGGGCCGTCGCGAGCTCGCGCTCGATCTTCGCGATCGCCGCGGCGACAGCCGCGTCATGCGCTGCGACGAGTCGCCGGTCGCCGATCACCTCGGCGAGGATCGAGACGGATTTCGGGGCGGAGAAGGTGAGGTCCCAGCCGGGCTGATGCTTCCAGACGCCGTCCTTCTCGACACCGAGACGCTGTTCGGTGCCAGGCACGCGGCCCTCGAGGACGGCCTCGAAGGCCACCTTGTCGACCGGGCCGGAGAGGCCGAGGCGGTCGGCCCCGGCCCCGAGCCAGCCACTCGGGCTCTCCGCATCGCGCGTGTAGTAGTCGTCCTTGTCGAAGTAGCGCGCCGCCTGCCCGGGTGCCGCGACGGTGCCGATCGAGAGCATCAGTTGCTGTCCGCCGGACGCTGCGGCCGCACCTTGGGCGCCACGTCATCGCGCGCGAAGGGCAGGAGAGGCGCGTCATCGGACGCCGGGCCGTTCGCCGGATCCGACCGTCTCGGCGCCGCGGTCGGCGCCAGGAAGTCATCGTCGATCGTGCCACCGGGACGCCCCTGGTCTTCAGCCAGAGCGGGTTCTCCGCCACGCCCGGCGACGTCTGAGGGGCTCTCCACTCCAGCGCCCTGCCCCGCTTCCCGCTCCTCTTTCATGCGCCGGATTGGCCGTTCAGAGCGGTTCGGGTGCCTCCCTTCTGTGGCGCTCCCGGTCGCGCCATGTGCGCCGGGCGCCCCCTTCTTCTCGTACCTCTCACCGCCGAAGTCGCCGCCGTCGGCCATCCGGCCTGTTCCAAATCTCGGATCCTCGGGGGCGCCTTCCGCATCGTCGCGGTCCATCGGTCCGGCGGTCGCGCGCGCGACAACGGAGAGCGTCGCGGGGTCCTCCGCTTCCGCCGCAGCGGCCACCGGCGACCAGCCGGCGGCTTCGAGCGCATGATAGATCGTCTCCTCTTCGGGCCGACGCAGAAGCGCCGGAGAGCGTGCCGGCGGCGCGTCGCGGCGCTTGTCGAAGGCGAGCTGGATGCGCCCGACCGGCCAGTCGCCGGGAAGCATGAGATAGAGATGGAGATCCGGCTGGCGCATGATGTCGCCGGCCATGACGATCGGCTCGGTGGTGCGCGACATCGAGATCTGCGCGCCGTCCATGGTCGAGGAGGTCGCGTAGCGCATGCCCTCATGGACGTGCTCGATGACCGCGTTGCCGATCGAGCGCTCGACCCAAGCGGCCGTCTCAGGCTCCGGCATGCGGAAGAAGGCTTTCGTGTTGAAGAGCGAGAGCACGGTCTCGGCGGTGTCCCGCCCATAGGCAGCGCGGAGCTGCCCCATGTTCTGCAAGCCCACACAGACGCAAGCGCCATACTTCGCGCATTCGGTGAGAAGCGGCGGTAGCGAGGGCAGCTTCTGGAGAGACTGGACCTCGTCGAGCACGAGCCAGATGCGCCGCGCCCGGTTCGGCGGAAGGCTCAGAATGGTGTCGGCGACGGCATCGAGCAGCACCGAGAGCAGCGGCCGGAGCGCCGGCAGTTGGCGCTGGTTGGAGGCGATGAAGAGCCAGGGTGGGCGTTCTTTCATGCGCGGGCGGGACCTTCCAGTCTCGCTGTCGAGCCCCGCCGTGGTCGTCGCGATGAAGTCCCGGATCGAGAAGTCGGTCGTGCCGCCGGACCCCCGCGGCAGAAACCGCAGGGCCTGGGTGAAAACGGCCATGGTGGCGTCGACATCGTGCCCCGAGCGATGCTCCCCCTCGAAATGCTTCGCCGCCGAACTCCCCTTCAGGAGCTCCGCTTTTTGTTTTCGGCTGAGCGTGAGTGCGATCAGAAGCAGCTTCTCGAGCGAGCGGTCGGGCATCCGGCCGACGCGGGTGAGGAGGGCAGCGAAGAGATCCTGGGCGGCGGCGTGGAAGAAGTTGTTCTCGCCCTGGACACTCGGGATGAGCGAGCGGGCGATCCGCATCGCTTCCGAGCCGTCGCGGATCTCGGCCCAGGGCGACCAGGGCGGGCAGCGCCGGTCGAGCGGATTGAGCAGCACGTCGCCGCGCTCCCGGTCGTAGAACGCCTCGGTGAAGTCGCCGACCTTGTCGAAGACGATGGCCATCTCGCCGCGCCGCTCGATCTCCGCGAGCCAGCGACGGAGCGAGAGCGATTTGCCGGTCTGGGTCGTGCCAAGGAACAAGATGTTGCGGTTGAGCGCGGTCTCCGGGACCGGCACGGGCCCGATCCGAAAGCCCGAGGGGGCGCCGCGGCGGCGCACGAGCCGCGCCAGCGCGGCGGCCTCGACGACCTCGCGGCCGCGCGCAAGACGGTCCGCCGTCGCCCGCCGGCCCTGCCAGTAGGCGCCCGCGAAGATCAGGATCGCGAGCGGCGTGCTGAGCCCGAGCGCGATGCCCGAGGCCATCAGCATGCGGTTGAGCACCAGCGTGCCCTTCTCGATATGCCAGGGATCGGCGCGGATCCGGTCGGTCGTCCAGATGCTCGGACCGCGCTGCGTGGTGAGCTCGAGGGCGAAGGGTTCGCCCTCGATCACATCGTGCCAGGCCCAAGCGACATACCATCGGGCTGCCCCGAGCAGGGTCTGGTTGGGCGTTGTCAGCGCGAGCGTGCCGACGACGCCGACGGCGCAGAGCACGAAGACGAGGCCCGAGAGAAGGGCGGCGCTCCGGCCCTGCACGAGCGCCTGCAGGCGCAGGAGATCGAGGCCCCGCGAGAAGGGATCGGTGAACTCGAAGCGTCGCTGGCGCCGCCCATCCATCGCCTCAGCCCGCCCGTTCGCGGGGCTCGAAGCCGCCTTCGCGGCGTCCCGAGGAACCGTTCAGCGGCGCGGGGAGATCGCCACGACGCTCGACCACGGTGCCCCGCGAGAGACGCCGTGCCATCGTCAAAACGGCCTCCAGACCCTCCTCGGCGACGCGCTCGCTCTGCGCGCGAGCGCCGGTCATCGCGCCCTTGGCCGCCTCGGAAGTGAGGTCGATCCGCTCGCCGAGACCGTGCAGAAGACCGGCGCTCTCTCCCCTGAGGATGGCGACTTCGCGGGCGAGAAGGTGGACACCGGTGCAGACTGTCTCGAGCGCCGCGGCGATGGTTCCGTGGAGCGCGCGGGCTTCGTCGAGTGCCGCGCCCGACATCTGTCGGGTCTCGACGAGAGCGCCATCCAGCGCCTCGACCGTGGCGCAGAGCTCGCCAAGCCGACGCTCGGCCTCGGCCATCCGCCCGCCTTCTGTCGCCGCGCGGATGAGTGCGGAGCGCGCAGTTTCGGTGTTGGTGCGGCCCTGCGGCAGCGCCGCGAAGACCGCGCGATCGACGCGGAGGGTGATCCGGATACTGTCGTCCTTGGCGCATTCTGGCGCACCGCAATCGGGGTGGTCTGTCATTCTGGCAATCCTTTCCCGTCGCCCCGGAGCAGTGCGCCGAGGCTGTTTCAGATCTCGATGTCGTCGGGTCGGGCCCGATCGCCGTGGCCAAGCCGCGGGCGCCGGACGCTCCGTCAGTCGTCCTCGGGGGGATCGACGTTGCGGTCGCCCGCATCGGAGACCACGAGCCGCAACCGGCTTTTGGTCTCGCCATCTTCACAGCGCTGCGGGGGGGCCAGGCTGAGCCGCCCGGCGAGTTCATCGAGATCGCGGCACCCGGAGGCGAGCACCAGATCGATCACGGAGGAGAGGCCTTTCGACGGTCCGTTCTGACCGTAGAGTCGACAAAACGCTTCACGGGCTTCATGGGGAATACGCGCACCGACGACAACCGAACCGGGGGCTTTCGACTGTGTCATGGGGGTTGTTCCTCGATCAAAACCTCATTGCATGGGTGGTGGGCAGTGCAGGAATGATGCCGCCGGTAACGTGTTCGGCCAATTCACGAAATCTGCTGCCTCGACGCGCAAAATAGCCCATGGTCTCGCGGCAAAGCGTTGTTAACAGGTTGAATTCGCTGCAACCTGCGCGTGAGGTTTGTTTCAGCCTGCGACGTTTTGTCCTAAGGCGCCCAATTCACTTCTCTGCCGACCCCAGAGAAACGCATGCGTTATCAAGAAGATAAGACGCAGCGCATCGCCGAATGCCACGGGGCAGCCGGGAGATGCCAGGGGGCAGCACCAAACTGCCCGGTGGCAGCGCATAGCGACGTCCAAGAGGCCAACGCTGCCCCCTGGCAGCATTGTAGGCCACAGTCTCGATGCCAGAAGCCGTCTGTGACAGACAAATGCCCCCCGCTGCCAGTTCAAATCACGGGTCCACGCATCCCTATCCCTTTGTGATTTGTGCGAAAATCACGAACCGTCGCCTGTTGCGCAGCAATGGGCAGAGTGTGTGCCCAAATCCTGAGGGGACCCGGCCTCGCAGAGGACGGGAACAGGACGACGAGATCGCTCTCGGAAGGGGCTCCGGCACGAATCGGAGTCGTGGACCGCTGCGCGACGCCTTGGCCGGCGAGGACTGCCCCATGAGAGCGGCCCAGCGGCATGCGCGATGGATCGCGCTTGGGAGTGATACCCGGCAGTCACCAAGTGCTACCCGAGGCATTGCGCGCTTTCAGGCCCCGCGGGGAGCGGAAGGGATGAGCACCCGAAGAGCCGAGACCGGGACGGGCTCGGGTCGCGCCAGCGACTGCCAGCCCGGTCGGCGCGGTGAGCGCCGATCCGCCCATGTCGACTACAGCTTGAGACGCTACCCCTCGTCGGGCTTCGGGACGGGCCTCAACGGCATCCACAGGCTGAAGGTGCAGGGATGCCGAAGGCGACATCATGGCGCGTCAGCGCCTGCCGAGGCGCCGTCTCGACGGCGGCGCCTCGGCATCGTGTGCACCGGTCGGGAGAGCGCGGATTGACGGCGCGCGGCGAGGCACGGTGGAGGAAGCCCGGCGCCGGGGGGCACCGGGCTACGATCATTCATCGACCGAAGAGTGTCAGGCTGCGGCCGCTTTCTGCAGCTGAATGTGCCAGACCTTGATACGCGCGCGCTCGGCCTTCTGCGCCAGGTTCAGCGCGACGCCGTTGCCGCCGAAGACGACGACGCCGATGGGCTTCATCGCGATGATCTCGTCGTTCGCCTTGAAGGGGGCCGCCCGGCGCGCGCCCGACCAGTCCGGGGCGACCGAGATTTGCGGGAGCTGCCGGGTCGCGGCCCAGCGGCTGGCGATCGCCTCGGCGCCGCGAGCGCCCTTGGTCACGAGGACCATGTCGGGGTGGCGATCCCTGATCCGGTCGAGCGTGTCGAAGATCAGCGACGGATCGCTGGCACCGGTGTCGCCGGTGACGGCGATGCGCGGGCCTGTCGGATTGAGCGCCGCCTCACGCGCGCGCCGCCGGGCGGCCGCCATTTCGCGCGCGTCGATCTGGGCCGCGGTCACACGCGGTCCTGTGCGGGAGCCCGAGCGTGGCTGCCAGGTCTCGCCGGTGGTCGCTGAGTAAGCCTCGGCTGACGCCTCGCGGATTATCCCAAGGGCAGCGATGACCTCATCCCGCCGGTGCTGCTCCGCCATGGCGGCCTGCAGCTCGACATCGGCGACCTCGGAGCCGTCCTGCTCACGGGCGAGCCGGGCGATGGCATCGGCACCCGTGTCGGCGTCGCGCTCGAGCCGGCCGATCTCGCGATGGACGAGGGACACGAGCTGCGCGCCGAGCCGCTTAGCGAGCGCGCCGAGCCCGAGATCGGCAAGCCCGTCGGTCATGAGGGTCGCGAGCTCCCGGCCGAAGGCCGAGAGGGCGTCGTCATCGGCGATTGCGGGCTCGGCGCCGATCTCGGTGAGGCCGAAGAGGGTGATAGTGTCGTAGGTCGAAAGGGTCATGGGTCTGTCTCCTGGGGATGAGGGGAAGGACGGCGCACGGTCGGCGCCGCCCGGCGCTGCTCCGTCAGAAGGGCAGCCAGGCGAGATGCGCGGGATCGGGATCGATCAGCGGCTCGACGTCGTCCGGGTCGGGCTCGGCGAGTGCCACGTCGTCCCAGAGAGCATCCCGATCGTCATCGAGCGGGTCGTAGTGGCGACGGTCGTCTTCGAGATGGCCGAGGCCTGTGACGGGCGCGATGGCGATCTCGGAGATGGCAGGCTCGGCAAGGCTGCGGTCGGCGATGGCGATGGTCATGATCTGGCTCCTCCGGAGTCGGGGTGGGACCCCCCGCAGGCACGGGCGCGGGAGACTGTCCGGGGCCGGTCTTCAAAAGGGTGCGGGGTCAAGGACGCGGCACGCGCCGGCGGAGCCGGGCGGAAAATCTTCCATGCGCGATGGCGACGCTTGCGCGGCGGCTGCCGATCGGCGCTCCGCGGGCCGCGGGCGCGGCGGCAGCGAAGATTTTCCGATCCTTGAGGCCGTGCCCTCTTGGAGCCAATCCGGAGGATAGGCTTCCGCCTCGTGTGTGCGGGTTTTCAGGTAGCCGCTGGCGACCCGGAGCGAGGGGCCGGAGCGCCGATCGCGGGCGGACGTCCGGAGCGGAGCGACGGCGGGGAGGCCGGCTGCGCAACGCCGGAGCCAGAGGGCCGCGGTCGAGAGCCCTCCCCTGCCCTCCCCGCCGTCGTGGAGCGCAGGGTGGCCGCACTCGTCGGCGCGGAGGCCCCCGCTCCGGCCGCCGGCGGCGGGTCTCTGGGTGCAACGCCGCGCGACTGCGCGAGCCCGGCCGGCGCCTCGATGGCGCTGGCCGGGCTGTCTCCGACAGCGGAGGTGTTACTAGGGAACGCGTAGCGATGGCCACTCGCCCGTGAAGAGCGCTCAAGGCGCTCGAAGAGGGCGCAGGGGCGCCTCCTAAGGCCGAGGGCCTTCACGCCGTTCGTGGGCGCCTACGACGCGCACAGCGGCTCCTGGAGCCTCTCAGGGCGTCCAGGAGCCTGTCGCGGATCGGTGGCCAGCGCCGCCGGGAGCGGCACCGGCCTGCCCGGACGCTCAGCCGCCGTTCTGGGGGTTCCAGATCAGCTGGTGCTGCCGGCCGCGCGGGATCGCCGGATCGGCCTCGCCCTCGGGCGCATCCACCTGGACGAGCGAGGCGTAGATCGGGGTGGAACCGAACTCTGGGGCCGCGAGCGAGATCGAGATGTAGGCGCGCCCGCTCTCCTGCGCCGTGCGCCGCCAGCCGGCGCCGATCTCGGCCCGGCGCACGTAGACGCGGTAGTCGGGGCTCTTGTCCGAGCGCTTGTCCTCGACCGGCATGATCCGGGCGGCGGCCTCGACGGTGAGGGTGTTGAGCGTGCCGGTGTAGCTCTCGTCGTCGAGCTTCTCGAAGGTTCCGATGACGGGCATGGTCTGGTCTCCTCTGATCCGGCCAGGGCGCCTGTCGCCCCGGCGATGTCGGACCGCGACGGGGACCGGGGGGCCGGCCAGCACCGCCGGCGAAGCCGAGCGGCCGGAGCAACGCGGAGGACCGCGGGCCCGGAGAAATCTGCTCCGCGCGGAATGGCGGCGGAGCCGACAGGGGAGATTTCTTCGGGAGCGCGGTTGCGGCCGGTCTTCGCGTCCCCGCAGGTCGAGACGAGAGCCGGGGTGATGGGCGATCGGACGCCAGGGGATGGGAGAGCATGTCCAGCCCGACCCTTTCGACTGAAGCTCGTCGCGGTGCGCTGCGCTCAGACCCTTGCCGGCCGGTGGACCGCGACGCCGATCATGACCAGGGCCACGCCGAGCACGTCCACGACGCTCGGGATCTGGCGGAGGACGATGACGCCGATAGCCGTCGCCGTCGCCGGCAGGAGGGCGAGCAGGAACGCGAAGCTCGCGCGCGGCAGCCGCGACATCGCGAGCTGGTCGCAGACGTAAGGGATGACAGAGGAGCAGATGCCGACCCCGATCCCGGCGAGAACGAGAAGCGGCGCGCCGAAGGCGTCGAGCGCCTGCAGGAATCCGATCGGCATGACGAACAGGAAGGCCGCCGTCATCGCCGCGCCGAGACGCTCCACGCCGCCCGAGGCGCCGCCCTCCGAGATGCGATGCCCGAGCACGATGTAGAGGACGAAGAGCGCGCCGTTCAGCACCGCCCAGAAGAGACCGAGAAGATCGGAGGTGAGGGCAGGCCCGCCAGCTGCGAAGAGGGAGGGAATGTCGATGAGGAGGATCACCCCTGCGATGGCGAGCAGGAAGGCGAGATAGTTGCGCCCTGTGCGCAGCCCCCAGAGTGCTATCCCGATGGTGCCGACGAACTCGATGGCCGCGACGAGCGCGATCGGCAGCCGGTCGAGCGCGAGGTAGAAGGCGCTGTTCATCACTGCGAGGCAGCCGCCGAGGGCGAGGAGCAGAAGCCGCTCGCTGCGTGTTGCGTTGCGGAAGGTGCGCCAGGGCCGCGTGATTGGCGCGAAGACGAGGGCGGCCGAGGCGATCCGAAACCAGGCGACGCCCAGCACACCGATGACCGGGAAGAGCAGCACCGCGAAGGCTGGCCCGAGATAGTGGAAGACGGCCGAGACCGCGAACCAGGCATGCGGCGGCACGCCCTCGGCCACCCGGGTCATGAGGCCTTCTGAGCTAAGGGTCGTGGGGTGTGGCTGGCGCGGCTCTCTCATGCAGGTATGATGAAAGGCGATGGTGGCGCGGTATATGGAGCATGGATATGTCTTCAAGGGAATCTGAGGCTTTTCCGAAGGCGAAACTGGTACGTGACCTTCGATCTGGCGAGAGTGGCCTCGATAGGATCGACGTAGCGATCCTGCGCGAGCTTTGGGCCGATGCCCGCATCCCTCGGGCCGAGCTCGCCCGGCGCGTGGGGCTCTCGGCGCCGAGCGTCGCCGACCGGGTGCGGCGGCTCGAGGACAGGGGCGTCATCACAGGGTATGGCGCGCGGATCGATCCTGCACGCCTCGGCTGCGGCCTGACGGTTCTCATCCGCGCGCGGCCGCTGCCGGGCGAGAT
The DNA here is from genome assembly GCA_039030915.1 of Pseudomonadota bacterium. GTDB lineage: Bacteria > Pseudomonadota > Alphaproteobacteria > Rhodobacterales > Rhodobacteraceae > Thermohalobaculum. Next base: position 5,987 of record JBCCDG010000068.1, on the reverse strand, counting down.
GGCACGGATGATCGAGGCGATCCGTGCGACACCGCAGATCGTGACCTGCGATCGCGTCTCGGGCGACGACTGCTTCGTCGCCCGCGCCCATGTGCGCGACGTCGCCGAGATGGAGGCCGTCATCGACCGGATCGTGCCGTTCGGCGCGACCAACTCATCGATCGTGCAATCGACGCCAGTCGTGGAGCGGCTCATCGACCTCTGAGACGCTGCGGACCGCGACACTTGGAGAGCTCAGGCGACGTCCGACAGGTCGGCCCGGCCGTAAGCTCCCTCGTTAGCGGAGATCCTGCCTTGCCCCTGTTCCACTGCCTCGAGCAGGTAGTCGACGCCGCGCTGCGCATCCGCCGCGGCCTTCAGAATGAACCGCTTGTCGCCGCGCAGCACCTTCAGCCAGGACTGCACGTAGGCGGCATGGTCGTCGATATGGCCGGGCGCGAAGCCGAGATGGGCGCCGAGAAGGGCCGAGGTCAGCTCCGCATAGAGCTCGCCCTTGGCATAGGCTTCGTTGCCGAAGATCTTCGCACCGTAATCAATGCCGAGGCGGGCCGGCACCTCGGTCGCATGGGCGTGCTCGTGGAAGCGCGTCGCGAGATAGGTTTCGACGCTCTCGAAGCGCTCGATGGCCGGCATCGAGATCCTGTCCTCGCCAGGGCTATAGCAGGCGCGTTCGCCGCCCTCGGCATAGCCGACGCCGAGCCCCGTGGTCATCGCCTCGGCGAGCGCGAACAGCGGGTCGCCGGGCTCGGGCCGGCGCGCGCCGCCGTCGAGCGCGGCCGGGTCAGGGCGATAACGATCGGGAAGCCCGTCGATCTGGCAGGCGTTGAAGACGGCAAAGGATTTGAGGAAGCGGTAGTGGCGCTCGTCGCCGTCGCCATCGGACGCGCACTCTCCCGCATCCTTGGCGCGCCTGTCGCGCGCGGTTCCGTAGAAGACGACCGTCGTCGCGCGCTCGCCCTTGCGCACCTGCCCGCCGAGCTCCGCAGCCTGTCGGTAAGTCATCCAATGGGCCGAACCGTAGCCATGCGCCATCGCGCTGAGGGCGAGGAGGAAGACGTTTATGCCGCGATAGGCGGTGCCCTCGTGGCGGAGCGGCAGGCCGATCTTCGTGGTCTTCCAGGGCTGGCGCCACGGGAGCTCGCCGCCCTCCTCGAGCCTGGCGACGATCTGGTCGGTGATCTCCTGAGCGAGATCGCGGCGGGGGTTCGCCGCGGGTACGGCGGTGCGGATCGGGCGGGGCATCGGGCTGGTCCTTTCTCTGAAGCGAACGGGATCGTTCGCCCCTGCCCCGCCCAGAGCTTTCCTCTCAGGATCTCGGCTGATGCCGAACGTCGACTTCGTGGAAAGGACGGCGACGCACGGTCCTCAGACCAGCGTCCGGTCCTCCTCGATCTCGTCGTCGAAGAGTGTGCGGCCCTGCCCCGGTTCCTCGTCGAGAGGCCGGTAGAAGCGGCCTGCGCGATGAAAGCGATCCTCGACAAGGAGGCTCGCCGCGAAGCGCGCACCGTAGAGCGCGACGATCTCGGCTCGGGCGACCGGGGCGATGCGGTAGCGCCTCGGTGTTCCTCGGTTGCCTGTGTCAGTCATGGTGATCTCCCCATCCAGATGGAGCGGGCGCCGCTTCCTCGGCGCCCGCTTGGGACTCACTCGGCTGCCGCAACGACGGGTTCGGCGTCGTGCTCGCCACCGGTGGCCTCTTCGGCCGTGTTGTCTGTGGGAGTGATCTCGGGCTCGCCGGGCTCTGAGGGCATCGGCGCCATGCCCTCGGGCAGCCAGGCGCGCATGCGCTGGCGCTGCTCGGCCGTCAGGGTCGGCCCCTTCGCATCCTCCGTGAAGATCAGATGCAGCCAGCGGGCAACGTCGCCCTTCTTCTGCTTCTCCAGCTGGGTCCGGCCGGAGGGCTTCTGCATGACCGCGTCGTAGATCTCGAGGAGCCGCGCCTTCGGCAGGCGCGAGAAGAACGCCTCCGTCGGTGTCCAGACCGCCCGGACATCGAGCCCGGCCTCGGCGGCGAGGTGTTCCGCCATCGGATTCGTCTCTCCGAGCGCGAGCTTCGTCCCGACAAGACGGGCGATCGCCGCGGTCAGCATTGCGTTCTTCTGCCTCTTCGGCCGCTCGCGGCAGGCCGCGAAGGCCGCCGCCGCCTCGACTCCTCGAAGCGGCGCGTGGAGCGCCTCGTCGCCGACCAGGGCCTCGGGCAGGACGAGCCCGGGATCCTCCTCGAGGGCGTTCTTCGGCGGATCGGTCGACAGGCCCACGGGGTCGGTCCCGACGCCAAGGCGCTCGGTCAGCACGAAGGTGAGGAGATCGAGCGCGAGGGCCGGCTTGGCGAGAAGCGCCGCCTGCAAGGCGGCCGTCCGCACGACGGCGAGGTCCGCCGCCAGCGCGCCCGAGTAGAGCGCCTTCTCCCCTGCCCCCTCGGAGGTTGGCGACCGGCGCTTCTTGACCCTTGGGACGAGCCCCGCCTCGATGGCGGCGTCGAGCTCCTCCTCGCGGACGATGCCGCGGGACAGGTCGAGCTCGCCGCGGTACCCGACGGTCAGGTGAACGCCCGACACCGCCCTTTGGGCATCCGTGTAGATTTCCACGTCGCAGGCCGCCTGCAGAGCTTCGAACTCGGTCTCCTCCTCGCTGCTCGCGGTCCCGCTCTCGATCGCCTCCGCGAGCGCTTCGTAGCGGGCGGCGTCCTCCTCCGGGATCACCGGGGTGTCGGGATAGACACGCCCGGCGATCGCCTCGTAGTCGAAGGGGGTGAGCCCATGGCTTGCCCAGACCCACCCCTCGGCCTCCATCGCGTTCGCCGCTTCAGCCAGCTTCACTTCCGCCAAGCGCGCGACCAGCGCCCCGTCCTCGAAATACACCTCTTCGCCGAAGAGGTCCTCGCGCACGGCACCGCCGGCCGCCTCGTAGACATCACGGCCGACGAAGGCTGCGAGCTTGTCATCATGACGGCAGGCCTCGCTGGTGAGCCGGGCCCGGATCTCGCGCGGGTAGCTGCCGAGACAGGTGCCATCGATCTCCTCGAAGACAGCAAGCGCCCGCGCCGGATCCTCCGTGACCGTGTAGGCGGCGGCCACATCGAGGGTGATCCGGTCCTCCGCGAGCGCCGCGAGGATCGGCTCCGGCAGACCCGCGAGCCGAAGGCGGCCCCTCACATGCCGCACCGTCGTGCCGAAGGCGCTGGCGATGGTCTCCGTCGCGGCGCCGGCCTCGGCCATCTGCGCGAAGGCGTGGATCTCCTCTGCCGCGTGGAGCGGCCGGCGGACGAGGTTCTCGGCGCCCGCCCAGCGGAGCGCCTCGGCCTGGTCCGCGGCGAGGACGACGGGGACCCGCACGGTGGCGGGGTCCACGGCGTCTTCCTCGGCGATGCGCTGCAGGGCGCGCAGCCGGCGGCCGCCGGCGACGATGGCGACCTTTCCATCGCGCTGGCGGATCCCAGCGAGGTTATGCAGGAGACCGCATGTGCGCAGGCTCGCCGCCAGGGCGTCGATGCCGGCGTTTTCATCGCCCCGGCGCGGATTGAGCGGAGAGAGCATGAGCCGGTCGAGCGTGATCTCGACGGCGGCACCGGTCGGCGCGGTCTCGGTGGATTGGTCGGTCATGGGAAGGTCCTTTTCTTTGCCGCCCCCCGTCCGGGGGCGCCCGGACCCGACCCGGCTTTCCTCTCAGGCTCCGCCCTGCCCTGCCCCTGCGCAGAGGCCGACCGAGCGTGCCATGTCGTTCCAGTCGCCATAGCCCGCCCGCGGCGCTCGGCGGCTGACGGTCCAGCCCGCCGCCCTCGCCCGATCCTCGAGCGCGGTGGCAGCGGCGAGACCCACTGCGTCGTTGTCGGGTGCGATGATGAGGTCGCCGCCAGCAGCTGGCAGAATGAGGCCCGCCAGGCCCGAAGCTGTCAGGGCCGCCCAGATGGAGGCGCCAGGCGGTGCAGCGAAGACGGCAGCGGAGAGGGCTGACTCGATCCCTTCGGCGATGAGCAGTGCCCCCTGCCCCTCGACGAGGCGCACGGCCCCGCCCCGGATTGGCCCGAGCGCGAGCCGCGCGGGGTCGTGCGCGATCTTCGTCGCGCGAAGCGAGAGATAGGTTCGGTGGATGCCGACCGGGCGCGCGTCTCCGACCCGATCCACGCGCCCGACGAGTGCCGGATAGGAGGAGGCATGCGGCCCGTGCCAGCAGGATGGACTGAAGCGCAAAGTGTTTGCGCGCGGAAGCGCGATGGAACGGCTTTCGAGGTAGTCGGCCGCCAGTGTGTCGTCGAGCGGCAAACACGCATCCCAGAGCCGTATGGCGGTTTCGCGATGCGCTGGCGTCGTTGCCGGGTCAGCGAGGGCATCGTCAGCGAGGTACGAGGGCCTTCTGGCGGGCGTCGGCGACCACGATCTCCGCTCGAGCGGAGGAGCGAGACCGCGGTCGCGCAGCGCTTCCATGATGTCCCGGAAGTGGTCACGTCCGTCAAGGTGGTGGAAATTGCGAGATGGCCTGAGGGCATGATCAGGCGGCTTCCGTGGTTATGCTGAGAATTGGGTCAGGCTCAGCGGTATCGATCTTCGAGAAGGCTTCGACCTGCATGTAGCGGTGCTGGGTGGCCCACTCGTCGTTTTGCTCAAAGAGCACGGCACCGATGAGCCTCTTGATCGAGGCTTCGTTGGGGAAGATCCCAACGACATCGGCGCGGCGCTTCACCTCCTTGTTCAGGCGCTCGATCGGGTTCGTCGAGTGCAGCTTCGTGCGGTGCTGGGCCGGGAACACCATGTAGGCGAGGACGTCGTGCTCGCTGTCATCCATCAACGCCGCGAGCTTCGGCCAGCGCCCCCGGACCTGGTCGGCGACATGGCGCCAGGTGGCGCCGGCCTGCTCGCGGTCTGGCTGGCTGAAGGCCTGGCGGATGGCCGCCGCGACAACGGTGTGCTGGCCACGGGGCACGTGGGCAAGCGCGTTCCTCATCCAGTGCACGCGGCAGCGCTGCCATGTCGCCTCGAAGACGCGGCCTATCGCGGCCTTGAGGCCGGTGTGGGCATCGGAGATCACCAGTTTCACACCAGCGAGCCCGCGGGCCTTGAGACCCCTCAGGAACTCCGTCCAGAACGTTTCCGCCTCCGAGGGGCCGGTGCCGAGCCCGATGATCTCCCGGCGCCCGTCGGTGTTGACCGCCACGGCAATTATCGCCGCCACGCTGACGATACGCCCGCCCTGGCGCACCTTCAGGTAGGTCGCGTCGAGCCAGACATAGGGCCAGTCCCCGGTGAGCGGGCGGTTGAGGAACTCGCCGACCCTCTCATCGATGTCCTTGCACAGCTTCGACACGGTGCTCTTGGAGATGCCGGAGAGCCCCATGGCCTGAACGAGCTCGTCCACCCGTCGGGTCGAGACGCCGCCGATCCAGGCCTCCTGGATCACCGCGACGAGCGCCTTCTCCGAGGTCCGATGCGGCTCGAGGAAGCCCGGGAAATACGAGCCCTGCCTTAGCTTCGGCACCCGCAGGTTCAGCGTCCCGAGCCGGGTATCGAGCGCACGGTCGCGGTAGCCGTTGCGATAGGTCGTGCGTTCCTCGGCGCGCTCGTGACGCCCGGCGCCGATGACGCCCTCGACGTCGGTCTCCATGATCAGCTGCAGCACCGCCTCGGCGACGGCGCGGAGAAAATCACCCTCGTCGTGCTTCTCAAGCAGCTCGGTGAGGCTCATGGTGGTCTTGGTCATCGTGGGTCCCTTCGGTGACGGGTTGAAGCGGCAAACTCCACCCCCGACCGTACACCTCGATGGCCACCCCGCTTACACCGCCACCGCGGACGGAAATTCCACCACCTCCTCGGACGCTAACCCCGGAAGTCGCAGCCCGCATGGCATTTCACGAGCAAACGGCCGTCACGGCCATCGGCAAGGCTCAGTGCCGGTGTCCGTCTGTTGTCGTGGGCGGGACAGCACGCGGTGCCGTAGGCACCGTGCCATCGCCCGCCAAGGGCGAGGCAGATCTCTCGTGCGGTGCGGGTCAT
>JBCCDG010000067.1:0-22447 GCA_039030915.1 Pseudomonadota bacterium | reverse complement strand
CGAGATCGCGATCTCCGGCGCGAAGAACGCCTGCCTCACGCTGATGCCAGCAGCCCTCCTGACCGATGCGCCGCTGACGCTTACCAACGCGCCGCGGCTCTCGGACATCAGAACGATGACGGCCCTCCTGCGCTCGCTCGGGGCCGAGGTCGCTTCGCTGCAGGACGACCGCGTGCTTGCCATCTCAGCCGCGAACCTGGGCGAGCCCCATGCCGATTATGAGATCGTTCGCAAGATGCGCGCCTCGATCTTGGTGCTGGGGCCGCTTCTCGCGCGGCTGGGACGGGCCACTGTGTCGCTGCCTGGAGGCTGCGCGATCGGCGCGCGGCCGGTGGATCTGCATCTCGCGGCGATGGAGGCGCTCGGCGCGGAGATCACGCTCGAAAGTGGCTATGTGCGCGCCGAGGCGCCACGGGGATTGACCGGCGCGGAGATCGTGTTCCCAAAGGTCTCGGTGGGAGCGACCGAGAATGCCCTCATGGCCGCCACCCTGGCCCGCGGCAATACCGTCATCCGCAACGCGGCGAAGGAGCCGGAGATCAGCGATCTGGCTGCCTGCCTTACTGCGATGGGCGCGCGGATCGAGGGCGCGGGCACGGACACGATCGCCGTCGAGGGTGTCGAGACGCTGCACGGCGCGACGCATCGCGTGCTGCCCGACCGCGTGGAGCTCGGCACCTACATGATCGCGCCCGCCATCGCGGGGGGGCGGGTGCGCCTGGTGGGCGGGGAACGGAATCTCGTCGCCGCACTTGCCGACCTGCTGGAGCAAGCCGGCATCACGATCCGCGAGATCCCCGGCGGGCTGGAGGTGGCGCGGGAGAACGGGCCGGTGAGGCCGCTCCATGTGACGACCGAGCCCTTCCCGGGATTTCCCACGGATCTGCAGGCGCAGGTCATGGCCATGCTTGTGACCGCCGAAGGTGAGAGCGTGATCGAGGAGCACATCTTCGAGAACCGCTTCATGCACGTGCCCGAGCTCTTGCGCATGGGCGCACGCATCGACATCTCCGGCGGCACCGCGCGCATCCACGGGGTGGAGCGGCTGAAGGGCGCGCCGGTGATGGCGACCGATCTGCGCGCCTCCGTCGGCCTCATCCTTGCCGGCCTCGCGGCGGAGGGCACCACGACGCTCAGTCGTGTCTACCATCTCGACCGCGGCTATGAGCGCGTGGAGGAGAAGCTCGGCGCGTGCGGGGTCGATATCTGCCGCATCCGGGAGGAGGACGTATGAGCGAGGACGCGCGCTTCGAGGATGCCCCGATCACCGACCGGCCGCTGCGCCTGCGCGCCGAGACGGCGGAGGATCTGGCCGTGATCTCGAGCCTTGCTCAGGACGCCGTGGCGCGCGCAGCGGATATCGTCTGGATGCGGCGAAAGCGTCGACTGGTGCTCCTCGTCAACCGGTTCCGGTGGGAGGATGCGGAAGCGGCGGAGCTCCAGAAGCGGCCTTTCGAGCGGGTACGGAGCGCGCTGACCATCGAAGGGGTCACGACCGTTCGGGCCCGGGGTCTCGCGCGAAGCTCGGAGGAGGCGGCGGAGCAGGTGGTGGCGCTTCTCTCCCTTGCGTTCGAGCCCGGCGAAGACGGGGCGGGGCGGGTTGTCGTGACCTGCGCGGACGACGTGGCCTTCGCTGCGGAGGCGGAGATGCTGGAGGTGACGCTCGGCGATCTCACGCGGCCCTGGGAGGCAAAGGCCGCACAGGCCCCGGCGCATGACGACTGACCCGCACGACCGCACGGCACTGCGCCGCGAAGCTTGGTGACAAACACGGCGCGATACCTTCATGCTCTGCAACGGTCCGGCTTGGGGGAAGCGTGCCGGTCCGAAAGGAGCGTCAGCGATGAAGGGATTGCCAGAGAGCGACGGGCCGGGTGCGCCCGGCACACCGGCGCCAGCGGAGCGTCGGCGCCTCGGCTTCATCATCGTCGACAAGTTCTCGATGATCTCGCTCACTGCCGCGATCGAGCCGCTACGCTCCGCCAACCGGCTGCTGGGGCGAGAGGCGTATAGCTGGCGGCTCATAAGCGAGGATGGCGGTCCCGTGAGCGCCTCCTCGAACCTCACGCTCTCCTCCGACATCTCGCTCGATACGCTGTCAGACGCCTATACGCCGGGCAACGCGCGTGGCGCAGGGCCGTCTTTCGATGCGCTTCTTGTGGTGACCGGGCTCTATGCCGGCGCGCAGAACGAGGGACGTCTCCACGGTGTCCTGCGCCGTGCCGCCCGGGCCGGCGTCGTGATCGGCTCGCTGTCGGCAGGCGCCTTCGTTCTGGCGCGCGCCGGGTTGCTCAACGGTTTTCGCTGCACGGTTCACTGGGAGTATCAGCCTGCCTTCGAGGAGGCTTTCCCGGATATCGAATGCTCCTCGGGCCTCTACGTGATCGACCGCAACCGCTGGACGGGCTCGGGCGGGATCTCTTCGATGGATATGATGCTGCACATGATCGGGGTCGATCACGGGCCCAAGCTCGCGCGTGAGGTAGGCAACAATTTCCAGGTGGACCGCATCCGGAACGCGGCGATCGAGCAGCGGCCGGGCGCGCTCGAGCGACTCGAGACGCTGCCCGCACCGCTCCAGAAGGCGATCACGCTGATGCGCGCGAACATCGAAGCGCCGCTGCGCATGAGCACGCTGGCCGATGCCGCTGGCCTCAACCTCCGGCGTATGGAACGGCTCTTCCAGGGCCATCTCGGCAAGAGCCCGGCACAGTTCTACCGCGCCATCCGGCTCGAGCGGGCGCGCGAGCTGCTGATGCATACGAACCTCTCCGCGCTCGAGGCGGCGATGCTGACCGGCTTCTCTTCGAGTTCGCATTTCGCAATGGCGTATTTCCGCCAGCACGGCATCCGTCCGTCCGAGACGCGGCGCAGCGTGGCCGCGACGACCAGCACGGGGGCGAGCACCGGACCGGGGCTCCGCCCCGACGATGAGACGCAGTACGAGGGCACGCTCAAGCCCTGAGCGATAGCGGCTCCGGCAGACTGCCGTCGCCGCCGCCGAAAGGCCGTTGCCCCGCATCCACTAATACGATGACCGCACCCGCTCCTTTCCGGCAGGCGGATCGGCGTCGCCGATGATTGCCGCTTTCGCGTGAATCGCCCTAGATCGCCGCTCTGGGACAAAAGGGCGCAGAACGCGCCGCCGAACGAGGGAGAGAACACGCATGTCCAAGCCCCGCGTCATCTGCACAAGGAAATGGCCCGAGCGGGTCGAAGCGGCCATGAGCGAGGCCTTCGACTGCACGCTCAACGGGCCGGACGAGGCCATGAGCGCCGATGCACTGAAGGCTGCGCTCGACGACTACGATGCCGTGTGCACAACCGTGACAGACAAGGTGAGCGCCGACATTCTCGCAGCACCCGGCCGCGCCAAGGTGCTCGGCCAGTTCGGCGTCGGCTTCAACAACATCGATATCGAAGCGGCGAAGGCCGCGGGTCTCACGGTCACCAACACTCCCGGGGTGCTGACGGACGCGACGGCCGACATCGCGCTCACGCTTCTGCTCAATGTGTGCCGACGCACCTACGAGGGCGAGCAGATGCTGAGGGCAGGCGAGTGGACCGGCTGGCGGCCCACACAGCTCATGGGCGTGAGCCCGCAGGGCAAGACGCTCGGCATCATCGGCATGGGCCGGATCGGCAAGGCGATGGCCAAACGCTGCTTTCATGCCCTCGACATGAAGGTCGTCTTCTACGATGCCTTTCCCGTGAGCGATCCTGGCGTCCCGGCGGAGCAGCTCGGGACGGTCGAAGAGGTGCTGGCAGCGGCGGATATCGTCTCGCTCCACTGCCCGGGCGGAGGCGAGAACATCCACCTGATCAATGCCGCGCGGCTGTCGGCGATGAAGAAGGGCGCGATCCTCGTCAATTCCGCCCGCGGCGACATCATCGACGAGGCGGCGCTGGTCGATGCCCTGAACGCAGGGCACATCCGGGGCGCAGGGCTCGACGTCTTCGAGCGCGAGCCTCAGATCACGGCAGCCCTCACGACGATGCGGAACGTATGCCTGCTGCCCCATCTCGGCTCCGCCACCATCGAAACCCGCGAGGCGATGGGCTTCACGGTGCTTCGGAACCTCGAAGCCTTCTTCGCAGGCGAAGAGCCGCCCAATCGCGTGGTCTGAGGAAGGATGCGAGGGACGGGCGGCGGGACGGCACGCCCCCGCTCCCCGCCCGACCGGCGACGGTGGCCTGCCATGCCACCGCCGCCATGATCAAGGCGAGCGCCGCAGTACGCATCAGGCCCTCCTCGATGCCCGATCGCCCCGTGACCGTACCCGTCACGATCTCGGTCAGGTGCATCGAGCGAGAAATGAGGATCAACCCCAGTCCGAGCAGGAGGCGAGGCAGCAGTAGCTCCAGCGCGGGCGAGACGCCGGGGCGCACGAGCAGCATGACGGCCGGCACCAGCAGCGTGAGATCTGCGCGCTGTCCGGATGTCACAAAGAGCGACCAGGCCATCAGCAGCATCGCCCCTTCCACCGGCGCATCGACGCGGCGCATCGCGAGGAAGAGTGGCAGGACCAGGATAAGGGCCACCTGCTGCCAAGCCCCGAAGCTCAATCCAAACAGTCCGCCAAGCGCGCCGAACCCACCGGAATGGCGCGGATCGTTGTAGGAAATGGCCCGGTACGCTTCGCAGTTGCGGATCCAGTCACGCATCATTTCGAAAGGGTCGTGCCCCCAGGTGCCCGCGATGAAGAGCGCCAACACGATAGTGCAGCCGAGCAGTGCGCCAATCCGAAAGCGGGGGGTGAGCAGAGCCCATAGCATGAGCGCGAGCGCGAGCGGGGGCTTGAGCGCCAGAACGGCAAGTCCGATGCCCTGCAACCAGAAGACGCCGCGTTGCGCGCCGAGGAGCCATGCCATGAGGCCGAGTAGCAGAGGCATCTGCAAGGATCCGAATGCCGCAACATCGGCCAAAGGCATGAAAAGAAGCCCCAGAAAGCCAAGCATCACGCCAAGCGCGAGTGGCATCGGCCAATCCGGGCCCTCGCGATCTGCGCAAAGCAGCACGGCGACGACGATGAGCGCCACAAAGTTGAAGACAAAGAACACAAGCCCGGCCGTCTCGATTGGAACGAGCGGGAAGAGGGCAAAGATGGGCAATGCGGTCGGCGGGTAGAACAAGGGATCGCGATAGCTGGGAAAGCTCTCGGTCACCCGCGCAAGGAACTCTGGCGTGTAGGGCGAGACGCCATCGAGCCAGGCACGGCCGCTGAACCACCAGTACTGAAGATCCCCCTGCCAGCGCCCATCGAGCAGCGGGCGTATCTCGAAGACCCAGCGCGCAGAGACCGCGATTACGATGCACAGGATAAATAGGCGGAGTGCGGAAACGGGCATGGGGGATACTCGTCGACTTTAGGTCAAAACCTGACAGATGCTATGCGCGACCGAGGCCCCCATACAAGCATTACGTGTTTCAACTCGCGCATACCCGCCAATGGCGAGCGCCGGATGTATCGGCGTGGGTCAGACTCAGGGCGGTCAGGAGCGACGGCGGCGAGTGGCGTCGGCGCCCCAACAGGCATCGGTCCGGCCGATACTGTGCGGGTAAAGCCGTTCGGGTGGACCTGTAACGCAGGCCGATCCTCGCATGACCCGATCCTATGCCTTCGCGGAGGGAGCGAATACGAATACCAGCGTTCGGACCCTTCGATGGCCCCTCGGCGAATGCGCGTCGCGTTGGCGCGGCGAACTGGGCCGGCTCAGCGATTCGCCTAGGACCCGTTCGGTTTAATGAGGAGCGCTCCAACGGCCACGCGGCCGTTGCGATATGCCGATTCCTACGGTCTCCGTCGATCCCACGCCGTACAGCCGCGTGCTGGCAGCACCAAACTCACGCACCACTATGCCGACAGGCGCGCCGCCAAGAGCCCTGCAACCGCCCGACATCTCCGGCGCCTTGGCGATGCGCATGTCCTCGCTACGCCGGCTCGGATGCTGCGGTCGCCGGCACGGGCGCGGAATGATCGAAGCCCCCACATCGCGAAACCTCGTCCGCGTTGCCTTGCCGCATCAGGCGCCGCCGCCTAAAGCTGTGTGCAAGTCGCCGACAATGAGCGGCGGCACAGTCGATAGGGAGCAATAACCATGCGGTTCCGCAACATGAAGCTTGCGCTGCTCGCCGGCACGGCGATGGCCTTCGGGGCGGTCGAGGCGGCCTCTGCGCTGACCTGGAATGTCAGCGTCTGGGGTAAACGGCGCGCCTTTACCGAGCACATCCACAAGCTGGGCGAACTCGTCGAGCAGAAGACCAACGGCGAGTTCAAGTTCAACATCAGCTACGGAGGCCTCTCCAACAACAAGGAGAACCTCGACAACATCAGCTTCGGCGCCATCGAGATGGCCCAGTTCTGTGCGGGCTATCACCCGGATAAGAACCCGACCATCACCGTCCTGGAGCTGCCGTTCCTCGGTGTCTCGACGCTTGAGGAGGAAGTGGCGGTCAGCCACGCCGTTTACGCGCACCCGGCCACGGTGGCCGATCTTGGCCGCTGGAACGCGAAGCTCCTCATGACCTCGCCGATGCCGCAGTACAACGTGGCCGGCACGGGCGATGCGCCCACTGGTCTCGGAAGCTTCGACGGCATGCGCATCCGCGCGACCGGCGGGCTTGGCGAAGCGTTCCGCACGGTCGGCGCAACGCCCACCTCCGTGACCTCGTCCGAAGCCTACAATGCGATGGAATCGGGTGTCGTCGATGGCGTCGCCTTCGCCCAGCACGCCCATCTCGCCTTCCGTACGGTCGATCTCGCTGACTGGTGGACCACGAACCTCAACCCCGGCACCGTCAACTGCCCGGTGGTCGTCAACACCGGCGCCTATGAAAGCCTGAGCCCCGAGTTCAAGCAGGCGCTGGACGAGAGCGTCGACGAGGCGATCGCCTACTATCTCGAGAACTACGCCAACGTCTTCGGCAAGTTCGAGGAAGTGCTCGAGAAGGAAGGCGTGACCAAGGTCTCGCTGCCCGAGGACGAAGTGGCGGCCTTCGAGGCCAAGGCCGCGACGCCCATCCGCGAAAAGTGGATCGCCGACATGAAGGCACAGGGCATTCCGGGGGACGAGCTCTACCAGCTCGTGCAGGACACCTTGGCCGATGTCCGCAAGGGCAACACCAACTGAAACCGACCTGCCGGTGGGGTTGAACTCCACCCTGCCGGCAGACCCCACACTCTGCGCCGCCAAGGCTATCGCGGCTCTTCGGTAGGGTGAGGCTACACCCCGCTGCCCCTCTCTCACATGCCCGGAGGCGCCCATGGCGACCGAGGCTTCCGTCCCAGAAGACGACAGCGCGGTCAGCCGCGCGGACCGAGCGCTCTACCGCGTCGAGAGCATCTTCGCGCTCCTTGCAGGGCTCACGATCCTCGCCGTCATGCTCGTCTCTGTCGCCAACATCCTCGGCCGGTGGCTCTTCGAGCTGCCGGTGCCGGGCTTCGTCGACTGGATGGAGCAGGCGGTGCCCGTGATCGCCTTCTTCGCGCTCGCCTATTGCCAGCGCCTGGGCGGACACATCCGGATGGACCTGCTGGTCGGCCAGCTCAGGGGCCGCGCGCTATACGTCGCCGAGTGGCTCGGCACCTTCTTCATCCTGTTCCTGACGGTCTTCCTGATCTGGGGCGCCTGGCTGCATTTCGAGCGGAGCTTCGACTGGGGAAGCCCCAACTGGAGCCGTGACAGCACGATCGATATCGGCCTGCCGATCTGGCCCATCAAGCTGGTGGTGCCGGTCATGCTCAGCCTCTTCGCGCTGCGCCTCGTCCTGCAGCTCTGGGCCTATACGAATGCGGTACGGACGAGTCCCGAAATCGCCGTCGCAGTGCCGAAGATCGAAAGCGCGGCCGAGCAGGCGGAGGCGGAGGCCGAGACCGTCTCGGGCGCCGATGACGACAACGACGATCAAAGCTGGCCGAAGGAGACGCGCGGATGACCCCGATCGACGTCTCCATCGTCCTCGCGGGCGTCCTCATCGTCCTCGTGGTAATCGGCGTGCGCGTGGCCTTCGCCACGGGCTTCATCGGTTTTCTCGGTATCCTGCTGATCTTCCTCGATCGGGGGCAGCCTTTCGACAAGGCGCTGCTCGTCACGTTGCAGATCGCCGGGCAGGTGCCGCACTCGAAGATGAGCATCTATGTGCTCGCGCTCATCCCCACCTTCATCCTGATTGGCTACCTCGCCTATTACGCCGGGCTGACGAAGGCGCTCTTCGAGGCGGCCAAGCGCTGGTTCGGCTGGCTGCCAGGTGGGCTCGGCGTCTCCACCGTCTTCGCCACGGCGGGCTTCGCCGCGGTCTCCGGCGCGTCCGTCGCTACCTCCGCCGTCTTCGCGCGGATCGCGATCCCGGAGATGTTGAAGCTCGGCTATGACAAGCGCTTCGCCGCGGGCGTGGTCGCCGCAGGCGGCACGCTCGCCTCGCTGATCCCACCTTCGGCCATCCTGGTGATCTACGCCATCATCACCGAAAGCTCGGTCGGCCAGCTCCTGCTCGCGGGCTTCCTGCCGGGCTTCGTCTCGGCGATCATCTATGCGGGGCTTGTGATCGGGCTCGCCAAGATGCGACCCGATCTTGGCCCGCCGGTCTCCGGCTTCACCTGGAAGGAGCGGTTCGAGAGCTTGCCCGGCGCACTGCCCATCGTCTTCGTCGTCGTGATCATCATGGTCTGCATCTACGGCGGCGTCGGCACGCCGACCGAGGCGGGTGCCCTCGGTGCCTTCGTCGTCCTCGTCATCGCGCTCGCTCGCGGCATGAGCTGGAAGAACCTCTCGGGTGCGCTGCTCGAGAGCGCGAAGCTCTCCGCCATGATCCTCACGATGATCTGGGGTGTGCTGATCTACGTGCGCTATCTGGGCTTTGCCGACCTTCCGGGGGCGTTTGCGGACTGGATCTCCAACCTCGATCAGCCGCCGATCCTGACGCTCCTGATGATCCTCGGCGCCTATGTGATCCTGGGCATGTTCATGGACGCGATCGGCATGCTGATCCTGACGCTGCCGATCACCTTTCCGGCCGTGATCGCCCTCAATGGCGGCCCGAACGTCACAGCGGCGGAAAGCGCCCTCGGCATGACGGCGGATCAGGTGGCGATCTGGTTCGGCATCATCGTCGTCAAGATGGCGGAGCTTTGCCTGATCACGCCACCCATAGGCCTGAATTGCTTCGTGGTGGCCGGCGTGGCGCGGGAGCGGCACGGCATCACGGTGCAGGATGTCTTCCGCGGCGCCTCCCCCTTCTTCGTCGCCGATGTCGCGACCGTTGCCGTCCTCATCGCCTTCCCCGGCATCGTCCTCTACCTGCCGAGCCTGCTCGACTAGCGGTCTGGGCGATCCGTGCCGCTACCGCACCGGCCGGGCGGTAGTGGCGCGGCCTCGAGCGCCCGTCATCACGCCTGTTGCTGATCTCGTCCACGCTTCGTCGTTTGCCAGCCGCGGCAGGGCGCCCATGATGAGCCCGAAAAGGAGGTGCGGCGCATGTACACGATCACCATCGGCGACAAGGCCTATTCCAGCTGGTCGCTCCGGGGCTGGCTGATGCTCGCCGCCTTCGGGCTCGAGTTCGAGGAGGACCTCGTCCCGATGTATTCGGACGCCTTCGACGCGATGCAGGCGGAACGGGCGCCCATGACCTCGGTGCCCCAGCTTTCCTGGCAGGAGGACGGCGACACTGTGCGCGTCTGGGACAGCATGGCGATTGCCGAGACACTGGCGGAGCGCCACCCGGAGGCCGGACACTGGCCGAAAGATCCGGCGCACCGCAGGCTTGCCCGCGTCCTCTCCGCCCAAATGCATTCGGGCTTTGGCGGGTTGCGGGGTGCGGCGCCGATGAACCTCCACCGTGTCGGCCGACCGCTTCGGAATGCGCCGGAAAGCCTCGCGCCCGACGTCGCGAAGCTCGAGGCGCTGTGGACCTGGGCGCTCGAAACCTCGGGCGGGCCCTGGCTCGCCGGTTCTGCCTTCACGGCGGCGGACGCGTTCTTCGCCCCCGTCGTCTTCCGGCTCACGGGCTATGCGCTCGTCACCGACCGCTCGCGGCCCTATTGCGAGCGGCTGGCCGAGCATCCCGCCGTCGTGCGCTGGTGCACGGACGCTTTGGGCGATCCCCGTCGGATCGAGGTCTACGAGAGCATCGCCTGAGCGACCGGGCGGCACCTTCGGCGCCGCGGCCGCGATTTCTCCGGATGCGATGCGGCTTCTGGATGACAGGCGGGTGACAAGGGGCTAGACCGGCGATGCGACAGGGGCGCCCGAGCTGCCGGTTCGGGCCGAGAAGGACCCTTGGAACCTGATCCGGGTTGTGCCGGCGGAGGGAGTCGCGCGGCCTCGCCACGCCCCTCCACCGTCCTCTCTCCCGGATCTGCGACGGCGGAGAGCGGCGATGAGCGCGAACGAAGTCATTCTGAGAGAGCGCGGAGAGCCCGGCACGCCGGAGCGGCTGGCAGCCGCGCTTGACACCATGCGATCGGCCGCGCCTCTCGTGCACAACATCACAAACTACGTGGCGATGAACCTTCAGGCCAACGTGCTGCTCGCCGCCGGCGCATCGCCCGCGATGATCCATGCGCGGGAGGAGGCAGCGGAGTTCGCGGCCATCGCCTCGGCGCTGACCATCAACATCGGCACGCTCGAGCCGGCATGGCTCGATGCGATGCTCTGGTCGGCCGAAGCCGCGCGCGACGCGGGGCGGCCCTGGGTGCTCGATCCGGTGGCTGTCGGCGCCACGACCTATCGGCGCCAGGCCGGTGGCGTGCTGCTGGCCAGGCGCCCTCGCGCCATCCGCGCCAACGCCTCGGAGGTGATCGCGCTTGCCGGCATCGGCCAGCCCTCCGCCGATGGCGGGGGGCGCGGCGTCGATGCGACCGATGGCGTCGCGGCAGCCGAGGAGGCTGCGCGGGACCTTGCCCGCCGCTCCGGCGCCGTTGTCGCCGTCACGGGCGCGGAGGATTACGTGACCGACGGCACGCGCGCCGTCCTGGTGCATGGCGGCGATCCGATGATGCCGCGCGTCACCGCCATGGGATGCAGCCTCAGCGGTCTCTGTGGCGCGTTCCTCGCCGCGGTGGACGACCCCTTCGATGCCGTTACGGCCGCCTGCGCGCTCTTCGCCGTGGCCGGAGCCCGCGCGGGCTGCGCCGCAGCGGGGCCCGGCAGCTTCCAGATGGCGTTCCTCGACCAGCTCCACATGATCGCGCCGGAAGACCTCGCGGACGAGGCCAGGGTGATGCCGGCATGAGGGCCGGGGCAAGTGTTTGCGCGGCGACGGGGCGGCGAGCGTTCGATCTCGCACTCTACCTCGTGACGGATCCGGCGATGCCGGGGGCGCGCGGGCTGCCGTCCGTGGTCGAAGCAGCGCTGGCAGGGGGCATCACCATGCTGCAGCTCCGCGACAAGGAGGCGAGCGACGAAGAGTTTCTCGCCATGGCGCTGCTGCTCGCGCCCCTCGCGCGGGCGGCCGGCGTGCCGTTCCTCCTCAACGACCGTCCGCATCTGGTGGCGGCAGCCGGTGCCGACGGGGTGCATGTCGGGCAGGAGGACACGCCCGTTGCCGAGGCGCGCCGTCTGATCGGGCCGGAGCGCATTCTCGGCCTGTCGGTCGAGACGCCCTCGCTGGCAGCAGCGATCGATCCCGCGCTCGTCGACTATGCAGGCATCGGACCCTTCGCCGCGACCACCACGAAATCGGACCACAAGACGCTCCTCGGCGCCACAGGGCTCGCCGCTACGCGCGCCGCCTGCCCCGTGCCCGCCGTGGCCATCGGAGGGATCGGAGCAGGAAATGCGGGGGCGGTGATGGAGACGGGTGTGCACGGCATCGCCGTCGTCTCGGCCATCTGCGCCGCATCCGATCCCGAAGCCGCCGCCCGCACCCTCCGCCAAAGCGTCAGAGATGTACCGAGATGATCCCTAATATCCTCAGCATCGCGGGGTCGGACCCGTCGGGCGGCGCCGGCATCCAGGCCGATCTCAAATCGATCGCCGCGAATGGCGGGCACGGCATGGCGGCCATCACGGCGCTCACCGCGCAGAACACGCGCGAGGTGCGCGGCGTCCACCTCGTGCCCCCTGACTTCGTGCGCAGCCAGATCGGGACGGTCTTCGCCGATGTGCGGGTCGATGCGGTTAAGATCGGCATGGTCGCCACGGCCGGGATCGCGGAGGCGGTGGCGGATGCGCTGGAGGCCGAAGCCAAGGCCGGGCGCGCCGCCCCGGTGGTGCTGGACCCGGTCATGGTCTCCTCCAGCGGTGCGCGGCTCCTCGACGAGGCGGCGACCGAGGCGATCGTCGCTCGGCTCATGCCGCTCGCCGACGTTGTGACCCCCAACCTTGCGGAGCTTGCGGTCCTCACCGGCATGCCGAAGGCGGTGAACCGCATGGAGATCGAGGCCGCCGCCGGTGCGCTCCTCGGCTCGGGCGCCCGGGCCGTCTTCGCCAAGGGCGGGCATCTTACCGCCGATGAAAGCCCGGACCTTCTGCTCACGCCCGCGGCGCGCTCTGGTACGAGGGCAACCGGGTCGCAACACGCAACACCCACGGCACCGGCTGTAGCCTGGCGGCGAGCATTGCGACGCATCTAGGCCACGGGCGCAGCCTCACGGCGGCGGCGGAGGCGGCCAAGCTCTTCGTCGCGGGGGCCATCGCGCGGGCCGACATGCTGGATGTGGGCGCCGGGCACGGCCCCATACATCACTTCCACAAGCTATGGAGCCCTATGTGACGACGCCCGAGGATGTCCGGAACCCGAACCCCGCCCTGACCGCTGGCGATCCAGGGACGATTCCCGGCCGCCTGTTTGCCATGCTCCGCACCGCCGAGATCGAGAGCTGGGACACCTATGTCCGCCATCCCTTCACCGCGCGCATGGCCGACGGGTCGCTGCCGCGGGAGAGCTATCTGCGCTATCTCAGGCAGGACTACGTGTTCCTCATCCACTTCTCGCGCGCTTGGGCCTTCGGCGTCGCCAAGTCCGACCGAATAGGCGAGATGCGGGCGATGACGGCAACACTGAACGCGCTCATCAACGAGGAGATCGAGCTTCACATCGCCACCTGCGCGCGCGAGGGCATCACGGAGGCAGAACTGGCGGCAACCGAGGAGCTGCCAGCCACCTTCGCCTATACGCGCTTCGTGACCGATGCGGGGCTGAAGGGCGATCTTCTGGACCTGCTCGTCGCCCTCGCGCCCTGCGTGATGGGTTACGGCGAGATCGGCACCCGGCTGGCCGCCGAGACCGGCGGACCCGCGGACGGGCATCCCTATGCGGACTGGATCGGCACCTACGCGGGGGCGGAGTACGGGGAGGTTTGCGAGGGCGCGGAGGCGCTGATGCAGGCCGTGGCCCGTCGCACGCTCGGGCCCGACCACGCCGCCTCGCCCCGATGGGACGATCTTCGCCGCCTTTTCCGCGGCGCCTGCAGGCTCGAGGCCGACTTCTGGGAGATGGGGCTCCACGGCTGAGGCGCTGGCGAGCCCGGGAGGACTTGAACCCCCAACCTGGCGATTAGAAGTCGCCTGCTCTATCCAGTTGAGCTACGGGCCCGTCGCGTCACGCGCGACGCTCTGATAGCCGCGCCGGGGCATCGCGGCAACGGCTCTCGACAGGGCCGCGAAAGGTTCCGATCCCGTCGTTGCAGCAGGTTTCTTCGGCGTTAGGATTTCTTCCGTCCCACGGATCGCGCGCTCCCCGCGCCTCAGCATGCGCATCCGCCCCGCCGCAACGTCCCGGAACGGGAGGAGCCCGCCATGGCCGACGCCTTCACCATCGAAAGCCTCTTCAATCTCGGCGTCCTGCTCTTCCTGCAGGCCGTGCTCGGCTTCGACAACCTGCTCTACATCTCCATCGAGAGCCAGCGAGCGCCGAAGGATCAGCAGCAGCGCGTGCGCCAGATGGGGATCATCATCGCCATCTGCCTGCGCGTGGTGCTGCTCTTCGTGATGATCTCGCTGATCGACGCGCTCTCGGAGCCGTTCTTCGTGCTGAACGTACCGGGTATCGTCGAGGGCGGGGTCAACTTCTCGACGATTATCTTCATCTTCGGCGGCGGCTTCCTGATGTACACCGCCATCAAAGAGATCAATCACCTCCTGAAGCTCGACGACCCCGAGCATGCGCACGAAAAATCCCAGAAATCGGCGACGCAGGTGATCGTGCTCATCGTCTTCATGAACCTCATCTTCTCGTTCGACTCGATTCTCTCCGCACTGGCCATCACGGATGTCTTCCTCGTGCTGGCGGCGGCCATCGTGATCTCGGGCGCGGGCATGTACCTGCTGGCGGACACGGTGAGCGCGTTCATCCAGAAGAACCGGAAATACGAGGTGCTGGGCCTCTTCATCCTGCTGATCGTCGGCGTCGTGCTGCTGGGCGAGAGCGGGCACGCGGCCGAGCCGCATCTCCACCTCTTCGGTTACGCGGTTGAGCCGATGTCGAAGACCACCTTTTACTTCTCGATCGCCGTGCTGGTGGTCGTCGACATCCTGCAATCGGGCTATCGCAGGAAGCTCGAGGCCATGCGCGTACGGGAGCAGGCGGCGAAGGCCGGTGCCCCGATGGCGGCGCCGGCCGAGTGAACGGGGCCATGCGCTGCCGCGCGGGCCGCGATGCCGCTCGCGCGGCCGCACTCGCGCTGCATGCCGTATCCCGTTCCGCGCGGCCTCGGCTTTAGCGCTCTCCGCTCGGTCACGGCGCCGCCCGGCGCGCCCGCATCCAGTCGAGCAGCCGGCCGTCGAGGAACAGGAGGCCGAGACCGATGATGGCGAAGCCCGCGAAGTGCTGGGCCCCGAGCCGCTCGCCCAGGAGCGCCCAGCCGAGGAGGATGGCGGAGGGCGGGATCAGGAGCGTCACGAGCATCACGTTGCCCGCGCCCGCGATGGCGAGGATACGGAAGAAGAGGATGTAGGCCAGCGCCGTCGCCAGCACCGCCAGCGCAATGAGGCTCGCGACGACCTCCCAGCCCGGGAAGGGCAGCGTCCAGGGTTCGGCCACGAGCATCACCGGCAGGAGCATGATGCTGGAGCAGGTCACCTGTCCCGTGGCCGTCACAACAGGGTCGAGCCCCATGGCGCGGAAGCGGCGGCCCCAGAGGCTGGAGAACCCGTAGGAGATGGTCGCCCCCAGCACCGCGAGCTGGCCGAGCACTGCGCCGCCGAGGCCCGAGAGCGCGTCCCACCCGATGAGCACCGTCACGCCGAGGATCCCGAGCCCGACGCCTGTGGCCCGAGCGCCGGTGAGACGCTCGTCCGCCGTGAAGAAATGCGCCAGGAGAACGGCGCTCACCGGGGTCATGGCGTTGATGATGGAGGCGAGCCCGCTCTCGATCTCCGTCTGCCCCCACGTGATCAGGCTGAAGGGGATGACGTTGTTGAGAAGCCCCATCACGAGGAGCGCAACCCAGGCGTCCCGCCCCTGCGGCATCCGTCGCCCGGTAGCCCAGCAGAAGGCGAAGAGGACGAGGGCCGCGAGCGCCACACGCAGCCAGACGACGACGAGCGGCGGCAGCGCCGCGACCGCCACCTCCACGAAGAAGAAGGACCCGCCCCAGAGGACGGAGAGGACGAAGAGCATCGCCCAGGCGGCATTCGTGATCTGCATCTCTCGCCTCTCCCTCAGCGTCCCGTATCGCATCGCCCTCGGCGTCGCAGGCAGGAGGCCCCGGGCCGAGCCCGGGGCACCACCTCGGCACAACCACCTCCCGCCCCGCCTAGCTGGCTTTCACGGCACACGCAGCCCGTTTCCTGCGCCTTGCGAGCGACCGGCCCGGCGGCGTAGACCAAGCGCGACCATCGATGGGGGCCGCCATGACCGACACGCTCGAAAAGACCGCCGAACTCGCCTTCGAGGAACCTTCCCCGAAGCGCTACCAAGGCGCCACGGGCGACTGGGAGGTCGTGATCGGCATGGAGGTTCACGCACAGGTGGCGAGCAAGTCCAAGCTCTTCTCCGGCGCCTCCACGGCGTTCGGCGCCGAGCCCAACACCAATGTCAGCCTCGTCGATGCGGCCATGCCCGGCATGCTGCCCGTCATCAACGCGTTTTGCATCGAGCAGGCAGTGCGCACGGGGCTGGGCCTGAAGGCGGAAATCAACCGACGCTCGATCTTCGATCGCAAGCAGTACTTCTACCCCGACCTGCCGCAGGGCTATCAGATCAGCCAGTACAAGCACCCCATCGTCGGCGAGGGCGAGGTACTGGTCGATATCGCGCCCGGCATCGCACGCCGCGTGCGTATCGAGCGTATCCATCTGGAGCAGGACGCCGGCAAGTCGGTGCATGACCTCGACCCCAGCCTCTCCTTTGTCGACCTCAACCGCACCGGCACCGCGCTCATGGAGATCGTGAGCCGGCCCGACATCCGCGGGCCCGATGAGGCGGCGGAATACGTCCGCAAGCTCCGTCAGATCATGCGCTATCTCGGCACCTGCGACGGCAACATGCAGGAAGGCAGCCTCCGCGCGGACGTGAACGTGAGCGTCTGCAAGCCCGGGGCCTACGAGAAGTATCGCGAGAGCGGCAATTTCGAGCATCTCGGCACGCGCTGCGAGATCAAGAACATGAACTCCATGCGCTTCATCATGGCGGCGATCGACTATGAGGCACGCCGTCAGATCGATCTCGTGGAGGATGGCGGCAAGGTCGATCAGGAGACGCGACTCTACGATCCCGGCAAGGGCGAGACGCGGTCGATGCGCTCCAAGGAAGAGGCGCATGACTACCGTTACTTCCCCGACCCCGACCTCCTGCCGCTGGAACTCGAGGACGCGGAGATCGAGGCCGTCGCGGCAACGCTGCCCGAGCTGCCCGATGCAAAAAAGGCCCGCCTCGTCAACGCCTACGGCATAACGGAGTACGACGCCTCCGTACTGGTCGCCGAGCGCGCGAACGCGGATTTCTTCGAGGAGGTGGCGACGCATGGCGAGGGCAAGCAGGCCGCCAACTGGGTCATCAACGAGCTCTTCGGCCGGCTCAACAAGGAAGGCCACACCATCGCCGAGAGCCCGGTTTCGGCGTCCCAGCTGGGCGGCATCCTCGATCTCATTCGCAAGGGCGACATCTCCGGCAAGATCGCCAAGGACCTCTTCGAGATCGTCTATACCGAAGGCGGCGACCCGGCCGAAATCGTCGAGGCCCGTGGCATGAAGCAGGTGACCGATACCGGCGCCATCGAGAAGGCGGTTGAGGACGTGATCGCAGCAAATCCGGACAAGGCCGAGCAGGCCAGGGCCAAACCCTCGATGGCCGGCTGGTTCGTGGGCCAGGTCATGAAGGCCACGGGCGGCAAGGCCAACCCCCAGGCCGTGCAGGGCATCGTGAAGGCGAAGCTCGGGCTCGACTAGACGAACGGCCGCCGGAGCGAGCGGGCGCGACGCCGGTCGTGAGCGCAGATCCGCGACCGCAACCTCGAGCCGTCAGGTATGCGCTCACCAGCATGCGCCGACAGGCACGAATGAACGACAACCGCACGTGGAGAGAACGGCTTTGGAACCCCTCGACCTCGATCTCGAGAACACCCTCATCATCGACCTAGATATCGGCGAGGTCGTCATCGCCCTGAGGCCGGATCTCGCGCCCCAGAACGTCGCGCGACTGAAGGATCTCGCGCGCGGCGACGAGTACGACAACGTCGCCTTCCACCGGGTGCTGGAGGGGTTCGTCGCGCAAACGGGCGATGTGCAGTTCGGCGATGTGGCCGTGGGGTACGACACGTTCCGGGTCGGCACCGGGGGATCGGACCAGCCCGACCTGCCGCTCGAAGCCTCTCAGTTCGCGTTCGGCCGCGGTGTCGTCGGCATGGCCCGTGAGGCCAGCGATCTCGACAGCGCCAACAGCCAGTTCTTCATCACCTATACCCGCCAGCCGGGGCTCGACCTGGGCTTCACCATCGTGGGCGTGGTGGTGGAAGGCATGGAGCTGGTCGAAACCTTCGATGGCGGCACGGGTAGAGACGGCCTCGTGCTGAACGATCCCGTCGTGATGCGCAATGTGGACGTGGCGATCGACGCGATCGGCCTCGGAGCGACGGAGGCGGAGGCGCTTGCCGTGGCGCTTCTCTACGAGGTCGGGCTCAACCGCGACGGAGAGCTCGATTTCGAGGGCTACAACTTCTGGATCGACCGGTTCGAGGACGGCAGGCCCTTCGACGCCATCGCCCAGCGTTTTCTCGAGAGCGACGAGTTCGAGGCCGCGTTCGGCCCGGTGGAGAGCCTCACGGATCTCGAGATCGTCCAGCAGTTCTACCGAAACGTGCTGGACCGTGATGGCGAGGCTGGCGGCGTGGAATTCTGGACCGGGCGACTTGGGGACGAGGACTTCGATCGGGCGGACCTGCTGGTGGCCTTCGCCTTCAGCGAGGAGTTCGCGTCGAGCGCTCCCTTCGACGGCACGCCGACCGAAGTCTTCCCGGGCGACTGGGATCTGGTCTGATCCTGCCGCGCGACACCGTCCGATGAGGCGCGTCGCCAGACCAGGTACTGCAACCTATGCGGCTTGATCCGGCTCAAGGCGGGCCGCAGGACCGCGGCTCATGTTCTAGCGGCAAAGAGGAGGAACGCATGAGCCACGTGCCGCACGAACTGCCCGAAATGCTGGAAGTCGAACCCGCCGTCATCCGCGCCCGGGCGGAGCAGGACGCGCATTTTGCGCGCGAGGTCGAGGAGTACCATCGCCTCAACCGCGACATCCATCGCGCCGAGACGGATGTCGAACCCTGCGCCGACACGCATCTCCACGAGATGAAGCGCCGCCGCCTCGCCCTCCTCGATACCCTTCGCACAAGCCTCACCGAGGCCTGAGGCGCGCTCCGGTACTTCGGGGGCGTCACACCCGCAGCGAGCGGCTCCGCCGGGGGCGGCGGCGGAGCGCGGAATGGATCGCGGCCATGCCGCGATGCCGCTCGGCTGCCCTCGGGGGCCGCGAACGAATGCCCGGACCGGGCGAAGGGCTCAGCCGAGGCTCCTCGCCGAGAGCGTCGCCCGAGCCTCCGCGGCCGTGGCGATGTCTCCCCCGAGCTTCTTCCCGAAGCACGTCACCGTGGCCTTGTTGCAGACGAGGATGAAGCGAGATCGCAGCGCCGCCTGCCGTCCTCGGCGGCTCAGCGGTCGTCGACGGGTCCGCCGGTGCCGGTGGGGCGCATCTGCTCGGCCTCGATCACGTCGAGGTTGGCCCGGGTCGCGGCACCGATGGCCTGGCGGTCGCCCTCGGTCAGGTCCCCCGCCTTCTTGCCATCGAGATCGGGGATGCGAACCGTGACCTCGCGATGCGCGAACTTGATCCCCTCGCGGTCGAAGAGCTCGCGGATATCGGCGTAAACGCGCTTTCTGACCACCCATTGATCGCCCGGCCGCGTCATGAACTTGACGCGGACGATCATGGCGCTGTCCTCCATCTGGATGACGCCCTGGGACTTGAGCGGCTGCAGGAAGAGATGACCGACCGTCTCGTCCTCCATCAGGCTCTGGCCGAGCTTCTTCACCAGCTTTCTCACCCGCTCGACATCCGTGTCGTAGGTGAGGCGGAGTGGCAGCTTCATCATCACCCAGTCGCGGCTGAAATTCGTCAGAAACTGCACCTCGCCGAAGGGGATGGTGTGGAGCATGCCGAGATGGTGGCGGAGCTGGAAGCTGCGCAGCGAGATCTTCTCGACCGTGCCCTTGACCGAGCCGACATCGATATACTCCCCCTTGCGGAACGCATCGTCCAGCAGGAAGAAGGCGCCCGAGATGATGTCCCGCACCAGCGTCTGGGCGCCGAAGCCGATGGCGAGACCGACGACGCCGGCACCGGCGAAGAGCGGGGCGACGTTCACGCCCATCTCGATGGCGGTGAGCAGCAGCACCGTGATCCCGATGATCGTCAGGATGAAGTTGCGGATGAGCGGCAGGAGCGTTGCGACACGCGTCGCCCCGGCGCCGCCGCCCTCCCCGTCCAGCACCGCGCCGGCCATGTCCTCGTCGCCGCCCTCATCGCGGATCTTCTGGTCGAGCCAGATGCGGGCGGCATGGAAGGCGATATAACCCACGAAGAGGATGTCGATGACGTCCTCGGCCACGCCGAAGGCGGCGCTCTCGGCGAACATCTCCCGCCCGCCCCAGTACCAGACAAAGAGCCAGGCACCGACGCCGAGGGCGAGAAGCGAGGCGACCCGGCGGGCCAGGTCCTCGAAATTGCGCATGCCCGCACCGGGCGGCGATACGGGCGAGAGGTCGCCCTCGGCTTGCATGGCGTCCGCTGGCGCGCCTGGCGCGGAGCGGCGTCCGCCGCCCTCCTCGTCGCCGTCGTCGTCGATGTCAGCGCCGTCCGAATTCCAGGCCTCGGACGCGATGGCCTCGCGCTCCCGCGCCTCCGCCACCGCCGCCTCAGCCCGGGCGGCGGCTCGCGCATTCACTTCGCGCAGGCGCCGCTGCCGGTCGAAGACACGCTCCACCGCGTAGATGACGACGGCGTAGACGATCGCGCCCACGACGACCACGAAGAAGGGCACCATGAGCCGCTCGGGCCCCGCATCCGCGCCCATGACCAGCCGGAAGACGAGATCGGCCCAGCTGACGATCAGGTAGAGCCCCGCGGCCGGCGCCCACGCCGCCGCGACCGCGCGCTGCACCCAGGTCATGGGCCTGCCCTGCCGGTCCCCGATCAGGATGCTGGTGATGCCCCGGTGGTTGGCGCGGATGGTGGCGAGGAGGACGAGGAGCGTAACCAGCGTGACCGCGGCCGTCACGATCACAAGGATCTCCCGCGGCAGGCCGATCCCCTCGACCCAGTAGGCGAAGGCCGCCCCGGCGATGGCGATCACACTCGCGACGCTCACCCAGCGATAGAGCGCCCGGGCGGGTCCGGCCTCGATGAACGGGATACGGTATTGCGGCAGGAAAGGCGCGAGCGAGATGCGCAAGACGGCGTGCACCAGCAACACGGCGGCATAGGTCGCGAAGACGATGATCACCGTCAGCAACGTTTCGGGATGCTCGTCATAGAAGAAGAGCCCCGTGGCGGTCGCGACGGAGAGGGTGATCGTCACCGAGAAGGCGACGAGGACCACCCGGGCGACGAGCACTGGCAGCTTCTCGCTATAGCCTCGCGGCCGGTCCCGCTGCATCCGCACGAAGATCGGGCGGGCGACGAAGGCTAGGTAGAGCTCGGCGACCGCGCTACCGACCAGCAGCAGGAGCCCCGCGAAGACGGCAATGCCCAGGAAGTGGATCGCCCTGCCCGTGGGGCTCGCCGCGCTCATGGTCACGTCGAGCTCGACGAGGGCGTCGGGAACGCGCGCGAGTGTGGCGACGAGCCGGGCGCGGAAGACCCCGAGATAGTCTCCCGCCGCATCCAGCGAGGCGGTCATCGGGCGCGCATCGCGCTGTTGCTCGTTGAGCCGCGCATAGTCCTGCACCGTCGGCCCATCGCTCGACCGGAAGCTCTGCGAGGGGCGGGACTGGGGCCTTGCAGGCGCTTCCTCTTCGTTGCCGGAGGTGGCGCCGAGGAGCTGAAGCACCGGTGTCTGGGCGGAGGCGGGTTGGGGCGCCGCGATGACGCAGAGCTGGGCGCCCACGGTCGTGAACAGCAGGAGGAGGAGGGCGGAGACCGTCCATCGGCACTGACTGACGAATCGTTTCACCAAGCCCATCTCGTTTCCCAGAACGCAGCCTGCGGACAACCTCATAGCAGGTGGCCGAGCATGATACACCAGACGGGTGCACCTGCGAGCGCAGGGTCACGCGGACGTGGGACCATGTGAGATCCTGGCCGCCCCTCGCACTGCGAAGGCCGTGTTGCACCGCAGCGCCAACATGGGCACGAGCCCGAGAGTCTTCACATAGCGCGAGAGCCTAGGCTTGTTGTGCCGCCCCGAATATAGCAGGGGTTAAGCTGTGTGACGGCGCCTCGGGGTGAGCAGAGCCACCCCCGCGCCCGTGCGTGCGAGGAGCGGCCCCCGGGAGAGGCCCATGAAAGCGAGCGCAGACCAGCCCGGCACCCGGGCTCTGCTCTACAGCCACGACACCTTCGGCCTCGGCCACATCCGCCGCTCGCGGACCATTGCGACCACCCTGGTGAGCCGCATGGAGGGGGCATCGGCGCTCATCGTCACCGGCTCGCCCATCGCCGGGCGCTTCGACTTTCCGCCGCGGGTCGATCACGTGCGCCTGCCCGGTGTCGTGAAGAACGCGGATGGCAGCTACTCCGCTTCCAACCTCGCGCTTAACATCGACCAGATGGCGGGGCTGCGCGGGGCGATCATCAGCGCCGCGGCCGCAGAGTTCCGGCCCGATCTGGTCATCGTGGACAAGGAGCCCTGGGGCTTTCGCGGCGAGCTTGCCGACGCGCTGCCGGCGCTCCGCGCCTCCGGCGCCAAGCTGGTGCTCGGCATCCGCGACGTGCTGGACGACGAAGACGCGCTGGCCCGGGAGTGGGAGCGCAAGGGCGCGATCGACGCCATCGAGCGGTTCTACGACGAAATCT
>JBCCDG010000066.1:0-22558 GCA_039030915.1 Pseudomonadota bacterium | reverse complement strand
GGCGGACGCGGCCGGGCGTGGTTTCTGCGGGGGATGGACATCGGGGACACTGACGAAGACCGCCGGCCGATCCTGCTGGCGGGGCCGACCGGGGCGGGCAAGTCGGCGCTCGCCTCCGCGCTGGCGGCGCGGCTGGGGGGCTGGGTCGTCAATGCGGACAGCCAGCAGGTCTATGCCGCCTGGCGCGTCCTCTCCGCCCGGCCGACGGCGGCGGAGGAGGCGGCCGCCCCGCACCGGCTCTACGGCCATCTCGCGCTCGGGGACGCGCATTCCGCAGGCCGCTGGCTGCGGGAGCTGGCGCCGGTGCTGGCGGCGGCCCGGGGCGCAGGCGCGCGGCCCGTCATCGTCGGCGGCACCGGGCTCTATTTCAGGGCCGCGACCGTCGGGCTGACGGAGATCCCCGCCATCCCCGCCTCCGTGCGCGAGGCACTCCGGGCGCGGCATGCGGCGGAGGGTCTGGGCCCGCTCGCCGATGCGCTCGCCGCCCGCGACCCGGCCACCGCCAGGGGCCTCGACCTCGCCAACCCGGCCCGCGTCCTCCGCGCGCTCGAGGTGCTGGAGGCGACCGGCAAGGGCCTCGCCCGCCACCAGGCCGAGACGCCGCCGCCGCTCCTGCCGCCCGAGCGCACCGTCCGCCTCGTCATCGATGCGGCTCCCGACTGGCTCAATCCCCGCATCGATGCGCGCTTCGCCGCCATGCTGCACGAGGGCGCCGTCGAGGAGGTCGCCGCCGCGCGCGCGGCCGGGGCGAGCCCGGATCTGCCCGGCATGAAGGCCATCGGCGTCGCCGAGATCGCGCGCTACCTCGACGGCGAGGCGACGCTCGCGGAGACCGCCGCCGCCGGGGCGCTGGCCACGCGCCGCTATGCCAAGCGCCAGCGCACGTGGCTCCGCAACCAGATGCCCGGCTGGACCCGCCTCGCGCCCGGCGATACCGAGGGCGCGATGGCCGCCATCGCCGCGCGCGCCTGAACCTGCCGGCCCGAAGAGGAGCTTCCGCCGTGCGCTACCTGCTGCTCGCAGCGAAGGTGCTGGCCGCCATCTGGGGCCTGCTGATCATCGCCTATATCGGCGGCGTGACGCTCATCCTCGCACAACCGGACGCGGCGGGGGAGAGCTGGCCCTCCGATTTCGCGGTCTTCTGGGAGGCGGCGCGCTTCGTTCTGGCGGGGGAGGCGGCGCGGGCCTTCGACCTCGAGGCGTTGCGCGCACCGCTCTTTCTGAACAAGGCGGCGCCCGAAGGGTGGATGCCGCACTGGTTCTACCCCCCGACCTGGGCGCTCCTGCTCGCACCGCTCGGCGCCCTGCCCTTCGGCGCCGCATTCGCCGTCTTCACCGGCATGAGCCTAGCGCTCTTCTATCTCGCGCTGCGCCCGGCCAGCGGCCCTGTCCCGGGGGGCCTTGTTCTCGTCCTGGCGTCGCCCAGCCTCTTCTCGGCGGTCTTCATCGGGAACACATCGGTGCTTCTGGCAGGGGCCCTCGCCGCGGTCCTGTGGGCGGTGAGGGAGGAGCGCCCCGTCCGCGCGGGCCTCGCCTGTGCGCTCTTCGCGATCAAGCCGCAGCTTGCCGTGCTGCTGCCCGTCTTCCTCGCCGTCCGGGGCCGATGGCGCGCCTTCGCCGTCGCCGCCGCCGCCAGCACCGCCTTCACCGTGCTCGCGGTTGCGGTGATCGGCTGGGAGTACACGGAAGCGTTCTTCGGCTCGCTCGGGCACTGGCAGGAGGAGCGGCAGGCGCTGCAGACCGAAGGGGGCGGGACGCCAAATCTGCGGCGCGACCTCATCACGATCTACGGCTTTATGCATTACTGGGGCGTCGACCATCGAATCGCACTCCCGGTCTCGCTGGTGCTGATCGCCTGCGTCGTCGGCGCCGTCGGATATGTCGCCGCACGTACCCGCTCCTTCGACGCGCTGGCGGCGGTCATCGCGATCGCCGTGCCCATGGCGGCGGCACGGGCGCTCTTTTACGAGACGGCATTTCTGCTGGTCGCCTTCGTCTGGCTCTGGCGGGCCGGGGCGGCGAGCCGAATGGACGGGCGCATAGCCCTCTTCGTCTGCTGGTTCGGATTGCCGCGGGCCCTCAACTATTTCGGCGTCGATGTCGCGGCGATCTGGGCACCGATCAACCTTGCCCTTCTCGCCTGGGCCTGCTGGTTCGCGCTCAAGGTCGCACCGCGCGACGACGTCGAGCCGGCCCGGACGGCGCAATAGATGACAATTCCCGACGCTGCGTGCGAACTTTTCGAATGAGGTGCTTGACGTCTGCTGCGGATGGGCCCAAACAAGCGCCACCAAAAGGACGGAGCTGATGGCACTTCTTATCGTATCGCTGGCGCATGGGGACCGGACGGGCTGAGAAACCCGAACCGACCATGCGCCTCATGAGCCCCTCACCGGGGCTTTTTTTATGCCCGATTGGGCTGCCCGACGCCCGCCTTCAAACGGCGCGACTGGACCAAGGAGAAGGACGATGTCGACCGAGACGCTGACCACTGCCCCCGCTGAGGAGGCTGCCGAGCCCATCGACACCCGGCGCGAGATGACCGGGGCCGAGATGGTGGTCGAGGCGCTTATCCAGCAGGGCGTCGAGGTGGTATTCGGCTATCCCGGGGGCGCTGTCCTTCCGATTTACGACGAGATCTTCAAGCGGCCGGAGCTGCGTCATATCCTCGTGCGGCACGAGCAGGGCGCGACCCATATGGCTGAGGGCTACGCGCGCTCGACCGGCAAGCCCGGCGTCGTCCTCGTCACCTCCGGCCCCGGCGCCACAAACGCCGTCACGGGCATGACGGATGCGCTGATGGACTCGATCCCGATGATCGTGCTCACGGGCCAGGTCCCCACATTCATGATCGGCAACGATGCCTTTCAGGAGGCGGATACCGTCGGCATCACGCGCCCCTGTACCAAGCACAACTGGCTGGTGAAGGACACGGACGAGCTCAGCGAGACCATCCACCGCGCCTTCCACGTGGCCACCAACGGTCGCCCTGGTCCGGTGCTGGTCGACATTCCCAAGGACGTGCAGTTCGCCTCGGGCCGCTACACCGAGAAGCCGGATGCCCGCACGGGGACCTATGCGCCCAAGACGACGGGCGACCGGGCAATGATCGAGGCCGCGGTCGATCTGCTCGAGCGGGCTGAGCGGCCGATCCTCTATACCGGCGGCGGCGTCATCAACTCGGGTGACCGGGCGACCGAGCTTCTCCGCGAACTGGCGGGCGAGACGGGCTTTCCGGTGACCTCCACGCTGATGGGTCTGGGTGCCTATCCGGCCTCGGGCGAGCACTGGCTCGGCATGCTGGGCATGCACGGGACCTACGAGGCCAACATGGCGATGCATGGCTGCGATGCGATGTTCTGCATCGGCGCGCGGTTCGATGACCGTATCACCGGCCGGCTCGACGCGTTCAGCCCCGGCTCCGCGAAGGTGCATATCGACATCGACCCGTCCTCGATCAACAAGAACATCCATGTCGAGGTGCCGATCATCGGCGACGTGACCGAGGTGTTGGCCGAGATCCTGGCCATCTGGCGGGCGCGCGGCTCGAAGAAACGGGACATCTCGGCCTGGACCCAGCAGATCGGCGCCTGGCGTTCGATCAAGTGCCTGAGCTACCGCCGCTCGGAGACCGAGATCAAGCCGCAGCACGCCATCGAGCGGCTGGAGGCATTGACCAAGGGGCACGACCGCTACGTGACCACCGAGGTGGGCCAGCACCAGATGTGGGCCGCGCAGTTCCTGGGCTTCGAGGAGCCCAAGCGCTGGATGACCTCGGGCGGGCTCGGCACGATGGGCTACGGCCTGCCGGCCAGCATCGGCGTGCAGATCGCGCATCCCGATGCCCTGGTGATCAACGTCGCGGGCGAGGCGTCCTGGATGATGGTGATGCAGGAGATGTCGACGGCCGTGCAATATCGTACCCCGGTCAAGCAGTTCATCCTCAACAACGAGCGTCTGGGCATGGTCCGCCAGTGGCAGGAGCTTCTGCACGGCGAGCGCTACAGCCACAGTTACTCGGAGGCCCTGCCGGACTTCGTGAAGCTGGCCGAGGCGTTCGGCTGCAAGGGCATCCGCGTTGAGGACCCTGCCGATCTCGACGCGGCCATCCAGGAGATGCTCGACTATGACGGCCCGGTCATCGTCGATTGCCTGGTGACGCGCCATGAGAACTGCTTCCCGATGATCCCGTCGGGCAAGGCCCACAACGAGATGCTCCTCGGCGAGGCCGAAACCCAGGGCGCCATCGAAGCCGGCGGCGCCGTCATGGTCTGAACGTGAGGGCCCGCCGTGCGAGCGGCGGGCCGACCCGACCCCCCGGCAGCGAAGATCCTGAAGCGCGCGGAGAGACGGATGGGCACGCAGCAGCCGGGTCAAGCGGCGTACCGACCGGACATCGATGGTCTGCGCGCCATCGCCGTGAGCGCAGTCGTCATCTACCACTTCTTTCCCGCGGCCCTGCCCGGCGGCTTCAAGGGCGTCGACGTCTTCTTCGTGATCTCGGGCTACCTGATCACGGGCATCATACGGCGCGAGCTGGCGGAGGGCCGCTTCTCGCTCTGGCGGTTCTACGAGCGTCGGGTGCGTCGTATCCTGCCCGCGCTCTTTACTGTCGTCGTCTGCACACTTGCCGCCGGTGCCGCCGTCTTCATGGCGGATGATTTCGAGGCGCTCGCCCGCTCCGCGATCGCCTCCACACTCTTCGTGGCCAACATCCACTTCTTCAGTGAGATCAACTACTTCTGGGGGCGCGAGGGCGTCGCAGTCCTCCATCTCTGGTCGCTTGGGGTAGAGGAGCAGTTCTACGTCGTCGTCCCGCTGCTCCTGATGGCGCTTGCCGCGATCAGGCCGCAACTCATCACGCCGGCAATCCTCATCGGCGTGATCGTCTCGCTGGTCGCCTGCATCCTGGTCAGCGAAACGAGCCAGCGCGCCGCCTTCTACCTCATGCCCTTCCGCGCATGGGAGCTCGGTATCGGCGCCCTCCTGACGAGCGCGACCGTGGCGCGTCTGGCCGCGGGCCGGGCGAGCGTGCTGGGCGTTGCGGGTCTCGCACTCCTGCTGCCGACCCTCGCCTTAGGGGAAGATCCCCACACATTCCCCAGTTACTACCCGATCTTCGCCTGCCTCGGCACCGCACTCCTCATCGCCGCAGGCAGCGCCGCGCCGATCAACCGCGCACTCGGGGTGGCACCGATGCGCATGCTGGGGCTCGTTTCCTACTCCTTCTACCTCTGGCACTGGCCCGTCTTCATCTTCGCGGACTATCTGCGTCCGGGCGGGCTGCCCTTTCATGTCTCCGCCGGCGGGATCGTGCTCTCCCTCGTGCTCGCGATCGCCACCTACCGGTTCATCGAGACACCGCTCCGCCATCCGCGGCGGGAGGGCGCGGGGTTCCGTGGCCCGCTCCCGGCGGCCGGGGCGGCGATGCTCGCGCTGACGGTCGGTGCGGGCGGCATCGTGGCGGCCGACGGGTTTCCGGGTCGCTGGGATCAGGCCGCACTGGCGGCGAGTGCCCCGACCGTCCATCCGTCCCTCCTCGGTGAGAACTGCGTTTGGCTTGACGGCGTCGGCGGCAACCCGGATCTCGCCTGCGGTATCGGCGCGCACTCGGGGCCGGTGGAGACGATCGTCTGGGGCGACAGCCATGCCAACGCGCTCCAGCCGGGCTTCCGCCGGCTGAGCGCGATCGACGGCAGGCACCGCCAGCTCCTCGTGAAGTTCGGCTGCCCTCCGCTCGCAGGCGTCGAGAGCCGGATGAGCGTGGCGAGGGGAAGCTGCCAGACCTATCAGGAGGGCGCGCTCGACTACATCGCCCGGGTTCGCCCACGGCGCGTGGTCCTGGCCGCGAAATGGCCGAGCCTCGCGCCCGAAGGTGCCGCAGCCGGCGCGCCGACGCCCCCCGATTTCGCCGTCCGCAATGCGGATAGCGCGGGCGACAGCGCGGCCGACTATGACTTCGCGGCCGCCTTGACCCGAACGGTCCGCCTTCTCCGAGAGGCCGGCATCGAGGTCTTCATCTTAACGGGCGTGCCGAACGTGCCCTGGCCTGTCGGCGAAGTGCATGCCCGTAAGATCGCCTGGGGCGGCGGCGCGCTGCCCGAGTTTTCGCGCGCGGATTATGACGCACTCTGGTACGATGCCGGAGCGATCATCGACCGTGTCGCAAGCCGCGAGGGCGCCCGCGTCGTCGGCGATGCGGCGTTCTTCTGCGATACGAAGCGATGCGAGCTTCTGCGGGACGGACGGGCGCTCATCGAAGATACCAACCATCTGAGCGCATTCGGCTCCGTGCTTTACGTCACCGAGGTGATCGCACCGCAGCTCGACGCCGCCACAGCCGCCGCGGATACCGGCGGTGGATAGTGCAGGCGAGCCCCGACTTACCCTCATCGCAAAGATCGGCTAATGACCGCCAACCTTCTCAGAGACGAGACGCCAATGAGC
Source organism: Pseudomonadota bacterium (assembly GCA_039030915.1). Lineage (GTDB taxonomy): Bacteria > Pseudomonadota > Alphaproteobacteria > Rhodobacterales > Rhodobacteraceae > Thermohalobaculum. The sequence goes on along the minus strand of JBCCDG010000066.1, from coordinate 16,111 downwards.
CCGATGACCTTGAAGCCCGGCAGCACGGCCATGAGCGCCTACAACCTCCGCTCAGCGCTGCCGCAGGACCACGAGCGCCACACCCTCTCGGTGCTGGTGGACAATGAGCCCGGCGTTCTCGCACGCGTGATCGGTCTTTTCTCGGGACGGGGCTACAATATCGAGAGCCTCACGGTTGCAGAGACCGATCATGCCGGGCATCTCTCCCGGATAACCATCGTCACCACGGGCACGCCCGCGGTGATCGAACAGATCAAGGCGCAGCTCGAGCGCATGGTGCCGGTACATGGGGTCTCCGATCTCACAGTCCTCGGCGCCCATCTCGAGCGGGAGCTCGCGCTCGTGAAGGTCGTGAGCGAGGGAGAGAAGCGTGTGGAGGCCCTCAGGATGGCAGACATCATGAACGCCCGTGTCGTGGACGTGACGCTGGAAAGCTGCGTCTTCGAAGTGGCGAACACGTCGGAGCAGATCGACGCCTTTGTAGAACTCATGCGCCCGCTCGGGCTGGTGGAGGTCGCGCGCACGGGCGTCGCCGCGCTCATGCGCGGGGCGGAGGCGCTGGCATGAGGATGATCCGCCTCGCCGCATTTGCGCCCGCCCTCCTCATCCTCGCCGCCTGCACCGACGAAGGTGCGACTGGCGACGGGCCCGCGACCGGCAGCACCGCCGAGGCCCCTGCGGCGGATCAGGGCGCCGGTGCGGCGGAACTCGCCCAGCCGCGCGGAGACGCCAGCAGCCCCTCCCCTCGCGGCTTCTCGGGCCCGCAATACCAACCCGGCGACGTGCCCGCGATCTATCTCACGGTGCAGGAGGGCCGCGGCGGCCCGGATGCGGTGGTCTTCGCCATCGACGGCGCGCTCGACGGCAATCCGGGCAACGATGCCGCCGTGCGCATCCGGCCCGAACCCACGGGCAGTCGCGAGGGCAATTGCGGCATCGAGAACCTGCCGCGCTACAGCTTCCCCCAAGGCAGCCCCGTCTTCAGCCATGTCCAGGCCAATCAGGGCATCCTGCTCGCCGAGATGCCGCGCTACCTCGCCTTCCAGGCCACTCAGGCGCTCGTCGCGGCAGGGCTGGCCGAGGATGCGGAGGAGACGGTCGCGCAGAACATCTGCACCCGGAAGTTCTGGGAGGTCTGGCTCCAGCAGGCCCAGCAGCAGCAATCCGAGGGCACCAGCGGCTGAGGCCGCCGCCCGCCGACACCGCCTGAGGTCCCGCTCTGGACACCCGGCGCCGCCCGCGCTAGGGCGCGCGCCAGCACAGCCGCATCCATGGCGCCCCGCAACCTTCGACAAGCGGGCCGCGCCCCACGCACAAGAAAGGAAACGAGGGACATGCGCGTCTATTACGATCGCGACTGCGACATCAGCCTGATCAAGGACCGCAAGGTCGCCATCGTGGGCTACGGATCCCAGGGTCACGCCCATGCCCAGAACCTCAACGACAGCGGCATCGGCAATGTGGCCGTAGCGCTCCGTCCCGGCTCCTCCTCCGCCGCGAAGGCCGAGGGTGCGGGCCTCAAGGTCATGGGGATCGCGGAGGCGGCCGAGTGGGCCGATCTCATTATGATGTGCATGCCCGACGAGCTGCAGGCCGAGACCTACTACGCCCATATCCACGACAATATCCGCGACGGCGCGGCCATCGCCTTCGCCCACGGACTCAACATCCACTTCAAGCTGATCGAGCCCAAGGCCGGCGTCGATGTGCTGATGATGGCGCCCAAGGGCCCCGGCCACACCGTGCGCGGCGAGTTCGTGAAGGGGGGCGGCGTGCCCTGCCTGGTCGCCGTCGACCATGACGCATCGGGCAAGGCGCTCGAGATCGGCCTCTCCTACTGCTCCGCCATCGGCGGCGGGCGCTCCGGTATCATCGAGACGACCTTCAAGGAGGAGTGCGAGACCGACCTCTTCGGCGAACAGGCCGTGCTCTGCGGTGGCCTCGTCGAGCTCATCCGCATGGGCTTCGAGACGCTGGTCGAGGCAGGCTCCGCGCCCGAGATGGCGTATTTCGAGTGTCTCCACGAAGTGAAGCTGATCGTCGACCTCATCTACGAGGGCGGCATCGCGAACATGAACTACTCGATCTCCAATACAGCGGAGTTTGGCGAGTACGTGTCCGGCCCCCGCATCCTGCCTTACGACGAGACCAAGAAGCGCATGAAGGAAGTGCTGGAGGACATCCAGTACGGCCGGTTCGTCCGCGACTGGATGATGGAGTGCAAGGCGGGCCAGCCCAGCTTCAAGGCCACCCGTCGCAACAACGACGCCCACCAGATCGAGGAAGTCGGCGCCAAGCTCCGCGGCATGATGCCCTGGATCGAAGCCGGCAAAATGGTCGACAAGACGAAGAACTGACAGATCGTGGAGTATGCAGCGAAGACGGATGTCGAGCTGGAAAACCTCATCAGCAATGGCGAGGCGATCTTACGTCGATACAAATCGTTTCAGAAACCTGCTCATCGTGAAATGTACAGATCGGCGCTGGCCGAGATGGCGCGACGCCGGGCACCCGACCTGGACCTGAAGAAGACTATCGACTGCATCATGGAAGCGGCGCGCCAGCGCCGCTTCATTTCTTACAAAGACCTAAGCGATGCGAGCGGTGCCAAGTGGGATCGCGTCCGCTACAAGATGAATAAGATGCTTTGGGATGTCGTGCGGTGGGGCCATGACCACGACTGGCCAATGCTGTCAGCGATTGTCGTCAACAAGAAGCATGTCGAAACGGGCATGATGGAGGCCGAGACGCTCGCAGGCTTCTGCACGGCGGCCGAAAAACTTGGGCTCGAGGTTGGGGATCGGGAAGCCTTTCTCCGGGCGCAGCAGCAGGAAATACACGACCGCGCCGCCGCCGGCGAACGGCCTCCGCCCGGAACTCTGGACCAGGATTGATCCTCGCTGCCACGCCATCGCGTCGGTATAGAAAATCCACGGCATCTGAACTGCTTCTGACGATATACATATCTCCATCGTCAGGACCCGCCATGAAGGCCGCACCGGTGGAGCAAGGCTCGCCCCGCAGTGGATGACGCGATGGATGACGTGACCAGAACACGGGACTCAGCGAGCGCTGCGCCGACGGTCAATGCGCCCAAGCGGGTCATGCTGCTCGTAAACCGGTACTCACGGTCGGGCGGTAACGGCATCGCCCCGGCCATCGAGCGGCTGGAGAAGGCGGGGGTGCATGTATTCGTCGAGACGGCGGGCTCGCCCGGAGAGATGGGGTCCGACATTGTGCGTCGGGCCTCGGAGGCGGATGCCATCATGGTGGGCGGCGGGGACGGGACCCTCAATGCCGCCGCGCCCGGGATCGTGGAGACCGGGCTGCCGCTCGCCATCCTGCCGCTCGGCACGGCGAACGACCTGGCGCGCACGCTGGGCGTGCCTTCCGATCCCGTAGCGGCGGCAGAGCTCCTGCTCACGGGAAACACGCGGCGGATCGACCTCGGCTACGTCAACGACCATCCCTTCTTCAACGTCGCCTCCATCGGGCTCTCGGTCGAGCTGGCGGATGCGCTGACGCCGGTCCTCAAGCGGCGCTGGGGGCGGCTTTCCTACGCTCTCGCGGGCTTCAAGGTGATGACGCGCGCGCGCCCCTTCCGTGCCTGGATCGCCGAAGAGGAGCATGCGGACTGGCAGAAGGTGCGCACCTATCAGGTCGCGATCGGCAACGGCCGGCACTATGGCGGCGGCATCGTGGTGGAGGAGGAGGCGCAGATCGACGATGCCACCCTCAATCTCTACAGCCTCGAGGTGAGGGGCGTGCTGCGCCTGGCGCTCCTGGCCGGCGCGTTCCAGAGCGGGCGGCAAGGGCTCTGGCGCGAAGTGCGCACGGCCAAGGGCAAGTCCTTTCTGCTACGCACGCGGAAGCCTCGCCAGATCAACGCGGATGGAGAGATCGTCGGCGAGACGCCTGCGCATTTCCGGGTCGATCCCGGCGTCATCACGGTCTTCGCCCCACCCCCGGGCGAGGTGCGGCCCAACCCCGCCTACAAGGCACGCTAGCGCTACCGGATCGTGTGCCCGCCGGCGACGAACTTGCCGTATACCCAGCCGTCGATCCCCTCCTCCGTCGCGCGCACGCGAAGCCACGGCCCGCTCGTCTGGCGTAGGAATTCGAGCCGGGTGCCCCGCTTCACATGGCCGATGGAGGGCGCATGGATCGTGGGCTCCGACCGGAGGTTGAGGGCGCTCGCGACGACCACCACGACGGGCGAGATCGTGGGGGAGAACTGGCGGGCGACATGGCGCTCGACAGGCTCTTCCACGAGGATCTTCCGCCGCTCCGGCGCCTCGTAGCCCATGTTGAGGGTGGCGTGCTGATCGCGCGTCGCAGGCTGCATCACATCCTCGGTAAAGCCCTCGACCTGGGTGAAGAGCGTCGAGAGCGTCCACAGGAATATGAAGAAGCCGAGCCCCATGAAGAGGGCGGCAATCTTGCCGACGACGGAGAACTCGAGCAAACCAACCTCCCGGTGTGCAGGCACAAAGTGCACACAGACTGTGGAGAAAGTGAGACCCGGGTCGTCTCACCCGCCCGCGGGGCGTGTCGAAGCGCGTCACGCCTCACCGCGGGACATCCTGGGCCGCGATCGGGATCCGCCGATGTCCGGCCCGACCATGCGAGAGGGGCGCGCGCTGTCATGACCCGTCCCACCGAGCCGGCACAGGGCTTCGCACCGCCCTTTGCGCTCTTCCTCGTCTGCCCACCGGGGCTCGAGCCGCATCTCGCCGCAGAAGCCGCCGCGTTGGGGCTGGAGGATGTTGCGGCCTCAGCGGGGGGCGTGACGGCGACGGGGGGCTGGCAGGCGGTCTGGCGCGCCAACCTCCATCTTCGGGGAGCGGTTCGCGTGATGGTGCGGCTGGCCGCCTTCCGTGCCCTGCATCTCGCGCAGCTCGACAAGCGGCTCCGCCGGCTGCCGTGGCGGACGCTCATCGAGCAGGGCTCGACGATCCATATCGAGGCGCAGTGCAAACGCTCGCGGATCTATCACGCAGGGGCGGCGGCCGAACGGCTGGCCCGGGCGCTGAGCGAGGAGGCGGGGGCGGCGCCCGTGCGCAGCCGGGCGGAGGCGACACTCGGCCTTCGCCTTTTGATCGACGACGACCTCTGCGCCGTCAGCCTCGACAGCTCCGGCGAACCCCTCTACCGCCGGGGCCACAAGTTCGCCGTCGCCAAGGCCCCGATGCGGGAGAGCATGGCCGCGCTCTTCCTGCGCGCGGCGGGCTTTGACGGAGTGGAACCGGTACTCGACCCGATGTGCGGCGCGGGCACCTTCGTGCTGGAGGCCGCGGGGATCGCGGCGGGCCAGCCTGCGGGGCATTCGCGCGGCTTCGCCTTCGAGGCGCTGAACGGGCACGACGCGCGTGCCTTCGCCGCCTTCCGCGCCGCCGCAGCGCACGCTTCCCCGCCGCAATCGGACGGACCGCCGCGCTTCATCGGGTCGGACAGGGATGCCGGTGCGGTCGCCATGGCGTCCGAGAACGCGGCGCGGGCGGGGCTGGCGGCGCGAACCCTCTTTCTCCGGCGCGCCGTCAGCGAGATCGCACCGCCCGAGGGCCTGCCTCCCGGCCTCGTGATCGCGAACCCGCCCTATGGCGCGCGGATCGGGGAGGGCGCGAAGCTCGGACCGCTCCACGCCGCCCTCGGCGCTGCGTTGCGGGAGCGCTTCAGAGGCTGGCGCGCCGCCATCGTGACGACCGAGGAGGGGCTGGCGCGCGCCACCGGGTTGCCCTTCCTGCCGCCCGGCCCGCCGGTGCCGCATGGCGGGCTACGCGTGAAGCTCTGGCAGACGGAGCCGCTCCGCTAGGCGGCCCGGGGCCCTGCCTCAGAGATGCAGGATCGCAAAGGTCAGCATGCCCCAGAGCGCGGCCATGAAATGCGTCGCCTGTGCCCCCTCGTAGCCGCACCAGTAGTGAAACCACTGCCCGCCGACCAGAAAGCCTCCCCAGACGAGCGTGAACCCGATCGCGCCCCAGGCCGCCAGCGCCTTCGCACCCGCAACCGGCGCGACGCCGATACAGGCGACAGTGAGCCACAGGGCTGCTAGCAAGAGCACCGCTGCCACGATGCTCTCCGCCCAGACAATCACCCGAAAGGCGACCGCATGCGCCCTCGGGCTCATCACGCGGTTGCGGCGGAAGACGGCGTGAAAGGCCGGATGCATCTCCGCCATCAGGGACATGCTCATCACCTCGGCCACGCTGTCGCGGTTTACCTTGGGGTTGCGAATGTTCTCGATCGCGCCGAGCAGGATCCAGAGCGCGATGAGCCAGACGAAGACGGTCTGCCCCGCAATCAGGCTCGCTTCCATGCCTTTCCCCTCCCCGCCCGGCCGCGGCCACACCTGCCTCCACTGGCCACCCGGACACCGCTCGGATAGAGAGGCGTCGTTCACCGGCTGGCCGAGGAAGGCACCATGGCACGCAGGATCGGGTTCTCCGATATCGCGCTTCGCTGCGCCGCAGCAATCCTTCTCGTGGTTCTGACCTGGAACCCTTCGGGCCTCTCCTATGTGCACTGGGTCATCGAGGGGTTCGATACCAACCTGCCGCCCAAGGTGCTGGGCGGCGTGGCGCTGGTGATCCTCTATGTCATCTTCCTGCGCGCCACGCTGCGCTCCATCGGCGTGCCGGGCGTCGTACTGGTCCTCGCCCTCATCGCCGCGCTTGTCTGGACGCTGGTGTACTACGGCATCATCGATCTCAGCCTTGCCGATGGCGGCCTTATCGCCTGGCTCGCGCTTATCGCCTGCGGCCTGGTGATGGGAATCGGTCTCTCCTGGAGCATCGTGCGCCGCGTCCTGAGCGGTCAGGCGGATGTAGACGACATCGACGAGTAACGCGCACACCGCAAGATCGGGTGGCCGCCCAAGTAATAACCACTTCATATTGCGTGCATCTACTGCCCTTTGCGCCGGATCTGCGGCCTTTTGACTCGACTTCCCGCAGAAGATGCGCCATACACACCCCTAGGTTGTGTAGTGGAGAAGCAACGCCGTGTTTGGTCTGTTCTCATCCAAGGGTACTTTTCGCCTGCTCGACGAAAGTGAGTGGGATATCCTCCTCCGCCATGTTCGCCGGCTCGAGGATCGGGCGATCTCGCAGCGCTTCGGCAGCGAGATGTCGGATGCCGCCCTCGTCCGCTGGGCTCGGATCAGCTGTTACAACGACGTGATCGGCTGGTTCGTCGATGGCGAGCTCCGCGGCAGCGTCGAGATCGGCTATCGCGGGGAGCGTGCGGAGTGCGCTCTGACCGTCGAACCCGAATACCAGAACCGCTTCATCGGACGCGCGCTTTTCGAGCGGGCCTGCAAGCTCGCGAAGAAGAAGGGCGCCAAGGAGATGGCGATGCTTGCGCGCCGCCGGGCGGAGCGGGACATCCGGCTCATCTCGCAGCGGCCGGGCTGGTCCTTCAACGCATGCTATTCGCGCTCGATCATCCTGCCGAACCCCGAGCCCGAGCATCCGCTCTGGCTCATCCGGGACCTGCGGCGGATGAGCTTCTTCGGCATCTCGAGCCGCGGGCTGCGCATCGGAACGGCGGTCGAGCTCGACTGACCGGAAAGGTGCGGGATCGCACGTGACCGGGGCAGTGCGCGATCGCACGGCCAGAAGATCGTCTGCCCCCGCGACGGCGTGAGGGCCGGACAGGAGCGTCCGGCCCTTTTTGCCGTTCCGCGAAACCTGCGGCCACAGTGGCTTCGCCCGCTCAGCCGGGCCTGACGCCCCAATCGCACCCTTGTCTCGCATTGGCCGCCCGCGCCATGCTCGCCCCGCAGAGCAGGAGGTGTGCCAGCCCATGACGGAGACGACCGCGCCCGGCGTCGAGCCGCGCCCGCTAACGGAGCAGTCGGTGCTGGTGCTCGGCGGTACCTCGGGCATCGGCAGGGCAATCGCCGCCGCCTTCCGTGCGGAGGGCGCCTCCGTCGCCATCGCAGGGCGTGACGAGGGACGAGGCATCGAAGCCGCGGAGGCGCTCGGCGCCACCTTCATCGCCTGCGACGCGGCCGAGCCCGTCGCAGTCGAGGCCATGACCGCAAGCGCCGAGGCGGCCCTGGGCCGGATCGACACGCTGGTCATCAGCACCGGAGGCGCCCGCCTGCCGGAGCTTCTTTTCCGTCAAAGCCTCGAGGACATCCGCGTCGGCCTCACGCAGGATCTCGCACCCTTCCTCTATGCCGCGCGCGCCGTCCTGCCCGGAATGATGCGCGAGGGTCGCGGCACAATCCTCAGCATCGCGTCGGATGCGGGCAAGGTCGCGACGCCCGGCGAGGCGGTGATCGGCGCCGGCATGGCGGCGATCATCCAGTTCACGCGAACCCTGGCGATGGAGGCCAAGCGCAACGGCGTGCGCGCCAACGTCATCACCCCATCGCTGGTGGAGGGCACGCCGCTTACCGACCGGCTGATGGAGGAGGGGCGCTTCTCCGCCAAGCTCTTCGCCAAGGCGCGGCCCCTCGCCGCCCTCGGGCCGACCGAGGTGTCGGACATCGCAGCACTGGCCCTCTTCCTCGCGTCCCCCGCCGCACGTCGCATCACGGGCCAGGCGATCAGCGTCAACGGCGGGATCTCAGCTGCCTGAGCGGCCGGCCTCACGGCGGCTCGTGGAGGCTCGCGGGGGCGCTCCCCTCTCTCGACAGCGCCGGGAGGGGGCGCTAGAAGGCGCCGCTTGAAGGTGAAGCTTCCGGAGGCTCCATGGAGAGCGTCGTTCTCGTCATCCACCTGATCATCGCGCTCTGCCTCATCGCGGTCGTGCTTCTCCAGCGTTCCGAGGGCGGCGCGCTCGGCATCGGCGGTGGCGGCGGCGGGCTGGTCTCGCAGCGCGGTGCCGCGTCTGCGCTCAGCCGGGTGACCTGGGGCCTCGCCATCGCGTTCATCACCACCTCGATCACGCTGACGATCCTCTCCGGCGGCGGCGGCACGGGCTCGGTGACGGACAACTTCAACGTGCCCGCGGACGAGATCGAGATCCCGCTCCCCGGCCCGGCGGGCGGCAGCGGCGGCGGGGAGGATCCCTTCGGTGCAGGCTCGCTCCTGCCCCCGCCCACGCCCCCCGCGGCGGACTGACCGGCCGGGCCCGGGCCCTTCCATGACGGCGCTTGCCGGCATGCTGGAGCGGACGGGCCTCGCGCTTGGCCTCATTCTCTCCCGCGTCCTGGCATGGGGCGCAGCGCGGCCGTGGCGCGGGCCGCTCATCGCGGGGCTCGTCGCCCTCGCTGCCGCCCTGCCCGGCACCGCCAGCCTGCCCGTGACGGACCGCGACGAGGGCCGCTTCGTCCAGGCGACGAAGCAGATGCTCGAGACGGGCGAATATGTCGACATCCGGTTCCAGGACGCCCCGCGCTGGAAGAAGCCCATCGGGATCTACTGGCTGCAGGCGGGCGCCGCCCTGCCCTTCGGCGGCGCGTCGGCCCCGATCTGGGCCTACCGGCTGCCTTCCGTCCTCGGCATCGTGCTCGCCGCCATGGCGACGGTCTGGGCGCTTCGCCCCCTGATCCGCCCAGAGGCCGCGATCCTCGCCGGCATGGCGTTCGGCACCATCGTCCTGGCCGCGGCCGAGGCGACCATCGCCAAGACAGATGCCGCGATGGCGCTCACCGCCGTCCTTGCCTTCGGCGCGCTGGCGCGGGTCTGTTCGGAGACGACCACACGCTTCACGTGGCTTGTCTTCTGGCTGGCGATGGCGGGGGCGGTCCTGCTCAAGGGCCCCGTGATCCCGACCATCGCCGTCCTAGCGCTCGTCGCCTTCCTGCTCCTCCGTCGCGCCCAGCGCTTCGAGTTGCCCGATCTCGCGCCACTCCGCCCGATCCCGGGGCTGGTACTGACGGCGGCGCTGGTTGCGCCGTGGCTCTCCGCCATCTGGGTGATCTCGGACGGCGCGTTCTTCGAGGAGGCGGTCGGGCGGGACCTTCTCGGAAAGGTTGCCGAGGGGCAGGAGAAGCACTGGGGGCCGCCCGGGCTCTACAGCGCGATCGTCTGGGGCACCTTCTGGCCCTGGGCCGCCTTCCTGCCGGGCGCTGTCGGCCTCGCCTGGGGCGCACGCAACCGCTGGCGGTCCCGCCTCCCTATCGTGTTCTTCGCAGCCTGGGTCCTCCCCTTCTGGCTGGTGCTCGAACTCGTGCCGACGAAGCTGCCGCACTACGTCCTGCCCCTCTACCCGGCGCTGGCAGCGCTCGTCGCCTGGTACATCACCCGCGGTCTCGCGCCCGGATCACGATGGATGCGCCGGCTCTCCGCCCTGCTCTCCACCCTGCCGGGCGTCGTGCTCGGCACTGCAGCGCTCGTCCTGCCGATCGCGCTCGAGGGCCATCCCGCGCCGCTCGCCGCGCTCTTCGGCATCCTCGGCGCCTTCCTCGCGCTGGCGGCAGGGCGTGCGGCGCTCGACGGCAACCTCCGCGCGCAGGCAGGGGCGAGCATCGCCGCCGCCCTCGCCATCTTCGTCGCCGTGCTGCAGTTCGGCCTGCCCTCGCTGGGCACCGCCTTCGCCACCCCCCGGCTCGTGGCGCTCGCCGAGCCCTACCGCGCCTGCGCGGCCGGCCCCCTGGTCTCCCTGGGCTACCGCGAGCCGAGCCTCGTCTTCCGCGCCGGCACCGACACGCTGCTCGCACGGCCGGAAGAGGCGGCGGCCGCGCTGAATACCGAGCCCGGGACGCTCCTCCTCCTCGAAGGCCGCTCCGCCCGCAGCCTCGCCGAGGCGCGCGGGCCGGATGCCCCGCCGCTGATCGGTCACGGCAGCCACAGCTACTTCAACTACAACCGCGGGCGCACCGAGACCGTGACGCTGATGACGCGCGACGATCCCCGGTTCGATGCATGCCGGCCCCGCTGAGGGCGCCTCTCTGGCCAAGCCTGCACCCGCCGCCTATAGGCATCTGACCGCCGCGGCAGCCGAGGGGAGGGTCGGGACATGAGCGAGAAACCGCGCTTCACCGTCGTCGCCCCCATGCTGAACGAGGCCGCGAACGTCGCCCGCATGGCGGACGAAATCGCCGAGGCCTGCGCCCCTCTCGCCCCCTTCGAGGCCGTCTTCGTCAATGACGGCTCGACCGACGGCACGGCGGACGCCATCGCGGAGGCGCGCCTGCGCCACCCCTGGCTCCGCGAGCTCCGCCACGCCAAGCCCTCGGGCCAGTCCGCTGCCGTCCGCTCCGGCGTGGTCGCGGCGGCGGCGCCCATCATCTGCACCATCGACGGGGATGGGCAGAACCCGCCCGCCGAGATCCCGAAGCTCGTCGCCCCGCTCATCGCGCCGGATGCGGACCCGCGCCTCGGCCTCGTCGCGGGCCAGCGCATCGGCCGGCAGGATACGACGTCCAAGCGGCTCGCCTCGCGCGTCGCCAACGCCCTACGGGCCAAGCTCCTGCACGACGAGACGCGGGACACGGGCTGCGGGCTCAAGGCCTTTCCCCGCGCGCTCTTCCTCGAGCTGCCGTTCTTCGATCACCTGCACCGCTACCTGCCCGCGCTGGTGAAGCGGGAGGGCTATCGCGTCGCCCTCGTCGATGTCGGCCACCGGGCGCGCGAGGCCGGCACGTCGAAATACACCAATATCGGCCGCGCGATCGTCGGCGTGACCGACCTCTTCGGTGTCTGGTGGCTGATCCGCCGCCGCCGCCTCGCCGAGATCACCCACACCGACGGCCCCGCATCATGAGCTGGCTCGCCAACGCCCTCGGCGCCGAGACGGATTATGAGCTGGCCTGGATTCTGATCGGGCTCGGCGGGCAGGCGCTCTTCATGATGCGCTTTCTCGTCCAGTGGATCGCCTCCGAAAAGGCGAAGCGCTCGGTCGTGCCCGTCGCCTTTTGGTATTTCTCCATCGGGGGCGCAGCCGTACTGCTGAGCTACGCGATCTGGCGGGCGGACCCGGTCTTCATCCTCGGTCAGTCGCTCGGCTTCTTCATCTACGCCCGCAACCTCTGGCTCATCCACGCGGAGCGGCGGCGCAACCGGCTCCTCGGCATGGTCGGCACGGACACGGAGGGGTGAGCGTCCGCCCCGCTGACATGGAAAGTTGATGCGGCGGACATTGCGGTATCATGGGGCTGGCGGAGGCTGTGACCGCCGAAACCCATGACGGGAGCATGCCCCATGTCCTTGCGCGCCAGATGTCTGATTTCCGCCGCCGCCCTGCCGGTGCTTCTCTTCGCAACCCAGACGCCGGCCAAGGACGCAAGCTACATCGGCCGGGTCGAGACGATTGGCGCCGCCGGCGAGGACACGGCACGCGGCCGTGTCTTTGAAGACGCCAACCGCAACAGCCGGCTCGACGAGGGCGAGGCAGGCATCGCCGGCGTCCTCGTCTCCAACGGCCGCGAAGTGACGGTCACGGACGCGGAGGGTGCCTACGCGCTGCCCGCATACGGGGACATGAACCTCTTCATCACCAAGCCCGCGGGCTATGCCACGCCCCTCTCGCCCGATCTCGTTCCCCAGTTCGCCTATATCCACAAGGAGGAAGGCTCCCCCGATCTGCGCTTCGGCGGCATCGCGCCCACCGGCCCGCTCCCCGAGGCGATCAACTTTCCCCTGATCGCGGACGACGTGGGCGACGCGTTCGAGTGTCTCGTCTTCGGCGATGCGCAGCCCTACTCGAACCGCGAGATCGGCTATGTGCGCGAGACCGCGGGCGCCATGCTCGCCGCGCGCGACAACAGCGCCACCGAGTGCCTGATCTTCGAGGGGGATGTGATGGGTGACGACCTCTCGCTCTATCCCCGCTTCAAGGCGATCATCGCGCAGGGGGGCGTGCCGCAATACTTCGTGGCCGGCAATCACGACCTCGACTTCGATGCCGAGACGGACCAGCACAGCTTCGACACCTTCCGCCGCGAATGGGGGCCGGAATACTATTCCTTCGACATCGGCAAAGTGCATTTCGTCGTGCTCGACAACGTGCGCTACCCCTGCAACGGCGTGGACGATCATCCGTTTTGCGAGCCCGGGGCCAAGCCGAGCTACAACGGCGTCATCAGCGAAAGGCAGCTCGAATGGCTGCGCGCGGATCTGGCGGAGGTACCGCAGGACCGGCTGATCGTTCTCAACGCCCACATCCCCTTCGTCACCTTCACCGATCACACGGCGCAGAAGCATCAGACGGACAATCTCCACGCGCTCTACGACATCATCGGGGGTCGTCCGGTCCTGGGCCTCGCAGGCCACACCCACACCACCGAGCAGATCCTGCCGGGCGAGCACTATCACGGCTGGGAAGAGGCGACTGGCACGGGCCCCGCGGCCTTCCATCAGATCATCACAGGTGGGCTCTCGGGCTCCTGGTGGGCGGGCGACCTCAACGATCAGGGCGTGCCCCACGGCACCCAGCGGCTCGGCAGCCCGCGCGGCTACTATGTCCTGAGCTTCGACGGCGCGCGCTATACCGACACCTATCGCGCCTTCGGTCGAAGCGAGGACGAGCAGCTCCACGCCTCCTTCAACACCCCGCGCTTCCGGGAATGGGCCGAGAAGCTCTTCGCCTATGCCGATGCCTATCCGGTGCCGGCAGATGTGCTGCCGCCGGTCACCATCAACGACCTCGGCGACATGAACATGCTGACGCGCGAGGATCTGGAGGAGGGCACCTGGCTCGCCGTCAACGTCTGGAACGGCTCGGACCAGTCCAAGGTAGCCGTCAGCATCAATGGCGGGACGCCGATGACCGCCACGCGCACCCAGAAAGGCGAGGGCGAGGCCGCGCTGAAGGGCCCCGAGCATGCGGACCCGCTCGCCCTCGCCAGGCAGGCGACGCAAGGGCGCCAGACCTTCCGCTCCGCCGCCGGCGGGGACGAGACGGCGGGCTACCAGACCTGGAAGGGCACGAGCTGGGCCAGCCCCGTTGCGGGGCCCTTCCAGCCCTGGATGCTGACCCGCGGCTCCTCGCATCTCTGGCGGCTGGACCTGCCGGCCGATCTGCCGGCGGGGGCACACAGCATGCAGATCAGCATGACCGATCGCTACGGCCGAACCTTCAGCCATACCCTGAGCTTCGAGGTGGTGGAGGATCTGCCGGAGATGAACTGGCGCTTCGGCGACGATTTCTGATCAACCCGATCCAAGGCCATGTACGGCCCTGCCGCCCACGCCGCGCAGCGCCTGTGTCCCGGGCTCGCCCCGGGACACAGGCGGCAAAGGCGCCTCGCGCGACGCTTCAAGACGCCCCGCTCGCTTGCCCCGCGCCCGGGAATCCCGTAGACACATTCTCCCGTGGTACATGATGCGTCCCCGGCCGAGGGATGCACGAAATCTGCGGGGGCAGCGGGCATGGCACGATACATTTTCATTACGGGCGGCGTGGTCTCCTCGCTCGGCAAGGGGCTCACGGCCGCAGCGCTCGGCGCGCTCCTCCAGGCCCGCGGCTACACGGTCCGCCTCCGCAAGCTCGACCCCTATCTCAACGTCGATCCGGGCACGATGAGCCCCTTCGAGCATGGCGAGGTCTTCGTCACCGATGACGGGGCGGAGACCGATCTCGACCTCGGCCATTACGAGCGGTTCACCGGCGTCGCCGCCCGCGCCACCGACAGCGTGAGCTCGGGCCGCATCTACTCCCAGGTCCTCGAGAAGGAGCGGCGGGGGGACTACCTCGGCAAGACGATCCAGGTGATCCCCCACGTCACAAACGAGATCAAGGACTGGCTCGCCATCGGGGAGGACGAGGTCGACTTCATGCTCTGCGAGATCGGCGGCACGGTCGGCGATATCGAGGGGCTGCCCTTCTTCGAGGCCATCCGCCAATTCGCGCAGGAGCGCGCGCGCGGCCAGGCGATCTTCGTGCATCTCACCCTGCTGCCCTACGTTAAGGCCAGCGGCGAGCTGAAGACCAAGCCCACCCAGCATTCGGTGAAAGAGCTTCGCTCGATCGGCATCGCGCCCGACGTGCTGGTATGCCGGACGGAGCATCCGATCCCCGAGAAGGAGATCCAGAAGATCGCGCTCTTCTGCAACGTGCGCGCCGACGCGGTGATCCCGGCGATGGATCTCAAGAGCATCTACGAAGCACCGCTTGCCTATCACGAGGTTGGTCTCGATCAGGCCGTGCTCGATGCCTTCGGGATCACGCCGGCGCCGCGGCCGAAGCTCGAGATGTGGGAGCAGGTGGTCGACGCGATCCACAACCCGGATGGCGAGGTGCGCATCGGGGTCGTCGGCAAGTACACCCAGCTCGAGGACGCGTACAAATCCATCGCCGAAGCGCTGACCCATGGCGGCATCGCCAACCGCGTGAAGGTGACCGCCGAATGGCTCGACGCCGAGATCTTCGAGCGCGAGAACCCGGCCGCCTATCTCGACGGTTTTCACGGCATCATCGTGCCCGGCGGCTTTGGCGAGCGCGGGACCGAAGGCATGGTCAAGGCGGCAGAGTTCGCGCGCACGCGCACCGTGCCCTATCTCGGCATCTGCCTGGGCATGCAGCTTGCGGTGATCGAGACGGCGCGCAACGTCGCGGGCCTCACGGGCGCGGGCAGCGAGGAGTTCGACCATGAGGCGGGGCTGACGGGGGAGAACCGCCGCTTCGAACCCGTGGTCTACCATCTTAAGGAATGGCTCGAGGGCAACCGCACGGTGAAGCGGGCGGTGACGGACGCCAAGGGCGGCACCATGCGCCTCGGTGCCTACAACGCCGCGCTCAGCCAGGGCAGCCAGGTCGCGGGTATCTACGGCAACCTCGCGATCAGCGAGCGGCATCGCCACCGCTACGAGGTGGACGTGAAGTACCGCCAGGCGCTGGAGAAGAGCGGTCTGGCCTTCTCAGGCATGTCGCCCGATGGCAGACTGCCAGAGATCGTGGAAATCCCCGGTCATCCATGGTTCTTTGGCGTACAGTTCCACCCGGAGCTTAAGTCGAAACCCTTCGAGCCGCACCCGCTCTTCGCCGATTTCGTGCGCGCGGCGCTGGAGCAGAGCAGGCTCGTCTGACGGAGGCCATATGCTGGTCCGCATCTCGCTCATCGCCGCCGCTGTCCTCGGCTTTGCGCTCTTCGTGCTGATCGGGCGTCCGATCTACCAGGAGCTGACCGGCGGGCCCGCCTCCATCCGGGGGCAGATGCAGACCCGCGCCAAGGCGCTGGAGGCCGAGCTCAAGCCCTCGCTGCCCCAGCAGGCCAACG
>JBCCDG010000065.1:0-22749 GCA_039030915.1 Pseudomonadota bacterium | reverse complement strand
GGCCAAGGACGACCCGTCCTTCTGGGCCGAGATGGACGATCTTTGGAAGCACTATGTCGGCCGGCCGAGCCCGCTCTATTTCGCGCCGCGCCTCACCGAGGAGCTCGGCGGCGCGAAGATCTATCTCAAGCGCGACGAGCTCAATCACACCGGCGCGCACAAGATCAACAACGTGCTGGGCCAGATCCTGCTGGCGCGGCGCATGGGCAAGAAGCGGATCATCGCGGAGACGGGCGCGGGCCAGCACGGCGTGGCGACGGCGACGGTCTGCGCGAAGTTCGGCCTCGAATGCATCGTCTTCATGGGCGCCACCGACGTCGAACGCCAGCGGCCGAATGTGTTCCGCATGCGGCTCCTGGGTGCGAAGGTCGTGCCCGTCACCTCGGGTCGCGCGACGTTGAAAGACGCCATGAACGAGGCACTTAGGGACTGGGTCACCAATGTCGAGGAGACGTTCTACTGCATCGGCACGGTCGCCGGGCCGCACCCCTACCCTGCGATGGTGCGCGACTTCCAGTCGATCATCGGCAAGGAGACGCGCGCGCAGCTGATGGAGGCCGAGGGCCGTCTGCCGGACAGCCTGGTGGCCTGCATCGGCGGCGGCTCGAACGCCATGGGCCTCTTCCACGCGTTCCTCGACGAGCCCGGGGTGCGGGTCATCGGGGTCGAGGCCGGCGGGCACGGGGTGGACGACCGGCTCGAGCACGCGGCCTCGCTCAACGGCGGGCGGCCGGGCGTTCTGCACGGCAACCGGACCTACCTCCTGCAGGACGACGACGGGCAGATCCTCGAGGGGCACTCGATCTCCGCCGGCCTCGACTATCCCGGGATCGGGCCCGAGCATGCCTGGTTGCATGAGATGGGCCGCGTGGAGTATGTGAGCGCCACCGACGACGAGGCGCTGGAGGGCTTCCAGCTGCTCTGCCGGACGGAAGGGATCATCCCCGCGCTTGAACCGTCCCACGCGCTCGCCCATGTGGCGAAGCTCGCGCCGACGCTGCCCGCCGACCACCTCATGGTCATGAACATGTGCGGGCGCGGCGACAAGGACATCTTCACGGTCGCCGAGGCGCTCGGCACCGAGATCTGACGGCCCCGCCTGGAGGAGACCAGGCCCGGGCCCATGAAAGGACCGCCCGGGTAAGGGCTTGAAATGGCGAATGAATACGGGATCGGGGATCTGGTGGTCCTAAAGTCGGGCTCCATGCGGATGTGCGTGGAAGCAGTGGAGGACGGCACGGTGGCGGTCGTCTGGTGCCACGAGGGCCAGGTCGGCCGCGAGCGCTTCGACATCCGCCTCCTCAACAAGTGGGAGCATCGCGGCGAGGACCGTGGGGATCGCGGCGGACATCGCGGCGGGCGCGACGACCGGGACGGCGACCGCGGCGGCCATCGCGGCGGCTGGGGCGACCGGGGCGGCGAGCGCGGGGACCGCGGCGGCTATCGTGGCGGGCGCGACGACCGGGACGGCGACCGCGGCGGGCACCGTGGAGATCGCGGCGGCGACAGGGGCAATGACCGTGGCGGCGACGACCGGCCGCCCCGCAAGACCGGCTGGGACGGCAAGCCCCGCGACAAGAAGTACTTCCGCAAGGACGACTAACTATTGTGCGACGATGAGAGAAAGCAGCGACAAGAACTTCAACTGAAGTTCTTGGAGCTAGTTCAAGTTTACCACGCCCATCGAGAGGAAGGCGCCCGTAGTGACACGATCGCTGCCACTAATTTTGCTGTGGCAGCGATCCGAGGGCTGATCTTCGCCAACGCTGGCGCCCTACTGATCATACCTGCCTACGTAGCGGATCTTAAAAAGACCGCTCCTGCAGCGATGAGCTTCTTCACCGCTCCCGCGCTAAGCTTCTCAATAGGGATTGTCGCTGCAATTCTTTTCAGCATCTTTGCTTATGCTGGGCACAATGAACGATCTAAAACACACTATTCTGTTGCCAAGCAACAGGTGAAAGATGTGTCGGAGCTACTGTCCAAGATCCATGGAAGTGAGTTGTTTGAGGATAGCGAAGAGCCGGAGCGCAAAGCAAGCGAGCGACATGAGCAACACGCCATCATTGCCTCTTGGCTAGCGCTCTTTCTGGGGCTTTCGTCGGTCGGTCTCTTTGTCTATGGGGCGTACGAGTTAGCCACTGCCTTTCTGGAGATGACGTTTGAGTAGGATCGATGATACCTTCGCGGTGCTGAGGGCCGAGGGGCGGGCCGCCTTCGTCAGCTACATCATGGCGGGCGATCCGGACGAGGCCACGGCGCTCGAGATCTTGAAGGGCCTGCCGGCAGCCGGCGTCGACATCATCGAGCTCGGCCTGCCCTTCACCGATCCCATGGCGGACGGCCCCACCATCCAGGCCGCGGGCCAGCGCGCCCTCGCCGGCGGCATGACGCTCGAGCGCACGCTCGAGACCGTGCGCGCCTTCCGTGCCGAGGACCGGAAAACGCCAATCGTTCTCATGGGTTACTACAACCCGATCTACAGTCGCGGTGTCGATCGCTTCCTCGCCGACGCGAAGGAGGCCGGGATCGACGGGCTCATCGTGGTGGATCTGCCGCCGGAGGAGGACGAGGAGCTCTGCCTGCCTGCCCGCGCGGCCGGCATCGAGTTCATCCGCCTCGCGACGCCCACGACCGACGACAGGCGCCTGCCGGCCGTCGTCGCCAATACGGGCGGCTTCGTCTACTATGTCTCGATCACCGGCATCACCGGCGCGGCCGAGGCGAACGCGGAGCGTGTCGCCCCCGAGGTCGCGCGGATCCGCGCCGCCTCCGACCTGCCCGTCTGCGTCGGCTTCGGCGTGAAGACGCCCGAGGGCGCCAGCGCCATCGCCAAGGTGGCTGACGGCGTGGTCGTCGGCTCGGCAATCGTCGAGCGCATCGGCCGGGGCGAGCCGCCGGCCCGGGTCCTCGACTTCGTGAGCGCGCTCGCAGCGGGGGTGAGGGCGGGCTGACAGTGCGAACTGTGCGCCTCAGAGCACGATCCCGGGGCACTCCGTTCCAGATCGGGACGCGATTACCGCTCCTTCGCTAAAATCCATTTCAATCATTACCATACCGCACTGCACCCGTTATGGTGGAAGCGATCGATCTTGAATCGTCCACGTGGGGGTGCGCCTGTGAAGGGTCTGTATATCGGGCTGACTTTCGCTCTGATGGCGACGGGCGCGCAAGCGGTCGTGGTGGTCGGCAGCGAATTCGAGATCAACTTCGACACGACCGTGATCGCCGATACAACCGACGGCAGCGGCAACATCGTCCAGCGTCTCGGTGGCATCGACGATCCCGCTGACCGGCCTACTGCGGTGAATCCGAACACAAGCCAAAGTTATGGTGCCGGCGTGCCTATCACCGGTGACGCAGCCAGCGGTGGGTTCTTCCAGGACCGTGGCTTCTTCGACGACCGTTTCGGCGTGACGTTCCAGTCGGTCGACAGCCCTCTGACGCTCTTCAACGCGAATTGCGATCCTGCCGGCGTTGGGGTCTTCAATACATGCACCGGCGGCGATCCCGACCTCGGTACAGGATCCTATTTCGGGACTCAGCCACGTGGCCTGACGCTCATCGCGCAGGAGCGAAACGGGTCGAACAACAACACGGTGCGCATTGCAAACTCTGGCACGCCCCAGTGGTGGGCAAACCCTGACGACGACGCCGTTAACGGCTACGACATTATCGCCAACTTCCGAACGACCGATCCCGATCCGGGCGATCCGAACGATGTGTTCTTCGAGAACGGCGTCACGATCGACGAGATCGTTCTGATCGACCAGGAGGATACCGAGGACGTCACTTTCTTCGCGACCAATCTCGACGGCGTGCGGTACCAGATCGCGGACGTGTGGTTCACCGAGACTGTGGTGGTCGGATCGCCGGGGGGATCGGCGAACGGCGCGGACAACGATATTCTCACAGTGTCGTTCAATTTCGGGACAGCGAACCTTCAGTCCTTCGAAGTGATCTTCATTGGCAGCGGCGCGCTCGAAGTGCTGTCCTTCACGGCGTCGGACCAGCCGATCGTGCCGCTTCCGCCCGCAGCCTTCATGCTGCTCGGCGGTCTCGGTTTGCTAGCTTGGCGGGCGCGCTCGGGGAAGCGCGCTGCCTGATCCTCTCTACGCCCGCGCGGCCTGCGAGGGCTCCTTTGAAAACGCCCAGTAGAGGTTGCGTGCCCGGCGCGTTACCGGGCCGTGCTGCAGGTGGCGGTTCTCGAAGCGCGTGACTGGTAAAACCTTGCCGGCGTTGCCGGTGGTGAAGAGCTCGTCTGCTGCGCGAAGGTCGTCGAGCGTCAGCGTCGCCTCCCGCACCTCCACCCCGTCCTCCCCCAAGAGGCTCATGACGCGGTCGCGCGTTATCCCGGCGAGGAAGCAGCCGTTCGCCATCGGCGTCAACGCCACGCCGTCCTTCACCAAGAAGATGTTCGAGGTCGCAGTCTCCGCCACGTTGCCGAGCGCGTCGAGCGAGATCGCGTTGTCGAAGCCCGCCGCCCGCGCCTCGCGCAGCATGCGGGCGTTGTTGGGGTAGAGGCAGCCTGCCTTCACATCCGTCGGCGCGCATTCGATGGTCGGGCGCCGAAAGCGCGTGGTCGTGAGTGCGGCGCCCTCCACGCCGGGCATCGGGCGCTCCTCGAGACAGAGGCAGAAGACCGTGCTGTCGGGATCGGGCGCCACCATGTACTGCGCGCCGTTCTGCGCCCAGAGCATCGGGCGGACGTAAAGCGGCGTGCCGGGCGCGGTGCGTGCGATACCCTCCCGCGCGATGGCGGTCATCTCCTCCGCGCCGATCGGCGGCTCGAGCCCCATGCGAACGGCGCTCTGATGCGCACGGGCACAGTGGAGGTCGAGATCGGGGGCGGTGTCCTCGAAGACCCGCGCACCATCGAAGACGACCGAGCCGAGCCAGGTGCCGTGATCCGCCGCGCCCAGCACGGCGACGTTGCCGTCATGCCAGTCACCCTGCCACCAGGTCCAGATCCTGCGCTCGGCCATAGGTCACACCTCCTGTCCTATCATCCACCACGATGGGCCAGCGGGACGGGCCGCGCAAGGGCGCATCCGCGCTATGACGCCATGCCGATCTGACGCAACATCGTCCGCCAGCACTGCTTTTAGGAGCCTCGCCGGTGATCCGGACCGATCTCGACGCCCTCGCCAGCTTCCATGCCGAGGACAGCACGATCACGATCGACGGGCGCGATCCCGTCGAGGCGCGCGCGGCGGTGCGGGCGATCCGGAGTGGCTAACCGCCGGGCTTGCACCACCCTGCCCGGCAGGCGAGGGTCGCGTGCCCCGCCCCGGAGACCGCCTTGCCCGCCCATGCCACCCAGCCGAACGACCTTCTCTGGCCGAGCCTCGGGCTCGTCCTCGGCGGTGCGCTGTGGGGGTTCATGTGGTGGCCGCTGCGGGCGCTCGAGGAGATGGGGCTCGAGGGTGCCTGGCCGGCCACCATGATGCTCGCCGGCACGCTGACGCTCTTCCTGCCCTTCATGCTCTTGCGCCGGAAGCGGCTCGCCGCGGCCCTCGTCCCGCTCGCCCTCTCCGGGCTCTTTACCGGCATGGCGGTCAGCTTCTACGCGGTCAGCATCGCGCTCACCGAGGTGGTGCGCGCCATCCTTCTCTTCTACCTCACCCCCGTTTGGGGCACCGCGCTCGGCATGGCCGTGCTGGGGGAGCGTCTGACGGGTCTGCGCATCGCGGCGATGGCGGCGGGCTTCGCGGGCCTCTTCGTGATCCTCGGCGGCGAGGGCCTGCCGCTGCCGCGCAACCTGGGTGACTGGCTGGCCCTCGCCTCCGGCATCGCCTGGGCCTTCGGCAGCCTCGCGGTCTATCGCCTTGGCGGGCTCGGCGTCGGCGAGCAGATGGCCGCCTTCGCGGTCGGCGGCTTCGGCGTCACGGCGTTCAGCGTGGCCATCGGCGGCGCTACCTTCGGCGGTCTCCCCGCCCTCGCGACGTTGGCAGAGACCGCCCCCTGGGCGCTCCTCTCCGGGCTCTACCTGCTGCCCGTGCTCTTTCTCACGCTCTGGCCCGCCAGCCTGCTCACGCCCGGCCGTGTCGGCCTTCTCCTCCTCTCCGAAGTCGCCGTCGGCGTCGCCTCGGCCGCGCTTCTGACCGATGAGCCCTTCGGCCCGCGCGAGATGCTGGGAACCGCGCTCATCATCGCCGCCGGCGCCATCGCGGTCATGGAACGTCCGACGCACTGATCGCGGCGGCGGCCGCCGGGCGCCGGGGGTGCGGGTGGGGGGGGGGGCGGAGCCAGGCGCGGCGCGGCACGCGCCGCGACGCGCGAACGGGCGCCCAGCCATCCCGCACCCCACGCCCTGCCGCAGCGCATGATTGCGGCCCGCCCCGCAGCGCTTTATGTAGCGCGCCACCGCGCAAGGAGGCCGGCCGCCGATGAACTGGATCACCGACTACGTTCCGCCGAAGATCAAGTCGTTCTTCCAGCGCCGGGAGATGCCGGAGAACCTCTGGTACAAATGCGACGGCTGCGGCCAGATGATCTTTCACCGCGACTTCCGGGCGAACCTCAATGTCTGCACCGAATGCGGACACCACATGGCCATCAGCCCGCGCGCCCGTTTCAACGCGCTCTTCGATCACGGAGCTTACGCCGAGCTCCAGGTGCCCGAACCGCTGGCCGACCCGCTGAGCTTTCGCGACGAGAAGCGCTACACCGAGCGTATGCGCGATGCCCGGCGCAAGACCGGGGAGGACGAGGCCGTGCTCGTCGCCCGCGGCGCCATCTTCGGGCTCGACGTGATCGCCGCAGCCCAGGATTTCCGCTTCATGGGCGGCTCCATGGGCATGGCGGTCGGCAATGCGATGATCGCCGCAGCCGAGGCCGCCGTGGGCCTGCGCGCACCGCTCGTGGTCTTTGCCGCGGCCGGCGGCGCGCGCATGCAGGAAGGCATCCTCAGCCTCATGCAGATGCCGCGCACCACGCTCGCCGTCGCGCAGCTTCGCGAGGCCGGCCTGCCCTACGTTGTCGTTCTGACCAACCCGACGACCGGCGGCGTCACCGCCTCCTACGCCATGCTGGGCGACGTGCAGCTCGCGGAACCGGACGCCCTCATCTGCTTCGCAGGGCCGCGGGTCATCGAGCAGACGATCCGGGAGACGCTGCCCGAGGGTTTCCAGCGTTCGGAGTATCTGCTCGACCACGGCATGATCGACCGCGTTGTGCCCCGGAAGGACATGCGGGCGGAGCTCGGTACGCTCCTACGCCTTCTCCTGTCGCTCCCCGCCCCGGTTCGGGGCCTCCTCGAGACGCCGGCGGGCGATCCTGCCGCGCTCGAGGGCGAGGCGAACGGTGCGGTGGCGGCAAAGGGCGACCCGACCCGCAAGAGCGCCGGGGCCCATGCCGAAGCGGAAGCGCCAGCAGCCGTCGCCGGGGCTGGCCAGCTGCCCGCGCCCGCGACCCAGGCCGAGCGGGGCCAGGAATGAACGGCGCCGCCCTGCCGGCCGAGCTTGCAGCGGCAGCGACGACGACAACGGATCGAGACAGCGACGCGATCCTCGAGCGGCTCCTCTCGCTCCATCCGAAGATCATCGACCTCACGCTCGACCGGGTCTGGCGCCTCCTCGGCCGGCTCGATCATCCCGAGCGTCGGCTGCCCCCCGTGATCCATATCGCGGGCACCAACGGCAAGGGTTCGGTCACCGCGATGCTGCGCGCAGGTCTCGAAGGCTCGGGCGCGCGCGTTCACGCCTACACCTCGCCCCATCTCGTGCGCTTTCACGAACGCATCCGTCTTTCGGGCGGCCTTATCGCGGAGCCGCGGCTCGCGGCCCTTCTCGAGGAGTGCGAGACCGCGAACGGCGGCGAGCCCATCACCTTCTTCGAGATCACGACCGTCGCCGCGCTCCTCGCCTTCGCGCGGGAGGGAGCGGACTGGACGCTCCTCGAGGTCGGGCTCGGTGGCAGGCTAGACGCCACGAACGTGATCGAGCGTCCGGCGCTCACCGTCATCACCCCGGTCAGCCTCGACCATCAGCAGTATCTTGGGGAGACCATCGGCGAAATCGCCTTCGAAAAGGCCGGCATCCTCAAGCCCGGCGTCCCCTCCATCGTCGCCCCGCAGGACCCGGCCGCGCTGGCCGTGATAGAGGCGCGGGCTGCCGAGATCGGGGCGCCCTTGCGCGTGGCGGGTCGGGACTGGCAGGTGCGCGCGGAGGGCGAAGGCCTGGTCTACGAGGATCATGCAGGGCGCCTCTCCCTGCCGCTTCCCGCGCTGCCCGGCGCGCATCAGCACGCCAATGCCGGCACCGCTGTCGCAGCACTTCGCGCGCTCGGACACGGGGCCCCCGCCGCTGCGCTCAGCCGCGCCGAATGGCCCGCCCGGCTCCAGCGCCTGACGCGCGGCCCGCTCACCGCGATGCTGCCGGCGGGCGTCACGCTCTGGCTCGACGGCGGGCACAACCCGGCGGCAGGTGAGGCTATCGCCGCGCATTTCGCTCCCCGCGTGGCCGCGGGTGGGCGCCTGCATCTCGTAACCGGCATGCTCGACACGAAGGCCGCGGAAGACTACGCGCGCCCTCTCGCCCCGCTCGTCACCGGCGCGCGCACCGTCGCGATCCCCGGAGCGACGGCCACGCTGCCGGCGGCCACGCTGGCCGAGCGCTTCACGGCAGCGGGCATCAAGGCGTCGCCGGCGCAGAGTGTCGGCGAGGCCGTCGCGGCGCTGGCGCGCGATGCCGCGCCCGGCGATCATGTCCTCCTCTGCGGCTCGCTCTATCTCGCTGGGCATGTCCTGGCCGAGAACGCCTGATCTCATCCTCGCCGCCGGCCTTGCGATCGGCGTTGCTGGAGCGGCAACTGCAACCGAGCAGGCCCCCGCGCCGGCCCCTGCCGGGCTTTCCTTCGATCCCTGCACGGTGCGCCCCGGCGACTACCGCAGCACCGTGGCGCTGGCGATCGACGGACGCTGGCGCGAGATGCCGGTGGAGGTGGATGACGGAGAGCCGGACCCCGCGTCGGACCGCGAGGGCCGGACACGCATCGTCGAAGTCGGCCCCTGGGGCCTGCGCATCCGGACGGAGGGCGAGGGGGAGCCCATTCCGCTCTTCTTCGAACGGGGCGAGGTCTGGGACTTCGATCCACCTCCCTGGATGCCCCGCCCCGATCCCGCCTCCCGCGTCTCCGAGAACCACCGGCTCGAGATCGCCCTGCCATGTGCGCAGCATCGCCTGCCGCGGCTCTACGGCGCCGGGCGGGCCGGCGACGACGAAACGGTCGAGCTCTTCCTGACAGTCGTGGCGCCTGACCGGCTCGCCGGGCGCGAAGTCAGGCGCAGCGCCTCCGGCACGGCATTGCGCAAGATCCTGCTCGCCCGCGAGCCCGGCTAACGACCGGAACGCGAAGCCGGACGGTTCGCCCCAAAGAACAGGGGCGCCCCCGGATTGCCAGTCCGGCCCATCTCGGGGCTCGCCTCAATCGGAGAGGCCCAATAGCTCGCTCCCACAGGATCAAACCCCTATGAAGCGCAGAAGCTTGGACATCCCAGCCGCCGTCGTCGAGGGGCACTCCCGCCATGGCCCGCGGATTGGCCGGACGGAGAAGCGATTGCCACGCGTGCCGTCTGGCAGATCGCGAGCGTTCATCCCGGAACGCGCGAGAAGGTCGTCTGTCCGAGGTCCGCTTCTTCAGTTCGCGGGGCGACGCCAAGCCGCTGGGTGCCGGTGCGCCGGACCCGACGGGCGAGGCGGTTACTCCTCCTCGCCCTGGTCGGCAATGAGCGCGACGCTCACGACCTTTTCGTCGGCACCGGTGTTGAAGACCTTCACGCCGCCGGCGGAGCGGGAGCGGAAGGAGATGCCGCTCACGGGGCAGCGGATCGACTGTCCCTTGTCCGTCACCAGCATGATCTGGTCATCCGTCGCGATGGGGAAGCTCGCCACCAGCGGCCCGCCGCGCATCACGCGGTCGATTGCGGCCACGCCCTGCCCGCCGCGGCCGCGCACCGGGTAGTCATGGGAGGAGGAGAGCTTGCCGAGCCCGCGTTCGGTGATGGTGAGGATAAGGTCCTCGGCGGCGGACATCTCCACATAGCGACCCTCCGGCAACGCGATATCGGCGACCGCCCCCTCCTCGGCCTCGGCCGCCTCGGCCTCCGCCTCCTCTCCGCCCTCGCCCGCCACGGCACGGCGGCGCTTGAGGTAAGCCACCCGTTCCTCCGCCGTCGCCTCGAAATGGCGGATGACGGCCATGCTCACCACCTCCGCCCCCGCGGCCAGCCTGACACCGCGGACGCCGGTCGAGTCCCGCCCCTTGAAGATGCGAACATCGGTCACGGGGAAGCGGATCGCCCGGCCGTTGGAGGTGACGAGCAGGCAGTCGAAGCTCTCGTCGCAGATCTGGGCGCCGACCATGCGCACGCCCTCGGGCAGCTTCATCGCGATCTTGCCGTTCGCCTTGACGTTGGTGAAATCGCCGAGCTGGTTGCGGCGCACGTCACCCTCGGAGGTGGCGAAGAAGATCTGCAAATCGTCCCACTCCTCGTCGGGCCGGTCCACGGGCATGATGGCGGCGATGCCGACGCCCTGCTCGATGGGCAGGATGTTGACCAGCGCCTTGCCCCGTGCGTTCCGTCCACCGAGCGGCAGGCGCCATGTCTTGAGCTTGTAGACAATGCCGCTCGTCGTGAAGATCAGGAGCGGGGTATGCGTGTTGGCAACGAAGAGCCTGGAGACGAAGTCGTCGTCCTTCATCGCCATGCCCGCGAGGCCCTTGCCGCCACGCGCCTGGGAGCGGAACTCGGACAAGGGCGTGCGCTTGATGTAGCCGCCATGCGTGATGGTGACGACCATGTCCTCGCGCTCGATGAGGTCCTCGTCCTCGAGGTCGCCCTCCCACTCCACGATTTCCGTGCGCCGGGGCGTGGCGAACTGCTCGCGCACCGCCGTCAGCTCGTCGCGGATGATCTGCATGATCCGCTCGCGCGAGCGCAGAATGTCGAGATAGTCGGTGATCTTGTCGGCCAGCTCGGCCAGCTCGTCGCCGATCTCCTTGACGCCCATGGCCGTGAGGCGCTGGAGACGGAGGTCGAGGATCGCCCGGGCCTGCGCGTCCGAGAGGTTGTAGGTCCCGTCTTCGTTCAGCGTATGGTTCGGGTCGTCCACCAGCCGGATGTACTCGGCGATATCCTCCGCCGGCCAGCGCCGGTCCTTCAGCCGCTCCCGTGCGGTCGCGGGGTCCGGCGAGGAACGGATGGTCGCCACCACCTCGTCCACATTCGAAACGGCTACCGCGAGGCCGGACAGGAGATGCGCCCGCTCCCGCGCCTTCATCAGCAAGTGGGCGGTGCGCCGGGCGATCACCTCCTCGCGGAAGGCGATGAACGCCTTGAGGAAGGTAATGAGGTCGAACTGCTCCGGCTTGCCGCCGTTGAGCGCAAGCATGTTGCAGCCGAAGGTCGTCTGCAGCGAGGTGAACCGGTAGAGCTGGTTGAGCACCACATCCCGCGTCGCATCGCGCTTGAGGTCGATGACGATACGCACGCCGAAGCGGTCGCTCTCGTCCTGAATGTGGGCCAACCCCTCGACGCGCTTCTCCTTGGCGAGCTCGGCGATGCGCTCGACCAGCATCGATTTGTTCACCTGATACGGGATCTCCGTGACAACGATGCGGGGGCGGCCCGCAGCTTCGACTTCCTTCTCGTCGACCCGCGCCCGCAGGATGACGCTGCCCCGCCCGGTCATGTATGCCTTGAGCGTGCCAGACCGGCCTAGAATGATACCGCCAGTGGGGAAATCCGGCGCGGGGATCAGCTCCATCAGCGTCTCGAGATCCGTCTCCGGCTCGTCGATCAGCGCCAGCGTCGCATCGATCACCTCGCCCGGATTGTGGGGCGGGATGTTGGTCGCCATGCCGACGGCGATGCCGCCCGCACCGTTGACGAGGAGGTTGGGGAACCGCGCGGGGAGCACCACGGGCTCCATGTCCTGCCCGTCGTAATTGGGCACGAAGTCGACAGTGTCGCGGTCGATATCCTCGAGGAGCGCGGTCGCAACCTTCTCCATGCGGACTTCGGTGTATCGCATCGCCGCCGGCTTATCGCCGTCCATCGAGCCAAAATTGCCCTGGCCGTCCAGCAAGGGCAGGCGCATCGAGAAATCCTGCGCCATGCGCACCAGCGCCTCGTAGACCGCGCTGTCGCCATGCGGGTGGTATTTACCGATCACGTCGCCGACGGTGCGCGCGGCCTTCCGATAGGCCTTGTCATGCGTGTTCCCGGCCTCGTGCATGGCGTAGAGGATCCGACGGTGCACGGGCTTCAAACCGTCTCGGAGGTCGGGCAGGGCGCGGCTCACGATCACGCTCATGGCGTATTCGATGTAGCTGCGCTTCATCTCGTCCTCGACCGTGATGGTCGGGCCGTCATGCGGCATCATCGGGCCACTGGTGCCGCTCCCGTCGTCGCCGCCATCATCCCCGCCGCCCCCGGCATCGGTCAGCGCGTCTTCGGGCCGGGGCGTCTCGTCACTATCGCTCAAAAGGGGGCTCCTGGCGCGCGGCGCGCATCAATTCTGCAAGCGTGCGGAGTATATTCCGTGTGCGGTGGGGGATGCAATTGCACCCGCCAGATCTGGAGCCTCAAAGGCCGCGCGGACACCAGAAAGGGCCGAAGCGGCCTATGGCTCCGCGCCAGCCGTCAGCTCTTGGAGACGAGGTGTTGGGCGAGGTTCTCGCGGAGCATCTTCTCGTATTCGCGGGTGAAGTACTCAACCGTCTCCTCGTCCACTTCGCCGGCCGGCAAACCCTGGGTCTGCGCCGTGAAGGCGTTGAAACGGGCGCAGGCGAACATGAACGCAGCGGAGACGCGGGAGGGCTTGTCCTCCTCGACGCCGTTGTTGGCGACAGCCAGGAACTTGTCGGCCATCGCGAAGAACGCCGCGCTTTCGTCGGCGGTCATCTCGACGCCCTTCTTGAACGGATCCTCGGCCATCAGAACGGGATCTCGTCGTCCAGATCGCTGCCGAAGCCGCCTCGGCCGCCGCCCTGACCGCCGCCACCGCCGGACGGGCCGCCGCCGCTGCCCTGGCCACCACCGCCTTGGCCACCGCGGCTTCCGCCGAAGTCACCGCCGCCACCGCCACCGCCACCGAAGCCGCCGCCCTCGCTGCTGCGGCTATCGAGCATCGTCAGCTCAGAGCGGTAGGGGCGCAGTACCACCTCGGTCGAGTAGCGGTCCTGGCCCGACTGGTCCTGCCATTTCCGGGTCTCGAGCTGGCCCTCGATATACACCTTCGAGCCCTTCTTGAGGTACTGCTGCGCCACGCGCACCAGCGGCTCGGAGAAGATGGCGACGCTGTGCCACTCGGTCTTCTCACGGCGATCGCCCGACTGCTTGTCCCGCCAGGTCTCGGAGGTGGCGATGCGCAGATTGCAGACTTGGCCGCCGTTCTGGAAGCTCCGCACCTCTGGATCGGCGCCGAGATTGCCGATGAGGATTACCTTGTTGACGCTGCCGGCCATGCCGCCTCTCTCCCCGAACAGAATGGACGCGCCACTCTAGCGATGCGCGCGGCCGGCGCAATTGTGTAGCGTCATTGCTCGCGACGGTCCTCGCCGGCGCCGTTCACGGCGTCCGCAGATGGATCTTCCGCCCCTTCGCCGAGACCCGCGTCCGCTTCATCGCCCACCGCCTGCGGAGGCCGCGAGGTGTACCAGCCGTAACCGTAGCCGATCCCGCCGGAGAGGAGCGGTGTGAGCCAGGCATCGGGCCCGTCGTCGAGCCCCAGGACCGGGCCTATCAGCACTGCGACGACGCCGCCCAACAGCCCCGCCAAGCCGTAGGTTACGGCGACCCCATGCCTGCCGAGCCCGCTTAGCATAGCCTGCCCCTCCTCCTGCGTCGGGCCGAGCTTCCATCTTTTCCTAACCGCAATCCACGAAAACCGATGGCGGAGTGGGCGCGGAGGGCGGCGATGTCGCGAAAAGGCTGGGATGCTGGGGCGGACGGGCCGCTCTGCATCCTCCATATCGGCGCGGAGAAGACGGGGACCACCTCGATCCAGGAATCGCTCCACGCCAATCGGCAACGGCTGGCGGCGCAGGGCGTCGCCTGGCCGGGCTTCTTGGGCCATCGCAACCACAAGCTTCTGGCCGCGGCCGCGCTGCCTGCGCAAAGCGACGATGCGGCGATGGTCGGGAACGGGTTCGCGGGGGATGCCGAGGCGCATGCGGCGCACCGAGCTGCCGTGGCGGAGCGGCTGAGCACGCTCGCCGCGTCGAACCGCGCGGTCGTGCTGTCGAGCGAGGACCTGCAGCGCCTGCCGCCGGCGTCGGTCCGGACGATGGGGGCGCTGCTCACACCTGCATTCGCCCGCGTCGTCGTGATCGTCTTCCTGCTGCGCCAGGACGTGCTGGCGCTTCGCCGCAGGGCACAGCTCATACGCACCGGGCATGTGGTGCCGGCGGGACTTCCGACGCTCGAGGACGGAGGCGACCGGCGCTTCTACGACTATGCGGCCCTGCTGTCGGCATGGTCCGAAGTTTTCGGCGCCGCGGCGATCCGGCCCACACCCGTGGGGCCCGGCAGCGCGCTCGAGGGCGAGGACAGCGTCGGGCTCTTCTATCGCGAGGCAGGGATCGACGCATCGGGGTTCGAGCCCGTCCCGCGGCTCAACGCCAGCCCCGACACGCCGAGCCTCGAGATCCTGAACCGGGCGAACGGCGCGGGGATCATGCCGGGCGCCCCCGGGCGTATCCGCCTCGAGGAAGGACTCGCAACGTTTCCGGCGGATCGGCGCGCCTCCGTCTGTCGCGACACGGCGGAGGCGTTTCTCGGTCGCTTCGCCGTCTCCAACGCTGCGCTCTCGGCGCGCTGGCTGGGCGGTGCTGCGCCCTTCGCCCACGATCTCGGCGCCTATCCGACGACCGACCCAGCACCCGATATCGCGCGGGAGGCGGAGCGCCGCCTCCTTCTGCTGGCCGCCGACGCCATCCCCGCCACGGCGGCCGAGGCACATCCCGGCAAGGCGCTCCGCGGCGCTGCCTGACGATCGGACAAGGCGTCCCCCGCCAACCTTGAGCCACATTGCTATTTGTTCATGATTTGTTTACGCTCGACCGGACTCGCAACCGCGCCGCCGCGGCTTATGTGCTGGTGCTGGTTTCAGGGACGGGCGGCATGGCGGAACTCAAGCACATTTCGGTGCGCGGCGCGCGCGAGCACAACCTCAAGGGCGTCGATGTCGACATCCCGCGGAACAGCCTGACGGTGATCACGGGCCTCTCGGGCTCCGGCAAGTCGTCGCTCGCCTTCGACACGATCTATGCCGAAGGACAGCGCCGCTATGTCGAAAGTCTGAGCGCCTATGCCCGGCAGTTCCTCCAGATGATGGAGAAGCCGGACGTCGACCATATCGAGGGCCTCTCCCCGGCCATCTCGATCGAGCAGAAGACCACCAGCAAGAACCCGCGCTCCACGGTCGGCACTGTCACCGAGATATACGACTACATGCGCCTCCTCTTCGCCCGCGCAGGCACGCCCTTCTCCCCGGCCACCGGCCTGCCCATCGAGGCGCAGCAGGTGAGCGAGATGGTCGACCGCGTGATGGCGATGCAGGAGGGCACACGCGCCTACCTGCTTGCGCCCGTGGTGCGGGATCGCAAGGGCTCGTACGCCAAGGAGTTTGCGGAGTGGCGCAAGGCCGGCTTCCAGCGCGTGAAGGTGAACGGAGAATTTCACGACCTCGACGAGCCGCCCGAGCTCGACAAGAAATTCCGCCACAACATCGATATCGTGGTCGACCGGATCGTGGTGAAGGAGGGGCTGGCACAGCGCCTGGCCGATAGCTTCTCCACCGCGCTGGCGCTCGCCGACGGCATCGCCATCATCGAAACCGCCCCCGTGGCCGATGACGACGGCAACACGGCGGACCCTGAGCGCATCACCTTCAGCGAAAACTTCGCCTGCCCGGTCAGCGGCTTCACCATCGCCGAAATCGAACCGCGGCTCTTTTCGTTCAACGCCCCCTTCGGCGCCTGCCCGGATTGCGACGGTCTCGGCCGCGAGGTCTTCTTCGACGAAAGGCTGATTGTGCCGGACGACGCGCTCAGCCTCTCCGAAGGGGCCATTGCACCTTGGAACAAGTCGAGGACGCCTGTCTTCCGCCAGACGCTGGAGGCGCTTGCCAACCACTACGATTTCTCGGCGAGCAAGCCGTGGCGCATGCTGCCGGCACATGTGAAGCAGCTCATGCTGCACGGCTCGGGCGACGAGAAGATCAAGTTCCGCTTCGACGACGGCGGCCGCGTCTACACCGTCAATCGCGTCTTCGAAGGCGTTTTGCCCAACATGGAGCGCCGCTGGCGGGAGACGGACAGCGCCTGGGTGCGCGAGGAGTTCGAGCGCTACCAGGGCAGCCGAGCCTGCGGCACTTGCGGCGGGCACCGCCTGCGCGCCGAGGCGCTTGCGGTCAAGATCGGCGGCCGCCATGTGGGCGAGGTCACGCAGCTTTCGATCCGCGAGGCGCGGGACTGGGTGCTGGAGGCACCGGACCATCTCTCGACGCAGAAGAACCAGATCGCCACGGCCATACTCAAGGAGATCCGCGAGCGGCTGGGCTTCCTCGTGGATGTGGGGCTCGACTATCTGACACTGGGCCGCGGCGCCGGAACGCTTTCGGGCGGAGAGAGCCAGCGCATCCGCCTCGCGTCGCAGATCGGCTCCGGGCTCACCGGAGTTCTCTATGTGCTCGACGAGCCATCCATCGGCCTTCATCAGCGGGATAACGGGCGGCTTCTCACCTCGCTCAAGGGCCTGCGGGATCAGGGCAACACGGTGATCGTCGTCGAGCATGACGAGGAGGCGATCCGCGACGCGGACTATGTGCTCGACATCGGCCCCGGCGCGGGCGTGCATGGCGGCCAGATCATTGCCAAGGGCACGCCGGCGGAGATCGCGGCTACCGACGGCTCTGTTACGGGCGACTATCTGATCGGCCGGCGCGAGATCGCCATACCGGCGATGCGCCGCAAAGGCACGGGCGAGCATGTCGTGGTCGAGGGTGCGTCGGGCAACAACCTGCAGGACGTGACGCTCGAGATCCCGATCGGCACACTGACCTGCATCACCGGCGTCTCCGGCTCGGGCAAATCGACGCTGATCAACGAGACGCTTTTCAAGCACGCGGCCAACCGGCTCAACGGCGCGCGCCAGCAGCCAGCACCCTGCCGCACGGTCCGTGGCCTGGAGCGGCTCGACAAAGTCATCGATATCGACCAGTCACCCATCGGCCGCACGCCGCGCTCGAACCCAGCCACCTATACGGGCGCGTTCGGTCCGATCAGGGACTGGTTCTCGGGTTTGCCGGAGTCGAAGGCGCGCGGCTACAAGCCCGGCCGGTTCTCGTTCAACGTCAAGGGCGGGCGCTGCGAGGCGTGTCAGGGCGACGGTGTCATCAAGGTCGAGATGCACTTCCTGCCCGATGTCTACGTCACCTGCGAGACGTGCAACGGCGCACGCTACAACCGCGAGACGCTGGAGATCCGCTACCGCGACAAGTCCATCGCCGACGTGCTGGAGATGACGGTCGAGGACGGCTGCAAGTTCTTCGATGCGATCCCGATGATCCGCGACAAGCTGGTGACGCTCAACGAGGTCGGCCTCGGCTACATCAAGATCGGCCAGCAGGCGACCACGCTCTCGGGCGGTGAGGCGCAGCGCGTAAAGCTCTCGAAGGAGCTCGCGCGCAAGGCAACGGGGCAGACGCTCTACATCCTCGACGAGCCGACGACCGGCCTGCATTTCGAGGACGTGAAGAAGCTGCTCGAGGTGCTGCAGGAGCTGGTCGAGCAGGGCAACACGGTCGTGGTCATCGAGCACAATCTCGACGTGATCAAGGTTGCGGACTGGTTGGTGGACTTGGGCCCCGAGGGCGGAGACGGCGGTGGCCGCATCATCGGCACGGGCACGCCCGAGGATCTCGCCCAGGTCGAAGGCAGTCACACGGGCCACTACCTGCGCGAGATCCTGACCGCCAAGGGCCGCATCGCCGCAGAGTGACCCGGTCGGCGGTGCCTGGGGGCCGACCGGGAGCGGCATTTCTCAGTTGGTGAGCGCCTCCAGGATCAGACCCGTACCCACGGCAATGAGGAAGATGTCACCACCGGCGCGTACATAGATTTCGCCCTGTGCGGGCCGGGGATAGCCGCGCGACCGGTAGTCTTCGATGACCACATAACGCTCCCGCGGCAGGCGGTCACCGCGTCGCCACGCATCGCGTTGCCCATCGCGATAACCATCCCGATAGGCGGCTTCGTTCGATCCGCCACCACCGCACCAGCCCTTCTTCGCGTGACCGGGAGGGCAGTGCTTGGGGCCAGCGGCACCCTCGAGCGGCACTGCAACCGCCAGGACCGTGGCCGCAGCGAACAGCGTGTGTTTGATCATCGTTTGACCCCTCGAATGGTGAAACCGCCTCACCAAAGCCTGAACGTAAAGATGCCTCGGCCATCGTCATAGTAGCGGCGGCCATGGTTGTCGCGATAGATGCGGCGCCGATCGTCGAACCTGTCGCGACGGTACTCCCGCCGGTCCCACCTATCCTCTCGCCGCCCGTCGCGATAACGGTCGCGTCGATCATCACGGAAGTCACGACGATCCGCGCGGCGCTCCCGGCGCCAGTCATTGCGGTCGCGGCGCCATTCGCCGCGATCGCGCCGCCAATCATCACGGTCTCGCCGCCAGCGCTCGCGGTCGCGGCGCAGGTCATTACGGTCCCGCCGCGCCTCTCGGCTCCCTTCGCGCCGGTCGCGACGGTCTTCGCGGGCGCCGTCTCGCCGGTCGCGTCGATCCTCACGAACTCCCTGGCGACGGTCCTGCCGGTTATCGCGGCCAGCCTCGCGCCGGTTCTGCCTGTTCTCCCGCGCACCGTCACGCCGGCCCTGCCGATTCTCGCGCGCCCCATCCCGGCGCCCCTGACGGCTGTCGCGCGCCTCGCCGCGGCGCTCACGCCGAAGCCTCTGCTCGTTCTCGATGGAGCGCTGGGTCTCCCACAGATCGCGCACACCCTCCCGAGGCGACTGATCTTCATCCGCCAATGCAGGCGCCGCGAGCCCCAGCATCAGGCTGGCCGCGAGACCGACGATCATCATCCGTGTGCGCATGGAGAACCCCCTTTCGGAGTCTGGTTCGCTTTCATCACATGCAACGCACGCATCGGAACCGCTGTTCCGTCGCGGCGCTCACGCATGCGTCACCGTTTGACACAGGCCACGATTGACAGCCCGCGCGACAGGTTCCACGCTCCGGAAACAATCTTCGCGATAACCGGAGGAAAGTGATATGAAAATTTCCCAGGTTCTCAAGCTTAAGGGCTCCTCCCATGTCGAGACGGCCACGGCGCAGATGACCGTGGCGGAGGTCGCCGGCATCCTTGCCCAGAAGCGCATCGGCGCGCTTGTCGTAACCCGGTCGGACGGCAGCATTGCGGGTATCGTGTCGGAACGGGATGTGGTGCGCCATGTCGGGAGTGAAGGGGCAGCGGCGCTTTCGAAGCCCGTGCACGCGATCATGACGTCGCGCGCGTCGAAGGGTGCGAGCCGACCGACGACACGATGACGGTGCTGACGCGCATGACGGAGGGCCGTTTCCGCCACATGCCGGTGATGGTCAACGACGAACTGAGCGGCGTCCTCTCGATCGGTGACGTGGTGAAGGCCCGCATCGAGGAGCTCAACGCCGAGAATGAGGCGATGGCGACGATGTTGAGCGGCTGAGACGCATCGTCCCGGTGCCGTTCGCCTGAGAAGGGTTTTCAAGCGAAAGAAAATTGCGCTCGACGGCTTGACCCGCCGGGCTTGCCGGCGTTGCGTGACGGTCAGACATCTGCGGGAGGCAGCCATGCGCACCGGTCTCTATCCCGGCACCTTCGACCCCGTCACCCTCGGCCATATCGACGTGATCCGCCGCGCAGCGAAGCTCGTCGATCGGCTGGTGATCGGCGTCGCCATCAACCGAGACAAGGGGCCGCTTTTCGACCTCGAGGAGCGCACCGAGATGATCGAGGCGGAGGTGCACGGTATTTCCGCCCGCCACGGGACGCATATCGAGGTGCAGCCCTTCGAGAACCTGCTCGTCCAGTTCGCCGAGGAAATCGGTGCGCAGGTCATCTTCCGCGGTCTGCGGGCCGTGAGCGACTTCGAGTACGAGTTCCAGATGGTCGGCATGAACCGCGCGCTCAACGACGAGATCGAGATGGTCTTTCTCATGGCGGAGCCGCAACACCAGGCCATTGCCTCCAAGCTCGTCAAGGAGATCGCGCGCATGGGCGGCGACGTCACCAAGTTCGTGACCGCGGATGTGGCGAACCGTCTCGACCGAAAGCTCGCTCCCCCCGCCCGCGCGGCGCTGGACGCACGCGGCGCGGCTGGCTAGGGACTGGGGCGAACGACAAACCGCGCTCAGCCCGGAAGGTACTCAAATGACGCTCATTGCACGCATCGGCGCCGTCCTGCTGGCGCTCTCAACCCTGGAGGCGCAGGCCGTGGACATCAAGGATCCGGAGAACACGCTCATCATCGAGCTCAAGAGCGGCGAGGTGGTGATCGAGATGCTGCCGGATGTGGCGCCGAACCACGTCGCCCGCATCAAGGAGCTGGCGCGCGAGGGAGCCTACGACAACGTCGCCTTCCACCGCGTGATCGACGGCTTCATGGCGCAGACGGGCGATGTGCAGTACGGTGACATGGAGGACGGTTGGGGCCGCGGCACGCCGGGAACCGGCGGCTCCTCCAAGCCCGATCTCGGCCAGGAATTCTCGAGCACGCCCTTCGACCGCGGCGTCGTCGGCATGGCACGGACCAATGACCCGAACTCGGCCAACTCGCAGTTCTTCATCATGTTCGAGGAAGGTCACTTCCTGAACAACCAGTACACGGTCTGGGGACGGGTGATCGAGGGCATGGAACTCGTCGACAACCTCAAGCGTGGCGAGGGCCGCTCCGGCAGCGTGACCGACCCCGACCGCATGGTCTCGGTCCGTGTGGCCGCTGACAAGTGAGCCAGTGTGGGCGCCCCGTCAGGGCCGCGCCGCCTGCCCGCACATCCGCTGGGCACCAAGTTTGAAAATCCGAACTGCGACAACGCCCGGACGGTATCCGGGCGTTTCGTATTTGGCGCGGCGTCCTCGTCCGCAATCGGTATCGGCGACGAAGATCTGCGAGCGCTGGATGCCTCAGCCCGCCGCCCGAACGGCCGGTATCGACGCCTCGATGTCCAGTGAGGCGCTCTCCGCATCCAGGCATACTCCCTCGGTGTCGTAGAGCTGCCAGTATCGTTCGGCATTCTCGACCCGCCGCACGATCTCCTCGGCCGCCGCTGCGCGACCCTCCTTGTTCATCTGCGAGCCGCGAACCTGGATCTCGGCCGCTACCGCCCGGCACCATGCCTCGAAGAACGCGGGATCCGGCCGCTGGGGCTCCGCCCAGAAGCGCTCGAGCCCTGCCTGATGCGTGAGCCCCGGCAGATCGTATAGCGCATCGCCGAGCGCGATCACCGGGCAGTTCGCACGGAGCGCCTGGACCGCGGATGTGGAATTGATCGTCACCAGCCCGGCCGCCGCGCCGGTCAGGCGTTCCAGGCTGCCCCCGCGGATGACGACGACCCTTCCGGCCACACCAAACCGCGCGGCCAGCCGATCAGCAACCCTGTGCCAGGCGATCAGCCCGTTATCGAAGGGATGTACCTTGATGACGAGATGCGCCGAGGGCTCGGCCCGCCTGGCGAAGGAGCCGACGACGATCTCGAGCGCCTCCGACTGCCCGCGAAAATCGCTGGAGGCGCGGATCTGGTAGTCGGTCTCCATCTGGAGCGTGACCAGGAAGAACGGCCGCGCACGGTCTCGCACCAGCCGCCGCTCTGTGCGCGCCGCCGCGCGCCGCCGCCGACCTGCGAGCACAAGATGCGGCAGCCACCCGAGATACTCGACAGCGGGCGCGACCGCCTTGTCGCTGACATACCTAGGAAAGGCCGCGCGCCCGAGCACATGCGCAAGGTTAAACGCCACCTCGTTCGTCGCCTCGACGCGGAAGGGCACCGGATAGCGGGGCGCGAAGGACGGCATCGGGCGGCCGGTGGCCAGGCGCCGGATCGTCAGAGGGCAGCGCGTGAAGCGTGATCCGCGGCCCATGGCCACCGGCTCAAGCGTGAGCCAGTCGGGCCGCAGATACCCGTTCTCGACCGCCCAGACCCGGACGCCGTGCCGCTCGGCAACGCGCGCGGCGACAAGATGATAGGGTAGACGATCCGCGAAGTAGAGGATGTCGCTCACGCCTTCTCGCAGAATGAGCGTCGTGAGCCAGCTTTCCCAATTGGCAAGACTTCCGCGATAGTTAAGGGCGCCTCGACGTCGCCAGAACAGCCAGTCTCCGAAGGAGAGGTTAACATGCAGCGCCCGGTGCCCTCGCGCCTCGAAGCGACCCGCTATCTCGGACCAGAGCGTGGAGGCCGGCCCCTGGAGGAAGAGGACCGTCCGTCGCGGCACAGGGTCCGACAGCGCGCTGGCGACAGGCCCGGGGAGGAGCGCCGCCGAGGGCGCTCGGGTGGACGCGCGTGCCGCGACCTCGATACCTGCCGTGGGGGGCTGCAATGCGGATGAAAGGGCGATGGTGGCGCTCCGTCGTACTTACCGGCGCCTCGGGCGGCATTGGCCGGGCGCTCGCTGTCGAGCTTGCATCGAACGGGGTTACCATGCTGTTGCTGGGGCGCGACGAAATGCGCCTGGAAGCCACGGCCATGCTTGCGCG
>JBCCDG010000064.1:0-23103 GCA_039030915.1 Pseudomonadota bacterium | reverse complement strand
GGGCATCAACCGTCGCCGCGTGGTCACCATCTCCGATGGTGTCCCCGGCGAGCGCTCGATCTCGGTGGCCTGCATGCACTGCTCGGACGCGCCCTGCATGGCGGTGTGTCCGGTGGACTGCTTCTACCAGACCTCGGACGGCACGGTCCTGCACTCGAAGGACCTCTGCATCGGCTGCGGCTACTGCTTCTATGCCTGCCCCTTCGGTGCGCCGCAGTACCCACAGGCGGGCAACTTCGGCAGCCGCGGCAAGATGGACAAGTGCACCTTCTGCGCCGGTGGGCCGGAGGAGACGCACTCCAAGGCCGAGTTCAACAAGTATGGCCGCAACCGTCTGGCGGAGGGCAAGTCGCCCATCTGTGCCGAGATGTGCGCGACCAAGGCGTTGCTGGCGGGCGACGGGGACGATGTGTCCGCCGTCTATCGCGAGCGCGTCGTGAGCCGCGGCTTCGGCTCGGGCGCCTGGGGCTGGGGCACCGCCTACCAGCGCAAGGGCTCCTGAGCCTCTTGCCAGGAGACATGAAATCGGGAACGGCCCTCGCAGCGATGCGGGGGCCGTTCTGCTTTCCGGCGCTGCTTCGCGCGGCGCGGTGCAGGCGGCACGTTTCAGTGCCTCCCTCGGAAGTCGCGAAAAAGGCCCGGGAGCGGTGCTCCCGGGCCTTCCCCCTCGGGCCGCAGTGTGCTGCGGCTCCCCTCTTCGGGGGCGGCGGCCCTCGCTGACCCCGCCGCCGCCCCCTCGGGCTCCCCAGCCCGATCGGTCGTCCCGGACTGCTGCGTCCCCCGCGCGCCGGCGTTTACCGCCGGCGCATCCGCGCAGCCCGGGCCGCAGCCCTGCGCCTTCCGTCCCTCGTCTCGGTTCCCGCGCAGGGCGACGACCATGCGGCCCGTCTCGATACTTCGCGTTACGCGCGTGGGGGCCTCTGGCCGGGCCCCGCTGTCGTTCAGTGGCGGCAGAGGTCGGGGGCGTAGATGACGCCTTCCACCAGATCCTCGAGCGTCTGGACGTCGAAGAGCTTGGGCTCCACCGCATCGAAGGCCAGACGCTCGAGCGCGGCGCGCCGTTTGGGGCAGGTCACATCGACAAGCGCGATCATGGGCGGTGTCAGCGCACGCAGATGGGTGCGGATGAGGGTGGCGGTGTCGATCACCGGGGCCTCCGTCTCGAAGAGCGACATGAGCACCATCGCCGGCGGGTTGGCGCGCGCGTATTCGACCGCCGCGCGTCCGGGCTCCATCACGACGGGCCGGCAGCCGATGAACTCGATCAGCGCGGTCAGGAGCCGCCGGTAGGGCGATGCCTCGGCCACCAGAAGAACGATGGGGCCGGTGGAGGCGGCAGGCACGGCGTCGGTGGTCGTGAAGCTCGGCACGGTCATGGCGCGGGCCCTCCATCGAGTGCGCTTCGGGAGCGATAGGTCGCTGTTGTCGTGAGCGGCTTCGGTGTGTCCCTTACCGCGTGGTCAAAATGGTGAAGACCAAGTTGACGTGCACGTCACGTAGGTCCGTGACGGCATTGTGACGCGTGTCACACTCCGGAAACGGGCGGGTTCAGAGCTCGCCGCGGATGAGGCCGGCGCCGATGCCGCGGATCGCGGCGCTGGTCCGGTCCCCCACCTCGAGCTTGGCGAAGATGCGTCGGAGATAGGCGTCGACCGTGTGGCTCGAGACGTCGAGGATCCGCCCGATGGCAGCGTTGCTCTTGCCCCGGGCGATCCATTCGAGCACCTCGCGCTCGCGGGGGGAGAGCGTTTCGGGCTCGGGCGGGGGCATGAGGTCGCAGTAGCGCAGATGCGCCATCTGGCAGACCACCTGCAGGTCGCCGACGAGCTCGGTCGGGAGGTCCCGCCTGTCGCCGCCGAAGCCGAGCCCGAAATAGCCATGCCTGAGCCGGGGGCCGAAGACCTGCACCGCCAGGCCGTCACCGATCCCGGCGGCCTCGAGCTCCTGAAGGTAGCCTTGCTGGTCGGGCATGAGAGAGGCCAGCGTGCGCACCTCGGACCAGAAGAATGGCCGTGTGGATCGCATCGCATAATCGGTAATCGGATCAATGCGGTAGAGCTTTTTCTCGATGTAATGCCTTACCCATGCATCCGGAAAGCCCTGGGACTTGAGCGTGATCGCCGCGGCGCCGCCGAAGCCCGGGGCATGGTGGTGGTAGCTGACCATCGGCAGCGTGTGGGCGGCGAGATAGACCGTGATCGCGTCCCACAGCGTCTCGACATCGCGGGCGGCGGCCTGCGTGCGGATGAAGGTGGTCAGATGGTGAAGATCCGCCAAGGCTGCACCTCTGTCAGTTGCAAAGCAGGATACACGGATTTGCGGAAGCACCTAGCGTCACCTTGCCACGCCTCGGCGCCCGGCTAGGCTGCGGCGGAGAACGGCAAGGGAGGACGGAATGAAGCGCGTGCGCGACATGGTGGCCGAGGCGAACACGATGGTGGAGCACTTTCCGGCCGAGACGGCGAAGGGGCTGCACGGGGCCGCGGACACGGTCTTCATCGATCTGCGCGACATCCGCGAGCTCTGGCGCGAGGGCAAGGTGCCGGGGGCCTATCACTGCCCGCGGGGGATGCTGGAGTTCTGGATCGACCCCGAGAGCCCCTATGCCAAGGATGTCTTCCAGGAGGCGGGCAAGAGGTTCGTCTTTTACTGCGCGGGCGGACAACGCTCCGCCCTGGCGGCCAGGGCGGCGCAGGAGATGGGGCTGACGGGTGTCGCCCATATCGAGGACGGCTTCGGCGGCTGGAAGAAGGCGGAGGGCCCGATCGAGGCTGTCGAGCCCAAGAAGTGAGCGAGACGCATTTCCGCTGGCCCGGCCGCTATGCGATGTGGCGCGAGGCTGGCGGTCTCCGACTCGAGGTGGAGGCGGGACCCGAGGGCGCGCGCCGGCCATTCCGTGCGGACCTGCGCCCGGCGGAGGGCTACGCATTCCTGATGAACCGCCGGCGGACAGAGCTGCTCTACGCCATCGCCGAGGCCATGGCGGCGGCGGGCGCGCTGGACGATGCTGCCTTCCGCGAGCTTGTGAACGCTTGTGCGACAGGCACGGAGGACGAGATTGCGGCGCTTGCGACGCGCTGGAATGCCGAGGGGCGGGTGGTCGACAGCCTGGCGGCGCTCCTCGGAGCGCCAGTGCCCGGCTGCGCCGCACCCCGCTGGTTCGCCCGGCGTCGCCGTGCCTGAGGCTCTCGAAGGTGGTGGGGCTTCAGGCGTCCTTGCGAAGCACCAGCTGGTTGTTCTCGTAGCGGACGATCCAGTAACCGGTTCGCTCGGCAAGGAACTCCTTGATCGCGCGGGTGGACTCGCGATCCCAATACAGCCCGCAATCATCGAGCAACATGCGGCCGCCGGGGCTCATCCGCGGCCATACCCAGTCGAGCGCGTCGCGGGTGGGCGCATAGTGATCGACATCGATGATCGCGAAGGAAAGAGCGAGGTCCTGCGGCATCGTGGCGAAGACGTCCGGAATCCAGCCTTCGTGGGTGCGATAGTGATCACGTGGCACACCGTAGGCATCGATTAGCCGGCAGAAGCCCTCGGCACCGCCGACGGCGAACTTGCCTTTGAAATGCGCGCCGTGCTCGTCGGTTCGGTCATGCTCGCCCGGCGGTGCCATGCCCTGGAAACTGTCGACCGCGTGAGCGAGCTTGCCCTGCGCATGGGCGATGCGCGCGACACGATTGAAGGTTTTGCCATACGCCGTTCCGATCTCCATGAAGTCACCATGGATGGCCTTCACGGCATCGCTATGCTCGGCGAGGGTGCCGTCGCTCCAGACGCCGTAGCGCTCGTTGCGCAGCGGCGACTCGATCAGACGCTTGAGCTCGCTGCTCCCCTGCGGAAGGCGGACGAACTTGTTGCGAGCGAGGCGGGCGCGCACCCGGCCGAGCTTGTGAAGAAAGGTCACGTGGCGCAGTCCCCAATTTTACTTCGCTGGCACACGTCGAGCATGCGCGTCTGTCCCAGATTGGGCCGCAATGTGGCGAGGATGTGTCATTCAAGCTTACCCGCAGTGTTGGTGCTTCGCAGCGCTTCGGGCTATCTGCAGGCGCAAGAAGTGACGCGGAGGAGGCGCCGATGCTGACCGAAGAGCAGATCATGATCCGCGACATGGCGCGCGACTTCGCGCAAGGCCGCCTCGCGCCGAGCGCCAGCGCGCGCGAGAAGGCGGGGGCGATCGAGCCTGACGTGGTCAAGGAGCTGGCCGAGCTCGGCTTTCTCGGCATGACGGTCGACGAGAAATGGGGCGGCGCAGGGTCGGACTACACGTCCTATGCGCTCGCGCTGATCGAGCTTGCGGCGGGCGACGGGTCCGTCAGCACGCTCGTAAGCGTCCATAACGCACCCGTCTGCACGGTGCTTGAGCGCTTCGGCTCGGACGAACAGCGCGAGCGTTGGCTGAAGCCCCTGACCTCGGGCGCCGTCGGCTCCTTCGCGCTGACCGAGCCTCAGGCCGGCTCGGACGCTGCGGCACTCCAGACCAAGGCCGAGCGGACGAATGCCGGATGGAAGATCAACGGCTCGAAGCAGTTCATCTCCTCCGCGCGCATCGGGCAGACGACCGTGCTCTTCGCCGTCACCGACCCCGAGAAGAAGAAGAAGGGCATCTCCTGCTTCGTGACCGCCAACGATGCGCCGGGCTATGAGGTGGTGCGGGTGGAGCAGAAGCTGGGGCAGAAGGCCTCGGATAGCTGCGCGCTGGCCTTCTCGGACATGGAGGTGGGGCAGGACCAGCTGATCGGCGAGGAGGGGCAGGGCTATATGATTGCGCTCTCGAGCCTCGAGGCGGGGCGGATCGGCATCGCGGCGCAGGCGACCGGGCTGGCGCAGGCGGCCTACGAGCGGGCGCTGGCCTATGCCAAGGACCGCACGGCCTTCGGCGGGCCGATCTTCGACTTGCAGGCGGTGCAG
Organism: Pseudomonadota bacterium; assembly: GCA_039030915.1. Taxonomy (GTDB): domain Bacteria; phylum Pseudomonadota; class Alphaproteobacteria; order Rhodobacterales; family Rhodobacteraceae; genus Thermohalobaculum. Next base: position 18,192 of record JBCCDG010000064.1, on the reverse strand, counting down.
TTCCGGCTGGCGGAGATGGCGACCCGGCTGGAGGCGGCGCGCCAGCTGGTGCTGAATGCCGCGGCGATGAAGGACGCGGGGACGCCCTGTCTCAAGGAAGCGTGCATGGCCAAGCTCTTTGCCGCGGAGGCGGCGGAGTACGTGACCTCCGAGGCGATCCAGGTGCTCGGCGGCTACGGCTATCTCGCGGATTACGAGATCGAGCGGATGTATCGCGACCAGAAGGTCTGCCGCATCTACGAGGGCACGGACGACATCCAGAAGCTGATCATCGCGCGCCAGATCGCCTGAGCCGATCGCCTGGCCGACCCGTCCTGCGAACTTCACAAACGCGTGATATCGCGTAAATCTTGCGGCCCGTGCGGCGGATATCCGGCCGCCGGGCGTGTGAAGGGGATCGCACGCCCGATCCGGGAAGACAGGAGACTGCCATGACGCGGACGCCGCTCCTCGCCCGCCTCGGTTTCGTTGCGCTCTTGGGCGTGCTCGCCGCCTGCGAAGGGATGGCGCCGCCGAACGCTGGTGCGCGGGCGTCGCGGGCGCAGACGCCAGTGCCCGATGCCGGCGACGCGGCGGACGGCATGCCCGCGCTGCTGCAGCCCTTCGGGCAGACGGATGGGCCGCTGGTGCTGGACGACCTTTTCCTGCCGCTCTCGAAGAACGCGGCCGTGGCCTTCGATCCGGCGGGGCGGGGACCGCTCGACGACCCGATCACCTGCCTCGCACGCACGGTCTATTGGGAGGCCAAGGGCGAAGGGGACCGTGGGATGCGTGCGGTTGCCCATGTGGTGGCGAACCGCGTCGGCTCGGGCCGGTTCCCCGAGACGTTCTGCGGCGTCGTGACCGCAGGCGGTGCGGCACCGCCCTGCCAGTTCTCCTGGTGGTGCGACGGGCGGCCGGATGAGGTGATCGAGGCCGGGGCCTATGCGGAGGCCCGCGAGATCGCGCGCCAGGTGCTGAACGGTGAGAGCGCAGACCCGACGCAGGGCGCGCTCTTCTTCCACAACAGGCGCGTGCGCCCGTCCTGGTCGCGTGTGTTCCGCCGCACGGCGACGATCGGCGGCCACATCTTCTACCGCCCCGCCTGAGGGTCTGGCGCTCCGGCAACCCCGCGCCCTTTGGGTTGGCAGCGAAGCGGTGCGCATCGGGCGTGCCGGGCTGCGCGGGGCCAAGCGAGCACGCCGTTTCCGACTCACTGCCCTGCAAACCTGTCCCAAAGTGGAACTGTGACCCGTCTCACAGCCGCGTGCCGATGTGGTGCGCAGGGTGTGCTGGCGCAGGGGCGGCGCTGGCCGCTGCCCGGGGCGCGGATGGCAAGAGTGGGAAAAGACGATGAGAAGCACGTGCGAGGATGCCGTCGACACCCGGCAGAAGCGGCCGCTCAAGGGTCCGGCGGGGCGGGGTCGCGGTGCCGCCGCGACGACGAAGACGAAGGCCTCGGCCGTTGGCGGTGCGGGCGGCGGTGCGGGTGGCGCTGCGGGCCCGATGCTGCCGCGCCGGCCGGTCGTGACCGATCTCCAGCTCGTCGAGACGGCGCTCCTGCTCATCGAGGCGCTGCAGCCCGTGCGCGTGCCGCGCGCGGAGCCGCCCTCGCCGGAGGTCCGCGCCGCCGTGGAGGCGGCCCTCCTCGCCGCCGTGCGGCCCGAGGGCGGGCGCCAGCCGCTTTCGGAGGTGGAGGGCCTGCGCCTCGACCTCATTGCCCATGCGGTGCTGCTGGAGGCGGTGCGCCGGGAGGTCGGCGATGCCGGCCCGATCCCGCGTGCCGACCGGCTGGACCAGGTCGCGGGCGAGATCCTCTCGGTTGTCGCGGCTGCCTGATCGGCACGGCGCACGGCGTTCGAGCCGAGGTGGCCGGCCGCACTTCTGGAACGGGGCGTCGCGGAGCCTCAGCCGGCGATCGGGCGCTTCGATCTCCGGCGGTGAGGGCAGATAGCCGGAGGACCGTCAGAGCGTGTTACGGCGGTTGCGGAGCATGCGGCCGCATTTGTGCCGGCAGTTGGCAAGGCTGTCCTCGCCCCAAGCGGCGGCGTAGTGGCTGGCGAAGGGCTCGTCCAGCAGGATCGCCTCGAGCGGGCGGTTGCGGATGTTGTAGTCCTCGGGCGCGAGGCCGTGCCGGGCGAAGAACGCCGCCTCTTCCGGCGCGCCGGTGACCCAGCAGCACGCCGAGACCTGGCCGTGCGCCGAGATGTAGGCGCGGTTCTCGGCGGCGGACTTGCAGTCGATCCCGTTCACCCCGACGCCTGCGCGCCGGCTGGCCGCGGCGGCAGGACGCTCCATCACCGCGACGTCCCCGCCGTCGTCGAGCGCGAAATCGGCGGCCTTGACCGCGGGCAGTTCGAGCGCCCGCCGCTCCCCGTCCGGCATCACGTAAGGGTAGCTCGGGCCGCCGGAGAAGCGGATCGTGTCGATGAGGGTGAAGCTCGCGAAGCCCATCTCACGGCTCAGCCGATGCGCCTCGGCCACCTGATGCTCGTTGTGGCGGAAGATGATGAAGTGCCATTCCGCTCGCGCGCCCGTCGCGATATAGGCGGCGGCGTTCTCCATGATCCGGTCCCAGCGGGTGTTGACGCGGTAGAGGTGGTTGGTATCGGCGAGCCCGTCGAGATGAAGCTCGAGCCGGCTGCCGGTGCGCTTCATCGCCTCGCCGAGGCGGCGCCACCAAGCAGGCTTGCGCAGGCCCCCGTTGGTGCTGACGGCGACGGTGATGCCGCGCGCGGTCAGATGCTCGACGATGGGCAGGAGCGCGCTGGCGGCCAGCGGGTCCCCGTAGGCGCCGCCGAAAATCACCTCGCCGACGCGGGCGCAGAAGGCGTCGGTGAAGTGGGTCTCGAAATCCGCGAGGCCGAGCTCGACATTCTTCACCACGTTGCGGTTCGGACGGCAGAAGTCGAGCGCGTCGGTACGCGGGCACATCGGGCAGCCCGCGTTGCACTTGTCGGTCAGCTCGATGTGGAAGCCGTAGGGCCGTGTCCGGTCGAACATCGGGGCAGGCGTCTCTGAAAGGCTTCGGCAGCTCATGGCCCGCTCCGCTGGATGGCTCGGTGCCGCCGGGATGCCCCGGTGCGCGGCGGGGAGACGCTACGGCGCCGGCGCCCTTCGGCCAAGCCTGACGACGCGTCGGCTCACGCCGGGGTCGCCGAAAGGTGATGGGGCGCCGGGTTTCGGGGCGGCGGGCGCGCGCCCACCTCAGCGTGATGGCCGGGGCAGGCTGCCCCGCACGGATCAAAGGGAGAAGACCCATGAAGACGGTTCTCGCCGCCCTCGCCCTCAGCTTCGCCGCCGGAGGTGCCGTTGCCGCGGAAAAGGCCACGAAGACCGACGATGCCCGGCCCGTCGCCGCGGCACCTGCCGGGGAGGAGACCGGCACCGCGAGGGATGCCTCGCGCAACAGCGACCGCGGCTTTCTCGGTCTCGGCGCGATCTTCGATGCGGACAATCGGGGCTATTCGGAGACGCAGTGGCGCGGCAACTGGCGCGCGGGGCGCAAGTTCGCGCCGTCTGGCGGCGGGGACTGAGTGGCCATGCGGGCCTGCGGCAAGCATGAAACGAGCCGGGCGGCGGAGCCCCATGACGGCTGACTGCGTGCTCTCGGCAATATTCACGCAAAAGTTGGTAGCAGTTTCGATGCAACCAACACCGCGGCACCACATTTCTAGGGTATCGTTATCCAATGGCGGGTGACAGGGTGACGGCAGAGGCCGGCGCCCGACCCAAGATGAGGAGATCGACCATGCGTTATCGGCTTTCATTCCTCGTTCTCGCAGCTGCGCTCGCCGGGACACCGGCGCTGGCGCAAGACGGCACGGAAAGAAGCGCATCCAGCGGCAATCCCGAGCTCGCCCGGGCGCTCGCCAGCGTCAACAATGACGGACCCGAGGTGAGCGTGCGCCAGGATCGCGGCGCCGGCTTTTTCGGCCGCGGCTTCTACATCACGACCGACCGTGCGGGCACGGGCACGGGGGCGACCCGCGTGGGCGGGCGCGAGAACCTCGAACCCCGGAAGGGCGCGCTCGGCGAGACGATCCTGCGCCGCTGACGCAGCGCCCGTCGTGCCCGGCTGAAGGGGGCGCCGTTCCTGCCCCGTCCCCGTTGGCGCCACGCCGGCGGGGCCCGGCTGTGGCGCCGATCGCTGGCCTCCGCTCCGCGATCTCCGAGACGGGAGCAGGCTCGGCTATTGGCCTGACCAGTCCGATGGTTTGCGGCGCGCAATGAGGCTCGGCACTTGGGAGCCGATGTTGCCGCGCTGGCGCCCGTTGACACCTCGGGGAGCGTGCGGGGCAGGACCGCAGGACACGGCACGGTCCCGTTGCATGCTGCGCTGCGAGAGCCTATTCGAAGGCCCGACGCCATAGCCGGAGCCATGCCCATGATCGGCCGCCTCAACCATGTTGCCATCGCCGTGCCCGACCTTGCGGCAGCGACCGCGCTTTACCGCGATACGCTGGGGGCGACGGTTTCCGCCCCGCAGGCCGAGCCCGACCACGGGGTGACCGTGGTCTTCGTCGAGCTGCCGAACACCAAGGTCGAGCTGCTGGAGCCGCTGGGCGACGGCTCGCCGATCCTCGGCTTTCTCGAGAAGTCGCCCTCAGGCGGCATCCATCACGTCTGCTACGAGGTGCCGGACATCATCGCCGCACGCGAGCGGCTGAAGGAGGGGGGCGCGCGCGTGCTGGGCGACGGGGAGCCGAAGATCGGCGCCCATGGCAAACCGGTGCTGTTCCTGCACCCGAAGGACTTCAACGGGACGCTCGTCGAGCTCGAGGAGGTCTGATGTCCGTCACCTCGGCGATCGTCTTCTTCGCCGTCGTCTGGGCGCTGGTGTTCTACATGGTGAACCCCTTCTGGCAGCGGAGCCAGGAGGAGGACGGCGAGATCGTGCCGGGCACGCCCCCCTCGGCACCGGCCAGCCAGCGGCTGGGCTTCAAGGTGGTGCTGACGACCTGCATCGCGGCCGTCGTCTTCGGGGCGATCTTCTACGTGATCGAATGGGAAGTGATCACGATGGCCGATCTGGAGCGCTTCGGCCCCCCGAATTCGCGCTGATCCCCCGGGGCACTCAGCCTTGCGGGATCGCGGCTGGTCGCCGCGATGCTTTTTTGCGGTCGCTGCGGCATCGGCAGGGGGCGACATGCCGGCGGCGGCGTGCCGGGCTCGCGCGTCGGCGAAGCGGGGCTGGGGAGGCGCCGCAGGGGCGCCTTGTCGAGCGTCCGTCCGAAGACCGGGCCGCGTCAAGGACGCCTTCGGCGCCGGCGCTGCCGGTGGCTTCGCCATCCCTGACCCGGCCCGGTCTTCGGCTCGAGCCGGTAGCGGGGTTCTGGTGTCGCGGCGCGGTCAGGCGGGGGGCGCCTCGTTCTTCGCCTTCAGGCGGTGCACGGTATGGGTGAAGCTGGCAACGCCGAGCACCGGGATCAGCAGGTTCATGACGGGGATGGTGAGCGGGACGGTCATGAGCATGCCCGCGAGCCAGACCTGGATGCGGTGGCGCTGACGCAGCGCGCGCGCGTCCCGGGCGGGCATCATGCGGGCGGCCACCGTCTCGAAGAACTCCCGGCCCAGAAGATAACCGTTCGCCGCGATGAAGAGGAAAGGGGCGACCGGGCCGGTGAAGAGCGAGAGGACGAGCACCGCGATGTTGACGAGGACGACGATGCCGAGGAGGCGCGCGGCCTCGCCCGCCTGCTCCAGCACGCCGCGGCCGTCGCCGCGGCTCGGACCGCCATACCAGCGCAGCTCGACCGCATCGACGATGCGCTCGATGAAGAGGTTCACGAAGACCGCCGAGACCGGGATCATGAGAAAGACCGAGGCCAGGAGCACGGCGATGACGGCGAGGCCCTGAAGCCCCGTGAAGGGTGTGTCGACCTCCCAGCCGACAAGGGGAAGGGTGAAGCTTTCGGGCAGGAAGCCGACGAGCCAGGTGAGCCCTGCGCTGAAGCCGAGAAGGAGTGCTATGCTCGCGCCGACCGAGAGCGCGAGGACGCCCAGAAAGCGCCGGTCCCCCGCCTGCACCAGCGCGCGGCGGAAGTCCCCGACGAGCCCCGTGGTCGTGCCCTCTGGCGCAGGGGCGGGGGGTTGGCCCGGAGCGCTCGTCCCGGTGGCGCCGCGTTTCGCGTTCAGAGCCATGTGGTGATCGCCTCCATGTCCGGTCGCGGCCGCTCCGGGGGCAGGGCGGTCTCGCGGCCCATATGGATGAAGCCTGCAGCGTACTCGCCGGGGCGGGCCCCGAGCGCCTCGAGAAAGACCCGGTCGCGCGCGAAGGGGCCTGTCAGCCAGTTCGCGCCCCAGCCCGAGGCGAGGGCCGCGTTGAGGAGCGCGAGGCAGACGGCGCCCGCGGAGAGCGCCTGCTCCCATTCCGGGATCTTGGCGGAGGGCCGGGGGCTGGCGAGGACCGTGACGATGAGGCCGCCATAGCTGAAGCTGCGCACCGCCTTCTCCGCCGCCTCCGCATCGAGGCCGAGGGCGCCGGTGCGGGCGGCCGCCGTCTTCGCGAGACCGGCCATCGCGGCACGGTCCGCGACGACGAAGCGCCAGGGCTCCAGCTTGCCATGGTCGGGCGTGCGGGCGGCGATGGTGAGCATCGTCTCGAGCGTCTCGCGGTCGGGCGGCGTCTCGTCGAGCGTCCGCGCGGGGCGCGAGCGGCGGGTGGCGAGGAACGCGAGCACCTCCGGCCTGGGGGCGAGTGGCTGGAGCGCGGGCGCGCCGAGCCGGGGTGTCGCGGGAGATGCGGGCAGGCTCATCGGTTGTCCTCGAGCAGGGGATCGCGGGCGGCGAGCAGCGGTGTCGTCAGCAGGGAGAGGCGCTGGCGCTGGCGGCCCTCGCCATCGAAGTTGGTGTCGGCAAGCCAGGCGGTGAAGGCCTGGCGGAGGGCCGGCCACTCCCAGTCCATCATCGCGAACCAGGCCGTGTCGCGGTTGCGGCCCTTCACGACGCCGGCCTGGCGGAACACGCCCTCGTAAGAAAATCCGAAGCGCTGGGCCGCGCGGCGCGAGGCAAGGTTCCGGGCGTCGCATTTCCATTCGAGCCGGCGGTAGCCCGCGGCGAAGGCCCAGTCGGCCATCAGGAAGATGCCTTCCGTGGCCGCGGGCCGCCCGGCGAGGTGGCGGGAGAAGTTGAGATGTCCGATCTCGATGCTGCCGGCGGCGGGCGCGATGCGCATGAGGCTGCCGATGCCGACGGGCCCCCCATTGGCGACGAAGGCGAAGAAGAGCGGGTCCGGATGGCGCGACGCCTCGCGCACCCAGTCGGCATAGGCCGCCGCCTCGAAGGGGCCGTAGGGCAGGTAGGTCCAGCGCGCCGGGTCGTCATTCGCCGCGTGAAGGGCAGGGGCGTGGTCGAGCGCAAGCGGCTCGAGCGTCACCCGCGCGCCGCGTAGCGTCATGCGCCCGGGCGCGGGCGGGGGCTGCCAGTTCTGCAAGCTGTCCTGCGTCCTGTCCGGGACGTTGTCCGGCGCAGGCGCGCGGCCTGCCGCCTCCGGCCCGCCCGCACCGGCGGCGGCCGACGCATCGCGCCCCGCCGCGCCCCCCTTGCCAGCCGCATGCTCACCCGCCATCACTGCCTCCCCGAACCGTTGCCGCCAGCCGCCTTCCGGAGGCCGCCGTGATCAATCCCATCCGCTTGCTGAGCCATCCGCTTCTCCTCGGGCCTGCGCTGATGGCGCTGGGGCTCTGGGGCATCTGGCAGGCCTATACCGTCGGGATCCCCGAGGAGATTGCCTATGTCAGGCAGGGGGTGGAGGTCGAGGGCCGCGTGACGGGGAAGGAGAGCACACCCTGGGTGCCGCAGCTGCCCGCCTACAGCCCCGTGACCAACCGCATGACGGCAGCCTACGAGACGGAGGCGGGTGCCGGTACGGTTACGACGGAGGTGAGCGACGGGTATTTCGCGCGGCTGGAGGAGGGCGACCGGGTGCTGGTGCTGCATGTGCCGGGCACCGAACTCGCCCGGATCCAGGACGGCAACCCGCCGAGCCCGAAGCTTGCCCTCATGGGCTACGCCATTCTCCTCTGCCTCGGCTTCGGCGCCGTCATGATCGGCATCGTGGGCCTTCTGCTCTGACCGGGCGCAGCGGGCCGCGCCCGGTCTTTGGTGCCGCCGCCTAGTGCGCGCACCAGGCGGCGGCCGCGAGATAGGCGAGCGCGATGGCACCCCCCACGACCAGCTTGTCGATCCCCGCACACTGCGCGGCGTAGAGGCAGCCCAGGAGGGCATGAAGCGTCTTGGCATCGAAGCACATGGCTCTCATCCTTCTCAGAGAGATGGGAGCCCCGGGGCAGTCACGTTCGAACGCCCCCTTTTTGCCGCTGCTGCGATTTGAGTTCTGGAGCCGAGAATTGCCTGATGTGACCGAGCCCAACGATTTTGCCCGCCGCTTCGGTCAACTCGTCGAACGCTACGTGATCTCGCTCGGCTGGACGCATCAGCAGGTCGCCCACAAGGTCTGGGGCGACAGCACGCGCAAGTCCCATGTCACCGCCTACATCAAGGGGACCAAGGGCAAGCCGAGCAACCCGACCATCGCGAAGTTCGTCAAGGCCCTCTGGATCACCGAAGCCGATCTCGAAGCCTGCCGCGCGCCGCCCACCCCGATGCCACCGCGAGGGGACGAGGGCAGCGGGCTTGGGAGTGAACTCATCGCGGAGCTAGCGCGGCAGTTCGATGCGTCGGCGGAGGCGCAGGGTGTGCTCGGGTGGTCGGATTTTCTTCGGGAGAAGGCGGCGGAGTATCGGTCGCTGAAGGACGAGATTTCGGAATTGCGGGGCACGAACCCGCGGCTCGACAATCAGCTCGCCGAGGCCGAGGACCTCATGGAGCACGGCCGCTTCAGAGCGGCGGGCGAGATCCTGCAGGGCGCGAAGGAGATCGCGCGCGAGGTCGTGCGCGAGCCGTTGGAGCAGCTCTCCCGCCTCGAAGGGGCCCAGGGCCGCCTCGCCGTCCTCGAAGGCGACCACGAACGCGGCGCCACGCACCTCATCAACGCCGCCCGGCTCTTCGATTTCCTCGATCCGGACCACGCAATCGCGCTTCGCCAGAAGCTCGGGCAGGAGACCGAACTTCGCAGCCGCCGGTATGGCGGCGTGGGTGCCGCCGCTGCAGTCCGCATCTTTCGGAGTATCGAGGAGATTGCCTCGGAGACTGAGCGGCCGAGAGATTGGGCGAGCGCAATGAACTCGGCAGGCATCGCCCTCAGCAATCAGGGCGCGCGTACGGGCGGGGAGGCCGGGGCGGCGCTGCTGGGCGAGGCGGTGGCGGCCTATCGCGCGGCGCTGCGGGTGCGCACCGAGGAGGCGCATCCGGTGGCCTGGGCGCAGACGCAGAACAATCTCGGCATCGCCCTCCGCGAGCAGGGCGCGCGGACGGATGGGGAGGCCGGGGCGGCGCTGTTGGGCGAGGCGGTGGCGGCCTATCGCGCGGCGCTGCGGGTTTCTACCGAGGCCGCGCATCCGGTGGACTGGGCGGAGACAACCGAGAATATCGGTTTGGCCTTCGAGAGCATGGCGGAACTTGAGCCCGAAGCAGCGCGCGAGCACCTCAACGCAGCGCTTGAGGCATTCGAGGCGGCGCTCAGGGTCTATGATCCAGTGCACATGCCGTATGATTTCGGCACGGCAACTCAGTCGCGGGATCGGGTTGCAGCCAAGCTCGCGTAGCTGCGCTGAGTGGGTCAGTCCTTGGGGATGAGGCGGAGGCCCAGGTCTCGGAGGAGGGCGGGGTCTACCTCGGAGGGGGCGCCCATCATGGGGTCCTCGGCGCGCTGGTTCATGGGGAACATGATGACCTCGCGGATATTCTCCGCACCCGCCAGCAGCATCACGATGCGGTCGATGCCGGGCGCGATGCCGCCATGGGGCGGCGCGCCGTAGCGGAAGGCGTTGAGCATGCCGCCGAACTTCTCCTCGACCACGTCCCGCCCGTAGCCCGCGATCTCGAAGGCCTTGAACATGATCTCGGGCTTGTGGTTCCGGATGGCGCCCGAGGAGAGCTCCACGCCGTTGCAGACGATGTCGTACTGGTAGCCGAGCACATCGAGCGCCGGCAGCTTCTCGAGCGCCTCGAGCCCGCCCTGGGGCATGGAGAAGGGGTTGTGGCTGAAGTCGACCTTCTTCGCCTCCTCGTCCCATTCGTACATGGGGAAGTCGACGATCCAGCAGAAGTCGAACCGGTCCTCGGCCGTGAGCCCCAGCTCGGCGCCGATGACGTTGCGCGCCTTGCCCGCGACATCGACGAAGGCCGAGGGTTTGCCGGCGAGGAAGAAGGCGGCGTCACCTGCGCCGAGGCCGAGCTGGCTGCGGATCGCCTCGCAGCGCTCCTCCCCGATGTTCTTGGCGAGGGGGCCCGCGCCGACGGCCGCGCCGCCTTCCTCGCGCCAGAAGATGTAGCCCATGCCGGGGAGGCCTTCGCGCTGCGCCCAGGAGTTCATGCGGTCGCAGAAGGCGCGGCTGCCGCCGGTGGGGGCGGGGATGGCGCGGATCTCGGTGTCGTCCTCCTCGAGGATCCTGGCGAAGATCTTGAAGCCGCTCCCTGCGAAATGCTCGGAGACCACCTGCATCTCGATGGGGTTGCGCAGGTCGGGCTTGTCGGAGCCGTATTTCAGCATGGCGTCGGCATAGGCGATGCGCGGGAACACGGGCGTGACGGGCTTGCCGCCGCCGAATTCCTCGAAGAGCCCGCGCATCACCGGCTCGATGGCCTGGAAGACGTCTTCCTGCTCGACAAAGCTCATCTCCATGTCGAGCTGATAGAACTCGCCCGGGGAGCGGTCGGCGCGAGGATCCTCGTCCCGGAAGCAGGGTGCGATCTGGAAGTAGCGGTCGAAGCCCGCGACCATGCAGAGCTGCTTGAACTGCTGGGGCGCCTGGGGCAGCGCGTAGAACTGGCCCTTGTGCAGCCGCGAGGGCACGAGGAAGTCGCGTGCGCCTTCGGGGCTGGACGCGGTGAGGATCGGGGTCTGGAACTCGAAGAAGCCCTGATCGGTCATGCGCTTGCGGATGGACGCGATCACGGCGGAGCGGAGCATGATGTTGGCGTGCAGCTTCTCGCGCCGGAGATCGAGGAAGCGGTATTTGAGGCGCGTCTCCTCCGGGTACTCCTGCTCGCCGAAGACCGGCAGCGGCAGCTCGTCGGCAGCGCTCAGCACCTCGAGCCCGCGGATATAGACCTCGATGTCGCCGGTGGGCAGCTTCGGGTTGCGCAGCTCCGCGTCGCGGGCCTTCACGGTGCCGTCGATGCGGACGACCCATTCGGCGCGCACCTTCTCCACCTCCGCGAAGGCTGGGCTGTCGGGGTCGGCCAGCACCTGGGTAATGCCGTAATGGTCGCGCAGATCGATGAACAGCACGCCGCCATGGTCGCGCACGCGGTGGACCCAGCCCGAGAGGCGCACCTCGTGGCCCACATGGGTCTCGCGGAGCTCGGCGCAGGTATGGCTGCGATAGGCGTGCATGCTGTGGTCCCTCAGGTCTCGCGGTAAGGCGCGAGGGACTTCGCGCGGGCGGGCGCCAAGGTCAAGTCCGGCAGGTCGCATGGCGTCAGGACGGAATGGCGCCGTGATAGAAGAAGCGGCCGAGCCCGATGGTGAAGACGATCATGCCGCCGATGGCGTGGAGGAGAAGCGCGAGGAGGAAGGAGCCCGAGCGCAGATAGGCCCAGCCGATGATGATGCCCGAGCAGGCGGTGAGCCCGATCGCCACGGGGTTCTGGTAGAAGAGATGCCCGATGGCGAAGGCCGCACCGTTGGCGATGACGGCCAGCGCAGGCGCGGGGAAGAGCGCGCCATAGCGGCGGAAGAAGAGCGGGCGGAAGATGATCTCCTGCGGCAGGGCGGAGACGATCGGGTAGAGCGCCATCACCATCAGCCAGCGATCCGGCGCATAGCGGGGAAAGCCGAGCAAGGACTGCGGCACGAGCCAGAGCGTAAGGACGAGTGTGACCGCCGCGGTGACGAGCGCATAGAGCCCCACGAAAGGCAGCCAGCCGTTGAGATCACCGCCCCAGAGCTCCCGCCACGCGAACCCTGGCGTGCGGGAGAGAAGGTAGATCGCGACGATGAGGAGCACCGCGAGCACGGGGAAGAGGGGAAAGGTGCCGACCGCCAGCAGCATGAGGAGCGGCACGCCGACGAAGAGCGACAGCATCTCGGCCCAGAGGCGCGAGCGCGTGCGGGCGGCGGGCATCGGGCTGTCGGGAAGGGCCGAGGTCATCTGCATCGCGTGAGAAAGTGGCGACGATGGCGCAGGCTTCAAGACCGTGCCGCGTGAACTTCGTGTGTCAGCCTGTCAGGGCATCGAGGAGGGGCGCGAAGGGCTCCGCCAGCCGGCGATGCGTGGCGCGCGTGCCGTCGAAGGGGGCGAGGCCCTGCATTGCAAGGTCCGCATAGCCGGCCCGCTCGGGGATGCGGGCGGTGAGGGGGCGGCCGAGCTCGGCCGCGGCGTCCTCGATGGCGGTGGCGGCGCGGCCGGGGCGGAGGCGGTTGGCGACGAGATGGACTGGCACCTTGCCCTTGCGCACCCGCTTGATGTCCTCGATCTCCTCGAGAAAGAGCCGGGTGGCGCCGAGATCGAAGAGACCGGGCTGGAGCGGGGTGACCACTGCACGGGCCTCGGCCACCAGCGCCTCCGCCCGGCTGCCCCTGAGCGCGCCGGGCGCGTCGATCACCAGCCAGTCGAGCTTTTTCGGATGGTCCCCGATATCGCCCGCCTTCTTCCACGAGAGCCCGCGGATAGGCGCGGCGTCCGCGGGGCGCAGGGCGAGCCAGGCGAGCGCGGATTGCTGCGCATCCGCATCCGCGATGGCGACGCGCCCGCCGCGCATGGCCAGCGCGCTGGCGAGGGCGACCGAGATCATCGTCTTGCCCACCCCGCCCTTGCGGTTGGCAACCAGCACGGTCTGCATCGCGCGCCTCCGGGAATGCGCCGCTCAATCGGCCGCTGTCGTCCGACCGACACATGAGCATCCTTCGTGCCGCAGCGAAAGCTGACCGTACGATTTAAAACGGGACAGGCGCCCTGACCTGCGTTAACGGTCGGGCATGAGGGTGATTACCGAGAGTGCCGAGCTGGCGGAAGCCTGCGCAGCGTTCGCGCGCGCGCCATATGTCTGCGTCGACACCGAATTTCTGAGAGAGCGGACCTATTACGCGCAGCTCTGCCTCGTGCAGCTGGCAGTTCCGGGACCGGACGGGGCCGAGGGTGGGGAGGCGGTGATCGTCGATCCGCTGGCCGAGGGCATCGGGCTGGCCCCGCTCTTCCGGCTGATGGGCGACGACCGGGTGGTGAAGGTCTTCCACGCCGCGCGCCAGGACGTGGAGATCTTCCACCATCTGGGCCAGATCATCCCCGAGCCGCTCTTCGACACGCAGGTCGCGGCCATGGTGCTCGGCTATGGCGAGCAGGTCGGCTACGAGACGCTGGTGCGCAAGATCGCGCGGGCCGAGCTCGACAAGTCCTCCCGCTTCACCGACTGGTCGCGTCGGCCGCTGAGCCAGAAGCAGCTCGACTATGCGCTGGGCGACGTGACGCATCTGCGGGTAGTCTACGAGACGCTGAGCGAGCGGCTCGAAAGCTCCGGGCGGACGCATTGGGTGAGCGAGGAGATGGCGATCCTCACCGATCCCGCGACATACGACACGGACCCGGACGAGGCCTGGCGGAGGGTGAAGGCGCGCACCGGCAATCCCGAGATGCTGGCCGTGGTGCGGGAGCTTGCGCGCTGGCGGGAGCTGGCGGCGCGGGAGCGGGACGTGCCGCGCACCCGGCTGCTCAAGGACGACGCCATCGCGGAGGTGGCCGCCGCCCGGCCGCGGGACATGGACGCGCTCTCCAAGCTGCGGATGCTGCAGCGCGAGGGGCGCCGGCAGGACGTGGCCGAAGAGATCCTGGCCGCGGTCGCAAGGGGGCTCGCCTGTCCGCCGAGCGAGCGGCCGCGGCTCGACCCGCCGCCCAAGCGCCGCGAGGGCTCGGCAGCGGTGGCCGATCTCCTGCGCGTGTTCCTGAAGGCGCGCTCGGACGAGCTCGGCATCGCCTCGAAGCTGATCGCGACGAGCGCGGAGCTCGACGCGCTGGCGGGCGACGAGAACCCGGACGTGCCAGCACTCCATGGATGGCGCTACGAGGTCTTCGGCTCGGACGCGATGCGCCTGCGCGAGGGCCGCATTGCCCTCCGCGCCGGGCGCAAGGGCGTGACGGCGATCGAGACCGAAGCCGACTGAAGCCCGCCCTCGCACCACACACCGCGGCAGGTCGGACGAAGTTTGAAGTCGCGGCGGATGCGTCGATGATTGCTTTCGGTCGGCCTCCGCTTCGACTCCACGGGCGTATCGAAGCGCCTGCATACCCAAACCGGGCATGCGTACTCCGCTGACGACGGACGAGACTGTTCTGCTCAAGTCACGGCCCGTCGGGATTCTGAAAGGAGCATAGCTGATGACGACGATTTCTGACGAGACGGGAACGACGGCAGGAGCCCCCGGCCTTCTGATTCTGACGTACAATGTCTGCTGGCAGGCCATGACGAACAGCTGCGGCAACAGCCCGGTCTGCGATGTCGACATGTGCCGTAACTGCCCCCCGGTGGCGACGGACGCAAAGCTGACACGCTGTGCGCTCAACACCGCTCATTGCATCGATGCGCTGCCGGAGCGGCTGGGCCATCCCGGCTATGCCTTCGTCGGGTTGCAGGAGGCGAGCCGGTTCTGGAAGCTCCAGGAATACGCGCCGCGCACCCTCGGGCGGATGGAGGTGGCGCACGGCAGGTCGGCCCACGAGACCATCGCCTGCTTCTACGACGGCGATACCTTCGCCTTGGCCCATCAGCCCGTCGAATCGCGGTTCAGCCATGGCCGACCCTTCCAGATCCTCGTCTGTGCCGAAAAGGCGGGAAGCGGCGGGGTGATCTTCGTCAACATCCACAACGGCCACGGAGCGCAGCATGACATGCGGTATCTGGCCGACCATCTGGGCCCGGCGATCGCCGCCTTGCCGCTGAGCCCTGCCGAGAAGGCGTACCGGATCGTCGTTACCGGCGACTTCAACGAGGCAGGGTGGGACTGGCACTCCGGAACCCTGACCACGCCACGCTGGAAACCCTTCGAGAGCGCGGGGATCGACACGTCGGTTTCGATTAGCGCGACGCCGCCATTTTCATGCTGCCAGAGCGACGGCGACTGGCGCGCCCCAGGCGGGGGCATCGCACGCGGACAGCGGGCGGGCGATTACGTGTTCGACAGCGCCGCCACCGCCGACGTGCAGATCCCACCAAGCTACGACCCGAGCTATACCCAGTCCGACCACCTGCCGGTGATGGCAGTTCTGGTATAGTCGTTATCTAGAAATCTGTAATATTTTTGAGGAAAGTGAAAATAGCTGGAAAGAATCGTCTGCATTCCCTACGGTAAATTACGTCAGTAAGAGGCGCTGTCTTCCACAAGCTACGCAGCTGTTCGGTGTATATCGGTGGTCATGTATGAGTGATGGTAGAGTTGATGCGTCAGGTATTGTGGATAAGCGAAGAGTTATCGGGAGAATTTAGTAAATGGATAAAGACAGATCGTCGATCATCGAAGCAAGCGCCAATCGTCAGATCACTGTAGCGATCACGAATTCGAGCGCGGAGTCGTTGACAATCGCGAACTTCCAGCTTGCGGCGGGGGCCTGGGAGACGGCGCCCGAGTTGGGTGGCACGGTCGCACCGGGCAACACGCCCAGCTACGTGAACTTTACGGACCAGCCGTTCACAAACCTCGGTGGCAGCATCGCGCTGGTGCCGGCCCAGGGCGGGACGCTGGATATCACGTGGAAGTGGGACTACGGCAGCGCCGTGTCGGGTAAGGCCACGGTCTCGAACGCACCGGCGATCTCCGTCAGCAGCAACGTCATCAACGCGAACACGCTGTCGCCGACCCTTCAGGTCCGAGTGACGAACGCGTCGAGCTAGCGGCTCACCATTGCAGATGCGCGGTGGTGTGATGCCACCGCGGTTTTCCGGTCCCGCAGAACTGTCGGGAGGCGTGTATTTCCTATGTCCGAAGCCGCGAACAAGCAGATTGCGATCGCCTTTCAGAACGGCTCGGGCGTCTCGCTCGGTGTGACGAGCGCGATGCTGGTTAGCGGCATCTGGGGGCCGGGTACCGGGGAGCAGCCGCAGATCGGCGGCACCATTCTTGCCGGCGGCACGCGGCGATATGTGAACCTCGCGACCTCGCCCTTCACGGCACTTGGCGGCAACATCTCGATGACCCCCGCGACCGGCGGCGCCATCGTCATCAGCTGGTCCTGGCTGGACGGCGAGGAGCCGTCGAAATTCGCCTACGCACAGGGCACGACCAGCCTGACGGTGAACTCGGCCTGGACCGGGCTGGGCAGTCTTTCGCCAACCGTGCAGGTATGGCTGGCCAGCCAGAACCTCAGGGCGGCGGGTGCGGTGCGATGAACGGAGAGTTCGCCGTCACCACGACGCTGGACGACGCGGCGGGCGAGGCCGTGCCAGGGCCGTTCCTTACAGCGCCTTGCTACGACAACGCGGATGCCTCGAAGAACGGGCTCGAGATCTTCGTGCCGGATCTTCAGGGCAGCGCGAAGCCCGGCGGAGGATGCGATATCGCGGCGGGCGGCGACAACACGGATTTCTCGCTGACTTGGGTTGAGAACCCCAGCTTGCAGCAGCTCTTCGCGAAGATCGGCGTCGCCCCTGGCAATCTGGTGAGCGCGGCAGGGCGGGCGCCCCTGATGGCTTCGTACAAGGCCTTTCGTCAGGCGCTGGAGAAGCTCGAGGCCAGCGGATGCCTCACGCCCGGCGGCAGCGATGTGATGGCGGCTCGGGTGGCCGCCCAGTTGCCGCTGCGTCTGACCGACACGCTCGCCTATGATGAGGGGCTGGAGCAGGCAAATCGCACCGTTGCGCTGCGGGCGGGCATGCGGCTTCGCGTCATGCCAGGCACGTATCAGTACGCCGCCCCGGCGGGACGCGCGGGCAGCGCCCATAACGGCTATGGCGCGACGGGCGGCTTCACGCTCGACCTCAAGCGGCGTCCGGACGGCTTGCTTGCGTTCGATGCCTTCACGCCGCTCCTCGCCCCGTTCGACGCACCTGCCGATACGACAAGCGGCGTGGTGGGCAGGATCGAGGGGATGCTCGATCTTGCCGTCACGGGGGCGGCCCGGCGCTACTGGCGGCTGATCTATCCGCCCGCGATCAGCGGCATCGACGATGTGCTGACCGATCCCGCGCCAGGCGACAACGTCACGCTCCTCGGCGCGGATACGCTGGAGGATCTCGACGCTGCGGTGACAAGCTACGTGACCACCGGCACGGCGGCCCCGGGGACCAGCAGCCTGTTCTTCTCGGGCCGGGCTGCCGTGGTGCCGGAAGTGATGGTCGAGATCGACGCAGTGCCGACATCCGTGACGCTGGGAACCACGCTGGCAGATGTGCTGCGCACCCGCTTCACGCTGGCGCCATCCGAGATGTTCGCGTTCATGAGAACAGGCCACAGGGCAATGAAGCGCTGGGTGATGCCGGGGCTGTGCAATCCCGCGGGCGGCCAGCGGATCCTCTACCGCCAGTCACAGATCTTCTTTCCGAAAGAGCCCGAAGCCGCGGTGGAAGGCGTCTCGGCGTTCGACCTGCCGCTGGTCGGGGGCGACGTGGTTTCAATGGGGAAATAGGGATGCAGGGACGCCGCCGCCATATCGCCGTTGCGCTGGTTCTCGCGCTGCTTGGCATCGCGGGGCCGGTATGGGCGCAGACGTTCAGCCTAACCTCGCAGAATACGCTGCATCTGGGGTGGGGGCAGCAGAACTATCAGAATGCGAAGTACAACTATTTCAACGGCAACTTCGCGGCCTATGACGTGATCGCGATGCAGGAGGTGATGACTCAGGTCAACGCGGGGCTGATTACGCCGGGGAACCACACCTGGTACTTGAGCGCTTTGAAGGGGTCGAGCAATTACCAGGAAAGCTATGCGTTTCTGGTGAAGAACCCGGGCGCGGGCGGCTTCAACGTCGCCGGAAATGCGATCATCGACTATCCGGACCTTGCCAATAATTTCAGCAGACCCCCGAGCGGTATACTGGTGCAGTCGGGGATGAACTGGACCTGGATCATCGACTACCACGCCATCTTCGGCAAGCGTAAGTCGCAGCGCCAGACAGAAGTCGCCAATGTTGCGCAGGTCTTCACTTACTATTCGGCTAGGCT